>CAZUII010000001.1:0-26119 GCA_964619985.1 uncultured Candidatus Saccharibacteria bacterium
TTCAAGGATCATCAGGTTCAAATTCTCACAGCAACTGACGTTGCCGCGCGCGGGTTGGATATTTCTGGCATCACTCACGTGATCAACTATGACATTCCTGCAACCTATGATGACTATGTTCACCGCATCGGTCGTACCGGCCGTGCGGGGAAGTTGGGAAAGGCACTGACGTTTGTGTAGGCAGGCAAAATCATGGTATAATGACGCCATGTCCAAAGAATTGGAAACAATTAAAGAGAAAATATCTCTGCACAGAGAACATCTGCAGAAAACCTATGGTGTGAAGGAAATAGGTGTTTTCGGCTCGTATGCGCGAGGTGACAGCAATGAACACAGCGACATTGATATTGCCATTGAACTCAACCGCAAGGTACCTGTGGGTTTCTTTGGATTTGCCCGGATGAAATTCTATCTGGAGGATTTACTTGGAAAAAAAGTTGACTTGGTCATAAAGAGCGGGATAAAGCCGATTATTCGGGAGAGGATACTAAATCAGTTGGTCATAGTATGAGCGAAAAAAGGGACGTCACATTATTTATCCAAGATGTGTTCGACGCCATTGAAAAGATCAATGGCTATGTTTCTGGTATACAGAATGAGGATGAGTTGAAACATGACAGAAAGTCCTATGATGCAGTCATGATGAATTTCATTGTGATTGGCGAAGCTGTTAAAAATATCTACGACGCGGTCCGTGAAAACTACCCGAATGTCGAATGGAGGGAAATTATGGCTATGAGGAATCTCATGGTGCACGAGTACTGGGGAATCAACGAAGGTGTTGTGTGGGACAGCATCAAAAATGATTTGCCGGAACTAAAAGAAATTATCACAAGGGTCAGAGATGGTTTGCGGTAGTTAATATTAAACGTGGTTTACGCGAATCGGGCGAATGAGTTTGATATTTTTTATTAGAAATCATAGTCAGCTTTCTCCATTTCTCCCATCAAATAATCAAACCAGACTTTGTACCCATTGCCATTTAGATGAATCAAGTCTGGGGTGTAGTAATGCGGGATATTTTTAAGAAACACATCATCTTTCCTTGATTGAAATAATTCAACATACAAGACGCCATTATTCTCGGCAATCTTCTTACAGATTTCTCTGACTTGCAACGATCGTCTGGAAATAATCCAACTTACACTTCTGGGCCAGAAAGGGAAATTGCCCAGGTTGCCGCCGCGGAGCATGATGACGCGAGGTGCGAGGTTTTTTGCTTTTTCAAATAATATGGGTACTTGTGCCTGTATTTTATATAAAGGGGTAAACCATACAATGTCATTATTTCCTGCCTGAATAAGTACCAGGTCATAGGTTTCTTTTCCTGCGGAATCTAGTTGTTCAGTCACATCGTGTATTTTTGCACCATTTTCTCCAAGGTTGTGTATTTGTGCATTACATTTCGAAGATAAACGACCAGTGATAGATTCTTCAATCTTCACACCCCTTGCCGTTGCGGTGCTATCGCCAACGACCAGGATTTTGAGGCCGCTTTCCTTAACTTTGATATCCAAGTTCAAGCATTCCTTTTTCACTAATAATTCCTTCAATCCTGCAGGACCCAAGCGTGCACAGAGAAATATGAATTCTATGAGAAATAACAGAACCAATAGTATCAGTATGGTATACAGGATAGTCATCTGTTAAGGATTGATTCCAAGCTCTTGTATCATACTCACGCGATATTCTGGTGTCTGGATGAAGTCGTGCGGTAGGTTGGTTTTTTTGCTGGTCGAGAATGGCTTGAGCGATTCGATAGTCTCTGGAGGGCACCATTTGTCCTGATCCGTATAGATGAAGCGTATTTTATCTGCATGTTGAGAAATGGATGGAATGTCAAAGGCGTGTTTATTAAAGTACATGCACTGACGCACTCCAAACCGCAGACAGGCGGTAAGTTCTGTAGTAGAAATATCACCCGTATTCTCGTTGTATTTTTTCCTGGAAAGACCTTTACCGAGGGATACTACTTCGGCTAGTGGAAAAAACCGGTCTATCCAGTAAGGAATACTGACCAATGTAAGTAATGGTATGCGACTATATCCAAGATAGGGGAATAGCACGATTACTTTTTCAATTTTATCTGGATATTTTTCAAGTAGCCGGAAAGCAAAGTATGCTCCAGCTGAATGCGCGAGTAAGATTATTTTATCTGATGCATCGAGTCCTAGGAAGATATGTTCATAATGTGCTGTCATCGCCTGGTCGTATTCAAGGTAATTGAGTCGTCTACTGAATAGTACATATGAACTGGCGTATACTATGTGGACGTTGGGATGTTGGTGTCTGATTTCCTGCATCCATGATCTATATTGATATTCAATGGCCGGGTTTCCAGGGATGAGCAGACAGGTTTTCATGTGGGAAGTATACAGTACTAAGGTTTCTCGTGTATACTTACGCTCCATTACCAGTGGTCGTTTTAACTATACAAAAACAACATGGCAATCGTATTTCTTATCGGCCGCATCATCTTTGGCGGATATTTCCTCCTCAATGCCTACAACCATCTCGTAAAAGGTGGACACATGGTTGGTTGTGCGGCTTCAAAGGGAGTTCCTTCGCCCAAGTTGGCTATCGTGGTGAGCGGCATCCTGCTCTTGATTGGTGGCATCTCAATGGTCCTTGGATTGTATCCACTGATTGGCGTTATTGCGCTGGTTGTCTTCCTGGTCCCTGTATCATTCATGATGCATGCATTTTGGAAGATTCAGGATCCGATGGCTCGCATGGGTGAACGCATCAATTTCCAGAAGAACATGGCACTTATTGGCGCCGCTCTCATGATGCTCGCAATCTCAACGCCGTGGATCTGGTCGGTGTAAGTTAGGTCTAGTCAAGGTGTAATAAAAAAATTGCCCGACTCTCGCGAGTCGGGCGGTTTGCGTCGTGATGCAAAGAGCAGTCAGGCGTGCTCAAGCACTAGCCCTCGCACCATGACTGGTTGCAATACTGTCCCAGTCTGTCCAAAATATCCTTGTGGTAGCAAGATGGCGTTGCCCACTCCGGGGATTTTGAAACGAAATGAATTGGTGTCTGACGCTTCGCGTGGTATGCCGGTCATTGTGTAATCAAACTCGACGGTGAGACGTTTTGGGTCTTCGCAGAGTTCCCAGATGCGGGTGCAAGCTGGTCCTCCCCCGGAATCTTTTTGGGCGCACCAGGCAAGTATAAAGGTGAATTTATTGTTGGTGTCGCCTATCATCATGCGAGCAATAGGACCGCCGTAGCGCATCATCCCCGTATCAACTTCAAGGTACCCCCGTTGGAAGCGTTCAGCTGCAAGGACTTCTTTCCAGATCATATATGTGTCTCCTAGATTTGTTCATAATGATAGTACCTCGACTAAGGCTTTTGTCAATGTACATGATATACTTTCCCCATGCAGAATGCTCACGAACTCGAAAAGCTCATTGATGGTGATGTGGATCTGGATGAGCGCTCCTTATATGTCGCCAGTCACGATGCCAGTATCTTCGAAGTTCGTCCCGAAGTGATCATAAGGCCAAAAACAGTGGGCGATGTCAAAAAGTTGGTGCGCTATGTTTCTGACCATGGGGGTATGACGCTGACAGCACGCTCGGCCGGCACCGACATGACCGGCGGTCCTCTGACGCAATCCGTTGTTGTCGATTTTCTGAAATATTTTAATGCAATAAAAAGTGTTACGGATGGCCGCGCGGTTACCCAGCCTGGTGTTTTGTATCGGGATTTCGATAAGGAAACGTTGAAGACCGGCCAAATTATGCCGAGTTATCCTGCATCGCGCGAGATTTGTACTGTCGGTGGTATGGTGGCCAATAATTCCGGTGGTGAAAAAACCTTGGCATATGGCAAGACTGAACGCTATGTAAAGCGGCTCAACATGGTTTGTGCCGATGGAAAAGAATATGAATTCACGCCGCTGACATTTCCCCAGCTTGAGCAGGCCAAGAAATTTCCCACCTTTGAAAGCGAGGTCTATAGAAAAATGCATGAACTGATTGTTGATAATTATGACAAGATTCAGGCGGCGCGGCCGATTGTTTCAAAAAATTCATGCGGCTATTATCTGTGGAATGTTATGAATAAAGAGAAGGGGACATTTGATCTGACGAAACTTATTGTCGGTTCACAAGGAACGCTTGGACTTATTACCGAAATAGAGTTTGCTCTCATCAAACCAAAGCCCCATTCGCGCCTCCTGGTGGTATTTTTGAAGGATTTGAAATTGTTGGCACCAACGGCCGGGCATATCATGAAGTTCAAGCCAGAGAGTTTCGAGTCATATGATGATCATACATTTAAAGTTGCGCTTAAGTATTTACCGCAACTGATGAGACAAATGGGCGGAAATATTTTCAAGCTTGGCTTTTCATTTATCCCTGAAGTGTTGGCGGTCCTGCGCGGCGGAGTGCCGAAGCTCGTCTTGATGGCTGAATTTACTGCCGAGACCGAAGTTGAAGCTTTGCGCATGGCGAATGAAGCACGCGATTCTCTCAAGGAACTGCACGAGGAATCACGAGTGACCCAGGACGAAGCCGATGCTCATAAATATTGGGTTATCCGCCGCGAGAGTTTCAATATGTTGCGCCATCATGTGAAGAAGCTCCGTACGGCGCCGTTCATTGATGATTTTGCTGTTCCTCCAGAAAAGCTGACTGAATTTTTGCCTGAACTGTATACAATTCTCGATCAATATAAATTGACGTATACGATTGCGGGGCACATCGGTGATGGCAACTTCCACATTATTCCTTTGATGGATCTCCATGAAGTTCATTCGCACGATGTTATCAAGGAATTGTCAGTGAAGGTCTATGAATTGGTGCATCGCTATCATGGCACGATTACCGCCGAACACAACGATGGAATGATTCGCACGCCGTTCGTGAAGATGCAATATGGTGAGGAAATGTACAAACTATTTGAAGAAGTAAAGAAGATTTGGGATCCCAAAGGTATTTTCAATCCTGGCAAAAAGGTAGGGGGAAGTTGGGAGTATGCCATGGAGCATGTGGTGAAATAAAATACTGGCTGGGGCGTCTTTATCTATGGTACTATATCAATTCCTATGAATCCCAATTCACGCATTTCAGTCAAAAATCTCACCAAGAAATATGGTGATCTTGTCGCAGTAAATGACATTTCTTTCGATGTTCCCGCAGGAAGTACATTTGCCTTTTTGGGGCCTAACGGGGCCGGTAAAACCACCACAATCAAAATGCTCACAACATTGGTCCATCCGACTTCTGGTTCAGTTGAGGTTAATGGGTTTGATCCGGTCAAAGATCCAAAGAATACACGCCGCTCATTCGGTATTGTTTTCCAGGACCCATCACTCGATGATGAGCTCACTGCCTACGAGAATATGTTTTTCCATGCTGGTCTTTACGGTGTTGCACGTGCAGACACCGCTCGCCTCATCAAAGAAATGCTCGAGTTCGTTGAGCTCTGGGATCGCAAGGACAGTCTGGTCAAAACATTTTCCGGAGGTATGAAGCGACGTCTTGAGATTGCTCGTGGACTTTTGCATACCCCTGCGGTTCTATTTCTCGATGAACCAACTGTCGGACTCGATCCTCAAACACGCAACCACATTTGGTCATATATAAAGAAGCTCAACAAAGAGCGTGGACTCACGGTCTTTTTCACCACGCATTACATGGAAGAAGTTGAACGCACCGCTGACAAGGTTGCCATTATTGATCATGGAAAAATGATTGTCATGGATACTGTGGCGGGCATTATTGCGCAGGCTGGCACGGCGTCGCTGGAAGATGCTTTCATCAAGCTCACCGGGCATACGATTCGTGCAGAAGAAGCAGGAGCGGTCGACGGACTCCGTCAGATGGCAAAAGTCTGGAAGGGCGGGGGACGCAGGTAAGACAGTCAATTTCATTCAATATATCACCATGAAATCACACGAACTTTACGCAATGTACATACTGTGGCTCCGCCAGATCAAGCGCTATTTCCGCTCGCGTTCACGTATCATCGGATCCTTGTGTCAGCCAATTCTTTTCTTGACAGCTCTTGGGTTTGGATTGAGCTCTACTTTTGCCGCAACAGGTAACGGCAACTACATCCAGTTTTTGGCGCCAGGCATTGTTGGCATGAGTATTTTGTTCTCGGCCGCCTTTTCTGGTATCGAGATTATCTGGGATCGTCAGTTTGGTTTTCTTAAGGAAACCTTGGTTGCGCCCGTTTCTCGATTCTCCATTATGTTCGGTCGCACACTTGGTGGGGCAACCACATCGTCATTGCAAGGAATTTTAGTATTGGTCATTTCACTTTTGATCGGTTTTCGTCCGCATCTTTCGATGATTATTCCGGCGCTCGTTTTCATGATCCTAATTTCGCTGGTCTTTACGGCGTTAGGAACTACTATCGGCACGAAGCTTCAAGATATGCAGGGATTTCAGCTCATTATGAACTTCGTCATTATGCCAGTCTTCTTTCTGTCCGGCGCATTGTTTCCGCTCGATAGTGCTCCTACGGCACTCCGTTGGATTGCCTATTTTAACCCGCTGACCTATGGTATCGACGGTTTGCGCGCGGTCTTGAATGGTGCCTCTCATTTCTCGGCGTGGACAGACTTTGGCGTCCTCGTCGTGGTCTCTATGGTTTTTGTGGGTATTGGAGCTTGGTTTTTCTCTAAGATAAAGGCGTAACATGGAGATTAGTTTCAAAGGTATCCTCAAAGCAATCTCGATACCTCTGACACTTTTAGTGATTTATATTTCCTATACGATATTGTGGCGTGTCTTTGGACTGCCATCGATTACCGAGCTTACTGAGATAATCAAGCACTCCTTTGATAGTTATGGCTTGTGGATTGTTCTCGGCGCTTCGTTCATAGAGGGATTGTTGTTACTTGGACAATATTTCCCTGGAGGGTTCGTCATCTTTCTCGGCGTTATCTCGGCCCGCGGCGATGTTCCACGAGCTATTGAAGTCGTCATAATTGTGAGCATCGCTTTTTTCTGTGCATACATTGTCAATTATCTTTTAGGAAAATATGGCTGGTATAAGCTCTTCATCAAATTTGGTCTCAAAAAATCTCTTGATACTGCGGAACAAAAAATTGCCAAGCACGCCTTTTTTGCATTCATGGCAAATTATTGGGACACCAATTTAGCTTCGATCATTGCAACGGCGGCTGGTGTGTTGAAGCTTCCACTGCGAAAATTCTTGGCATATTCGACTCTTGGTATTGTTGTTTGGAATACATTTTGGGGATTTGTTGTTTATTTTATCGGCGAATTCATTCTGGATAATCAGACGCCTATTTTCTTTATTATTCTCGTGATTTGGTGTTCGGCTATTATCATAAAGGTTTTTTATTGGGAACGAATTAAGGCAAAGTTTGCACCGCGAGCACCAATCATCTCCTGATTGCTTTTTCGTCAATTGAAGTATATAAATGACCCATGTCCCAAATCGTCTCCCAGATTCAGAACCAAATCATCAGCAAGCTCAAGAACGCCAAGTCTCTCCGCTACAGCGAGATTCAGCCAAAGGGCGTCCCTAATGACCTCTATAACTATCATCTGCAATTTTTGGTAAAGAAAGGCTATGTTCTCAAGGATGATGATGGTTACTCACTTTCTGCGACCGGTGTGAAGCATGTGGCTGACTTTAATCCACCTGTTGAAGAAACGGGATCCATCAATGTTTTCAAAGTAAATGTACTCACCGTTGTGTCGCGAATGAATAAGGGAAAGATCGAAATTCTCAATCAGCTGCGCAAATCAAATCCTTCATATGGAAAAGTGGGTGTAATGGGAGGAGTAGTTCGCAAGGGCGAGTCAATAGAAGATGCGGCTACTAGAAAACTCAAAGTGGAGACAGGACTTGAGGCATCATTCAAACATATTGGGATTCAGCGCCGAACGATGTATATAAAAGGCGAACTCTTTTCAGATGTGCTTTTTCCGATTGCATATAGCGATGAATGTTTCGGTGAACTTATAGAGGATACGGAATATGGCCACAACATGTGGGTTCCTATAGATGAGGCCATAAAGAATGATTCTGCCGCCTTTGATTCCATTAAAAAACTGGGTGACGTACTTCGCGCGGTGAAAGCGGGCACTATTTTCAAAATGCCGTTTTTCTACGACGAAGATGTGCAGAGCGGGGAACTGATATAAGTTACCGAAGAGTCTTCACTATTCGCGTTACGATCAGACCGATACACTGTGTAGGCAATGAAACACCTTACACAGCTATTTCATCTTCTTGAGCTGACGCGCAACCAGCCTCAGACGGGCTATATGATTTGGGGAGGGCAGACGCGCATGGGTAATCTGGCGGAACATCATTATCTAGTTCTCATGATTGCCTGGCAGATTGCAGTCCTATTGAGGGATGCTGGCGCACATATTGATCTTGAAAAAGTTTTTGAATTTGCAGCCGTGCATGATGTTGGTGAATTGTTTGGCGGAGATATTTCCATGCCCTATGCTCGCGTCAATCCGCAGGCCAAAGAATACGCCAAAGTATTTGAGGCAGAGAATCAGCGCTTCATTGCAGGTTTCTTTGGCTCATTTTCAAAACGTTTCGGCGCATTGTCGGACGAAATTATGGATGCACAGTCCGATGAGGCCCGCATCGTCAAAGTTGCTGATTATCTCGAGGTTACACACTATAAGTTTTTTATAGGAAGGTTTGTGCAATCAGATATTGATCTTGTGACAAATAAAATAAAACGCATGGTTGCCGGCATGGCTGATCCCATTGCACGCATCGCTCTGAAGAAGTTTGTTATCAATTGGAATGCGGAAATGAGTGAGCTGGTCTCGTATCCGGACACCATTGTGGAAATATTAGAAAGTCAGAAGTAGGGCGTCTTTTACCGAGGACGTCCTCGCTTTTTTGTTTCTATGCGATGTTTATACTAGGACCAGAAAGGGAATTATATGCCAATCAAAACAATCCAATACCACGAATTCGAACTCAAAAAGCCGAAGAAATTTCCAGACAACTTGTTTCAAGAACTGTGTAAACATGGCCATGTTCTTGATGCACGAGTCGAAGATGATCAGCCACACGAGATTCGCGATGCGCTGCGGGGCCTGCATTATCACCCGCGCGATAGTAAGCCCTGGCGCTTGGCTGCGGTTTCACCGGCAGTTTTTGGTCACGGGCCGATGCAGATTTCGTCGTTTCGTCATCTTGTGGGCGAACGTGGTTTTCGGAGTTGTCCTGAAGTGATTGCCGCGTGTTTGTGCTTACAGTGGGACAAACAACTCGATCTCCCCAGTAACCATGGATACACCACTCTCATGCAGCCAATTGTTCTAGGAGGAAGATCCTATTGGCAGCCTGGTCATGGCGCAAGGATGGTCATGTTTGAGGTGGGCTTTCATCGGGAAAAACCATATCTAGCCATTGGGCACCGTGGATCTGAAGGTTACGGCTTTGCTTATACGGGCATTGATGAAGACGAGTGGGTTATCGTTGAACGTAAAGAGTAATACACATGAAGTCCTGCGTCTATTGCACCCTTCCTGAAATCAAAGCCCGTGAGATTGTGGGTAATGAGTTCGCCTGGGTTTTTCCGACGAACATCCCTATTGTTCCGGGGCACGTACTCATTGCGCCACGCAGATGCATTGCCAAGATGGACGACATGACGGACGAGGAACTCAAGGCCGTGCTGGCACTTCGTCTTCAGGTGGTCACGGCGCTGAAGAAATCGTTTGGAGCAACAGGATTCAACTTTGCTTGGAATGAAGGAAAGTTGGCAGGTCAATCGGTGCCACATTTCCATCTGCATGTCTTGCCACGCAAGGAGGGTGACACAGGTATCACTCAATATGAACCTCGCCAGTTTCTCTATCGACCTGGAGAACGCGAGGCCTCGCCAGAGGAGGAATTACTCGCAGTCGTCAAACTCATCAAGCAGGCATTATAGTTGGGAATGTACGATCTCGGCCGCCTTCACGGGCGGCTTTTTGTATTTGTTATAATGTTCCCATGAAAACCATTACCGTCAACGACCGCATGCAGTCGAACTATACCTACGAGCTGACTGAGCCGGTTGGGAAAAATTTTGATCCGGAATTTAAGCCGCACCTGACGCCACAGGAAATACTCGAGCTCGGTGCGTTTGGGGGAAAATATATGACAGACTGCGTGGATGAATTTCCACGGGAATGGTTCGCTCATGCCAAGCTCGCTCAACCTGCCGAACAGGGAAAAGAGTGGCCCAAGAAGCGAGATAAACTCCTCAATTTTTTTGGCGTGAATGCCAGCCAGCCGCTCTCCGTGTGGCGTGCCAAGGGCTGGATTTATCCTGATGATCCGCGCGGATGGTTCCAATGGTATTGCCGGTACTACATGGGCAGACGCCATCCTGATGACGCACGACAAATCAAGCGTTGGAAAGCCATGGTTCGGCACGTGGCGCAAGTGGTCCATTCGTGCCGCCTGCATGATTATTCATGCCACACTCGGCAAAGGCAGGCGCTTTTGCATTGGGGATATGACAGTAGGAAATTATAGAAGCGGGTAGTATACTGTGTACACGAACATGACAGCCCAATACGAACTTATCTTCATATTCTTCTCTGTTATCGTCGGAGTCATTGCGGCTGCCTATTTTTATCTCTCAACGGGAACATTTGAACATCTCCACCTGCTCCAGCGTCCGATCAAATGGATTGCCGCGGGGATTTTCTTGATTGCTATCGGCGTCCTGTTGGCAGCCTTTATTTCCTACGAAGAACAGCAGGGTTTCCAGCTTTATTTTTACCAATTGCCGCTTCAGGTGCTGTTTTATATCATATACATCATCGGATCGCTCGCTATCCTTCTGGGTTCGCGCCAGTTTACCTACCGACCACATAGCCGCGGGGATGTGGTTGATGTTGCATTACAGGGAAAGTGAGGAAGTATGAAAAAAGCCTCAGAAATCCACATAAAAATGGCTCCTGCACACCCATGTCACATGAAGGACTTTGTGTACCCACTATTCGTGCAAACCGATCTGTAATTCATGGAGACGGCGATATTCACCTCCTTCTATCTCGAGTAATTCCGCATGTGTCCCTGATTCAACAATCCTGCCTTCCTTGAAGACTAATATTTGATTGGCCCTGCGGACTGTCGAAAGGCGGTGCGCAATGATGAAAGTGGTTCTTCCGCGCATCAATTCATTCAACGAGTCACTGATGATCTTTTCCGAGCCTGCATCGAGGGCGCTCGTGGGCTCATCGAGAATCAAGATGCGCGGATCGCGGAGAATAGCGCGGGCAATGGCTATGCGCTGTTTCTGTCCGACGGACAATTTGACGCCACGTTCGCCGACGATCTGCTCCCATGTGTCGGGAAACTTTTCAATAAAATCGAGCGCGTGCGCCTTTCGGGCCGCGTCTTTCATCTGTTCGTCAGTGGCATGAAAATTGCCGTATTTGATGTTGATGTTAATCGTATCATTGAACAACACAACCTCCTGCGGAACGACGGCGATCTGGGAGCGGAGCTTTCTCAGGCTATAGCGCTGTATCGGCTGGCCATCGATGCACACTTCGCCTTCTACCGGGAAATGAAATGCTGAAATGAGATCAATGAGCGTGCTCTTGCCGACGCCGGATTCGCCGACCAAGGCAATCACATCTCCGGCTTTGGCGCTAAATGAGATATTTTGAAGCACCGGTTTTCCTTCATCATAATGAAAAAATACATTTTTGAAATCAATATCACCTCTGACGGCAGCAGTAATCGCATTTTTTGGCTCATAGAGTTCCGGCTCCGTTTGCAGCACTTTTTCGGTTTGCTGGATATTGACTATGCCGTTTTGAATAGTTTGCCACTGGCGCGCGATTGTCACAAATGGGCCGAAGATCATGGCGGCATACGCATTGAATGCCAACAGTTCGCCAAGGGTCATTGAACCGTCGCGTATATAATAGACGGAAATCACAAAAATTATTACCTGCGTGCAGAGAATGATGAACCGCTGATACAGCGTCAGCGAGCCCCAAATATTGGTCATCTTCATCCACAAGGGTACCGCTTTGCGACTATTTGCAAACAACTTGTCGCGTTCGTATTCTTCAGTGGTCGCTTGCTTGACGGCAACCGCATTGCCGATCGCATCATAGCTA
Organism: uncultured Candidatus Saccharibacteria bacterium; assembly: GCA_964619985.1. GTDB lineage: Bacteria > Patescibacteriota > Minisyncoccia > Phycocordibacterales > PALSA-1337 > C7867-002. The sequence continues at coordinate 12,099 of CAZUII010000001.1, forward strand.
TCGCCCCAGAAATATTTTGCCAGCACCTCCCAGTATCCTTTCTGAATGTCAGCAAGTGGCTTAACCTTTCGCGTCAACACAAACAAATACACAATAAGTCCCACAATGAGGAATACCGCCAAAAGTGGCTTGACGTAGAACGCGATTCCCAACGCAATGAGGATTGAGAGAATCTGCGGCGCCAAATCAATAACAATTCTGCCGGCGATAGTTTCAAGTGATCCCGCAGCGGTATTGATATTATTACCGATCTCCCCGATCTTGTTCTTTTTATGAAACGAAATTGGCAGGGTGAGAAGGTAGCTAAACCCATGGGACAAATAATCAAGCCAGATGGTATTGGAAAGATACTCGCTCAAAATAGTGCTTCGCCAATCAAGAACGTAGGTGACGCACTGCACGATCGCCCACAAGAGTATCAATGCTACATAGAGGGGCAGGATGTATCCGAGCACAGTGACGACATCGGACACGGCTATGGCATCGAAAAAACGGCCGGCAATATACGGGATGACGCCGTTGCCAATCGCGGAAAAAATGCCCATCACCGAAAGCGCAATAATCGACTTTCGGTATTGGCCTAAATACTTGAGGAGCACCTTAAAGCCCGTATATAGGCCCTCCCTCGTTATCTTATCCGATTGCGGCTGATGTTCATCTGACATGGCACTATCCTACCATATTATGCCTAACCCAAAAATATTTTTTCGAATAGGACTTTGTACACCTACCAGGGATACTTTTCTCCTTTGAACCAAAACTGACCGCTTTCTGGCCTCGATAGCGCAAGTGCGCAGATGTGTTTGGCTGCCTCCTCAGGTGTCATGGGCGCTTCTTCTCCGCCCATATCTGTCTTTACCCATCCTGGATGAACTGATGAGACGATGATACCGGTGTTTGCATGCTCCATGCGCATTGCTAACGTTCGCATATACATATTAACCGCTGCTTTGGATATTTTGTATGCTGGGTATTGATTCGGATGGTGTGAATGCGTCTTGTAATCCGTTTCAGCTATTGACCCTGCTGATGAAGTGGTAAATATGATATGGCCACCCAAGTTTATTAGCGAAAGGATTTGTTCCGAAAAATCTATAGTGCCAATGAGATTGACTTCCAATGTTTGGCGTAATTTTTTAATTATAACTTCGGTAATCTCGTCATCAAAAAGTGCGCCGGCGTTATTTATGAGAATGTCAAAGCGCACACCAGTTTTTTGTATTTGATCAACGCAGGATGCAATCGATGCGGGTTTGCTCAAATCAAGAGGGAATATAGTCAGTCGTTCGTGGGCGAAATCGACGGTTCCATCGATCGATGTGCCAATGACGGTGTGACCTTCTGAAAGAAATTGGAGGGCTTCAGCCTTGCCAATGCCACGGCTTACGCCGGTAATGAGTATAGTTTTCATGATGTGATTATATACCATATAGGGTCATATAAAAGTTAGCATTGAAAAGTTATACACAGTTTGGCGAAGACGTTCTCGCTATTCTGCGTGCGTAACGTATAATAAATATGGTCGAGCGTTTGGCAGTCGTAATACAATAGCTCAACACTCATATGGCAAAGAAAAAGAGAAAAGTCGCCAAGAAGAAAGGGTCTTCGAAGAAGCGCAAAGCCGGCAAAAAGAGACGCCGCTAGATGCGCTGATAGCCGACTTTCAACTAATGAAAAACGCGCAGAGTATGTGCGTTTTTCAGTGCGTTATGATATCATCACGTCATTATGGCAAAACGAGCATCAGTTCAAAAGAAATCTTCTCGTTCAAGGAAGACGGCAAAGCGTCTGGCAGCAAAGCGTTCGAGATTGGCACAGCGCCGCGGGTATTAATATATCTGTATCTGCGTAGAATGTAGAGGTGCGCGCCCGCGTCGCCCATGCGTTTTTTCTTACCAGCTGGAGATTTTATGGCCGACATATATTCCTACGAGTCCGCCAATAGTACTGCCCACTATGCCGGATATTGAAAATGCCGGGGCACCCCAGAGCGTCGGTATCCAGCCGCCGACGAAGCTTCCTATAAGCACACCGATCCAAATGAGATGTCTTGTGTCCATTGTTAGCTAGTATACAATATAGAGATGCAGAACATGTCCACATCATCCCGCGCCTCGCTCCGCACCGCAGTATTCGCCAATGGCTGTTTCTGGTGTACCGAGGCGGTATTCAGCTCTCTTAAAGGCGTGATGACCGTAGTTTCAGGCTACTCAGGAGGACATACCGTTAATCCCACCTACGAATCGGTGCATGACGGTGCGACTGGCCATGCGGAAGCTATTAAAATCGAATATGATCCTGCGGTTATTTCATATGATGACCTGCTCAATGTATTTTTTAATACTCATGACCCTACTACTTTGAATCGCCAAGGAAATGATGTAGGCACCGAATATCGTTCGATGATTTTTTATGCTGATCAAGAGCAAAAGAGAAAAGCCGAAGCGCTCATTGCCGAACTCAACACATCGCATGCGTATGACAAACCGGTGGTAACTGAAGTGAAACCACTCGAGGTATTTTATCCTGCTGAGTCGTATCATCAGGAATATTACAGGCATCACTCCGACCAGCCGTATTGTCAGATTGTGATTGCTCCGAAGCTGGAAAAGTTGGAGAAGCGCTTTGCAGAGCTACTGAAATCCACACAACTTTAATGATCTAGTGAAGCTCACTCGTGCGCATGTATTAGTCTGCGCTGTTGTTAATTATCTGGCCAATGCTTCTCCAGCTTGCCTGGAGTTCGTTTAATCGATTCTGGCCTTTTTCAGTTAAAGAAAAACATTTTTGGGCTGGTCCATCGTCCATCTCTTCAAAGCCTGCAGTAGCCTTGTTTTGTTGTTTGAGTTGGGCAAGAATGGGGTACAGACTGCCAGGAGGGACCTTGAGATTGTGTTGCTCGAATTTTTCGAAGAGTTCTTTCGTTGAGTGCGATCTCCGACTAATCAGTGAAAGAATGATATATTCGAGGATTGTTTTTTGTGAAAATTTGATGGCGGACATGGCAGATTCAATTATGAGAAGGGAAAATAAATAAAAAAAGAAGATTTGCAGATCAAGGGGCTGTGAATCGTGGCGAATTGCGGTGCAGCGGAGGCTCTGGGGGGAGAGGCGTATCCTCCGAACTGTCACATTTTCAATCTTATACTTGTAAGATTGGAGAGTTTATCTTTTCTATTATAGCGCTTAAACTCGTATGACCTCCTCCGAGCATTCTTACAAACATAAGACGAAGAAATGGTCACATGTTGACACCTCTCCACCTCCGCCCTCCTCTCCTAAAAATCACCTCACGATTATTGGCACCGGTCCCTCCTTCTTTGATAGTGTATTTGGCGCTATAATGCTATCACATGAATGAAGAAGATATCAAAAAGAAACTCACCCCTGAAGAATATCAAGTGCTCCGTCAAAGGGGTACCGAGGCTCCATTTTCTGGAAAACTTCTCCATGACACGCGCGACGGCACGTATACCTGCAAGGTCTGCGGATCAAAACTTTTTTCATCTGATGCCAAGTTCGATTCGGGAACGGGGTGGCCTTCATTCGATCAGGCTCTTCCTGGTGCAGTCAAGGAAATAGTCGATACCAGTCATGGCATGACACGCACCGAGATAACCTGCGCAACCTGCGGCTCGCATCTCGGGCACGTTTTCAATGATGGTCCCACAAAAACGGGCATGAGATACTGTCTCAATTCAGTGTGTTTGGATTTGGAGGAAGGGAAATAAGAATTCTAGTATCTGTCTACTTTTTCTTCCGCACTTCAATCCCAAGCTCCTTCCACTGTTTTTCTGAAATCTCGCTTGGCGCTTCCATCATCAGGTCGCGGCCTTCACCTGTCTTTGCAAAGGCAATGACTTCGCGGATAGATGCGCTGTTGGTGAGAAGGGCAACAAAACGATCGAGACCCCAGGCGATACCGCCATGGGGAGGTGTACCAGAGCCGAGTGCGCGGAGCATGTGGCCGAAGTTGGCTTCGATCTGTTCTGCCGGATACCCCATAATTTCAAACACTTTCTTCAATGCTTCGGGCTCATGGTTGCGAATACTGCCGCCGCCAATCTCGAAACCGTTCAATACAACGTCGTACTGCGTCGTCAGAATATCGCCAATCTTCTCTTTGGCCATCAACCAGTCGCGATGCTCGGGCTTTGCCGCAGAAAATGGATTGTGCGTGAATGTCCATCCACTCTGGCCTTTTTCGTCGTCGGTCTTTTCAAAAAATGGAAAATCAATAACCCAGCAGAAGGCGAGCAGGTTCGGATCCTTCTTTTCTTCCTCCGTACGGATATCTGGCCGGTCAGTTTTGTATTTCGCCATTGCCTCTTGGTAGGAGATGCGAGGGAATGGGGTAGCCTTGATTTTCTTCTCTGGAAATAGTGTGGTCACAATCTCAATCAAGAGCTTTTCGTTGATGGCCATGACATCTTCACGCTCAACAAAGCTCATCTCAATATCGAGCTGAGTGAACTCTGGCTGGCGATCCGAGCGAGTGTCCTCATCGCGGAAACAGCGGGCAATCTGGAAATACTTTTCAAAGCCGGATGTCATGAGAAGCTGTTTGTACTGTTGAGGTGACTGGGGAAGCGCATAGAATTTGCCTTGCTCGAGGCGGGAAGGAACGACATAATCACGTGCACCTTCGGGGGTGGACTTTGTAAGTATTGGCGTTTCGATCTCAGTAAAACCATCAGCATCCATGAAGTCGCGAATGTACTTGATGATCTTGTGGCGCGTGCGAATGTTGCTTTGCATGCGCGGACGGCGGAGGTCGAGGTAGCGATATTTCAAACGAGCTTCTTCACCAGTCTCATTACCATCACCACGGACTTCGATAGCAGGCGTCTCGGCTTCGTTGAGTATCTCCAACTTCTTAAGTTCGAGCTCAATGTCGCCATTCGGCTCGACCTCACCGGTCTCTTTGTTCTTCGAGATCATTTTCTCCGGTCTCTTGTTGACCATGCCGGTAGCACGCACGATCCATTCAGGGCGAACCTTGCCAGCAACTTCGTGAGCTTCCTTGTTGTTAGGTAGTGCTACGGACTGCACCTTGCCGGTCATATCGCGGAAATCGATGAAGATGAGTTTGCCGTGGTCGCGGCGGATGTCCACCCAGCCGGAGATAGAAACTTCGGCGCCAATCGAGGCCTTTAGATCACGAATATAGGTGCGTTTCATGGTGCGTAAACTATAGCATATGTTATAGTCATATTCTATGACTGACGACACTCCATCTATCATAAGAGAAAAAGCCCCGCTCATCCTCGCTGAGATTCAAAAGGCGAAGTCTATTTTACTGCATTGCCATCCATTGCCTGATCCTGACAGTACGTGTTCGGTGTTGGCTATGAAATTTGTATTAGAGCAAATGGGCAAGAAAGCTACGGTCATACAAGGAGATTCTGATGTGCCAAAAGGGTTCATGCATTTTCCTGGTGTTGCAGACATCGTCAAAAAATCTTTCTCGGAAATAGATCAAAGTGAGTTTGATTTATTTATTAGTGTTGATAGTGGTTCAAGGAACATGGTATCCCAGGCGAATCCTCCGACATTTCCTTTAAAAATGAAGACAATTGTAATTGATCATCATGCAACCAACGAACAATATGGCGAGATCAATCTTGTTGATACTTCCTCTCCAGCTGCGGCATTTATCATCTTTCAGCTTCTAAAATTGTGGAATGTTTCTCTGACCCGTGACGTTGCCATAAATTTGTTTATGGGTATGTATACAGATACGGGAGGCTTTCGCTATGAGCCAACAGACTACCGGGTTCTTTCCGCGGCATCAGAATTAGTCAGACTCGCTCCCGATTTCACCAAAGTCATTTTTGAAATGGAAAATAGTCAGTCGAAGGAAGCGTTGTATTACCAGGCACTTGCCTTGAGTTCAATCCAAACCTTTTTGGGAGAAAATATTGCAATTGCAGTAGTTTCTCATAAGGATCTTGTTGAAAAAAAGATACCTGACGATTGTATTCGTGGCATAAGCATTTCAAATATTCTCAAGTCGGTTATTGGTTGGAATGTAGGAGTATCTTTGATTGAGCGCCAACCGCACGAAGTAAAAGTCAGTTTCCGTACGCGTGATAAGGAAAAATTTGATGTTGCAAAGCTTGCTGCTGCACTTGGTGGAGGAGGGCATCGAGCTGCTGCAGCAGCGGTACTTAAGATGTCTCTTGAAGATGCCAAGAAACTGGTGGTTGAAAAAGCAAAAGACCTGTATAATCTTTGAACATTATTTAATTAAATTCATCTGTTGATATGGAACATCCACAAACAAGAAAATTTCCCTGGCTCATTGTCGTTATTGTCATCATCGTCATTTTAGCCGGACTGCATTGGTGGCAAACGGAGCCGGCGAGCACGGCGACTGCCACTAATACTACTTCTACTACTACAAACTCATCAACACAAAATTTCATGCATACCATCACTCTCGAAACCAGCAAAGGAACCATTGTCTTTGAGACTTATGACGCTGACGCGCCCAAGACGGTGGAAAATTTTATCACGCTGGCCAATAAAGGATTTTATACCGACGTCATCTTTCACCGCGTCATCGAAGGCTTTATGATCCAAGGCGGCGATCCGACAGGTACGGGTACCGGGGGTGTCTCTGCATGGGGCGGAAAATTTGCCGATGAACTCAATCCCGCTACTGAGTCATACAAGAAAGGGTATGTTCGCGGCACGGTCGCCATGGCCAATGCCGGTCCGAACACCAACGGCAGTCAATTCTTCATCATGCACAAAGACACACCGCTTCCGCATAATTATACGATTTTTGGCCGCGTTATCTCAGGGATTGAAGTTGTCGATGCCATCGCCACGACGCCTAAAAATCAGAACGATAAGCCGCTTACTGACGTGATCATCAAAAAAGTAACGGTTGCGGAGAAGAAATAAGAGCGTACTTTATAGGCATGCCGCAATTCAAAGAAAAAGTGTTCGCCATTGTCCGCGTGATTCCGAAGGGCCAGACACTGACATACAAACAAGTTGCGTCAAAGGCCGGCAGTCCGCATGCCTTTCGTGCGGTTGGAAATATTTTAAACACCAACTATGATCCGAAGATTCCGTGTCATCGCGTGATTCGAAGTGATGGAACCACAGGTGGCTACAATAGGGGACGCGGCAAGAAGAGGCGATTATTGAAACAGGAAAAAGCCATCTCGTAACCATTCCGCAAATTTCTCTTTTACGGTACACTGCAGATATGTCCGACTACTATAATTCTCGCAGGAGCAAAAATCTATTCGACGCCACAAGCGGCGAACCTTTTAAGGTCAGCCGTTCAAAGATTGATCTGTTTTTGAACTGCCCGCTTTGTTTCTATCTTGATTGTCGTCTCGGCGTGGGGCGCCCACCAGGTTTCCCATTTGCCCTCAACTCGGCCGTCGATACGCTTCTCAAAAAAGAATTTGATATTCATCGTACCAAAAAGCGCGCGCACCCATTGATGCATGCCTATGGCCTCAAAGATGTTATTCCATTTCAGCACGAGGATCTTGAACTATGGAGAAGTAATTTCAAAGGTATTCGTTATATCCACACGCCAAGCAATCTCTTGGTCACCGGAGCCATCGATGACATTTGGGTAAATGGCGACGGGGAAGTGATTATTGTTGACTACAAATCAACCAGCAAGGAAGAGAAGGTGAGTTTGGATAAAGAATGGCAGATTGGCTACAAGCGTCAAATGGAGGTGTATCAATGGCTCTTCCGCATGAGTGGATTTAAGGTCTCAACCACGGGCTATTTTGTCTATTGCAATGGCAAAACAGATCGCCAGGCCTTTGATGCCAAGCTTGAGTTTGATATAGACCTTATTCCATATACGGGTGATGACAGTTGGATTCCAAAAGCCCTTGCTGATATCCGCGAATGCCTCATGAACGAAAAGGCTCCCGCTCCCGCGAAGGCCTGCGACTATTGCGCCTATCGTAAGTCCGCTCGGGACGTTCAAACCAAGACTACCAAGCCCCGATAATTGCTCCACCGACAACAAAATTGAGAAGCATGTTGACGCTGTTGATGAGCACGAGCTTGAATGGACGACGTTCCCACATAAGTGAGGCGACATTCGTCGGGAAAATAAAACCGAGCCAGGCGAGGATGCCGATGAAGGCGCCGTTACTGGTGGTATGTGCGCCGATTGCACTCATGGCAAATCCGAGCACGCAGAATGAAATGAAGGTGATGATAAGCTGGACGATGTAAAACTTTACGACGCCTTTCTTTTTCGCATCACTTACTTGTGTATCGTCGCATCCAGTGAGAGCCATCCACTCCTTGCCGAATAATACCGGTGAGTACCAGATCGCTCCGATGATGAACGTGACAACAGTCGCTACAATGACGGACCAGATATTGATTTCCATATACTCATATGATTAAGCTGATATGCTAAAATGCTAGCACATGAAAGCATCCCGGACAATTTTTTGGCTAGTCGTCATCGTTGTTGCATGTGGCGTACTGTGGTACATGGCGCGTTCTACAGTTTCGCAGCGCATCATACCTTCGCTCGATGAATATGTAGCTTCGAGTACCAATTCCCGCACCGCATCGTCCACGCCGTCCGCCCAGCCGGTCTCGTCATTGTGGATGGCCTCGTCGACGATCGTTACCTCGCTTCTTTCCGGCGATGAGGCGACCGCCACGTCCGCGACTATTTCGCGGACGTCTCCGCGTGCGGTCGCGCCGCCAGTCCTCGCGACTCGCTCGACTCTGTCGGAAGGATACATTCGAACGCCAAAAGGAATTATCCGTCTGCTTATCGCCAAAACACCGGCCGCTCGTGAGCGAGGACTCAGCGGATACAGCTCTCTTGCCTCCGATCAAGGCATGCTTTTTATTTTTCCGAAATCGGGCAGTATGAATTTTTGGATGAAGGATATGAATTTTCCGATAGATATCGTCTGGATGAATCGCGACCGCACCATACTCGGCGTAACCAGGAATCTTTCTCCCGAATCCTATCCAAAAACCTTTTCTTCGCCGGAAAATGTCCAGTTTGTTCTTGAACTCAATGCCGGAAGCGCTGACACCTTCGGTCTGCGGACGGGAACTGCGCTCATGTTCTAGAATTCATCATGGACAAGACAAAAAAATATGTTTTAACTCGTTGTCCACACCTTTTTTTGCGGAGTGTTTGGCGTTACAATGTCATAAACAATTACTTTGAAGCACATCGGTCCGATTATTAAAAACATGTAGTTATAGCGAGAGCTGTTTACACACACGTATGCCAAAAAACAAAAAGACTGCCAGCAAGGTGGCGGCCAAGGCCGTTTCCATCCCCACGATTATTAAGCGAGACGGTCGTATCGTCCCGTTTGATTTGTCAAAAATAACCAATGCCGTTTGGAAAGGCATGAATACGGTCAAAGAAGGTTCGATGGATGAGGCGCAGCTCGTCGCGCAGCAGGTTTTTGCGGAGATGGTCCGCATCAAGAGAAAATTTTCAAACTTTTTGCCGACGGTCGAGGGCGTTCAGGATATCGTCGAGCAGGAACTCATGCGTGCCGACTATGTGAAGACGGCCAAGCATTACGTGTTGTACCGCGAAGAGCGCGCAAAACTCCGCGCCGTCGGTTTTGAGGTGCCCGACCACGTCCGCAAGCTCGCCAACGACTCCAAAAAATATTTCCGCAATGCCTTGGGAGAGTTTGTATACTATCGCACCTACTCGAGATGGATCGATCAGGAAAATCGCCGCGAGACATGGATCGAAACAGTCGATCGATATGTCGCTTTTATGAAAGAACATCTCGGCAGCAAACTCAAGGATGCCGAGTACAAAGAGATTCGCGAATCTATTTTGACGCAGTCCGCAATTCCTTCGATGCGCCTCCTGCAGTTTGCCGGTCCTGCGGCACGCCGTACGAACGTCTGCGCCTACAACTGTTCATACATCGCTCCGGAATCTTTCCAAGACATTTCCGAGATCATGTACATCTCCATGAACGGTGTCGGCGTCGGTTTTTCCGCAGAAAGCGCCAATGTCCAAAAGTTTCCACAGATATTGATGCAGACCGGAGAGAAGCTCAAGACTCATGTTGTCGATGATTCAAAAGAAGGATGGTGTGAAGCTTTTGTAAAGGGAGCAACCACCTGGTCTGCCGGAAAAGATATTGATTTTGATTTTTCACGTATTCGTCCGCTCGGATCACGATTGAAAGTTATGGGAGGTAAAGCCTCCGGTCCTGCGCCGCTTCAGCGTCTCTTGGAGTTTACTCGTCAGGTTATGATGGAACGACAGGGCAAGCGTCTGCGCAATATCGATGTTCACGATATCGTCTGCATGGTCGGTGAATGTATCGTTGCAGGCGGAGTCCGCCGCAGTGCGCTTATTTCTCTTTCAGATCTTGATGATCAGGAGATTCGTGATGCGAAGAAGGGCGCATTCTATATGACTCATCCGCATCGCTCGCTCGCCAACAACTCCGCGGTGTATGTCAATAAGCCTACAAATGAGGAGTTTCTCAAGGAATGGATGGCCCTCATCGAGAGCCGTTCCGGAGAGCGAGGCATATTCAACCGCGGTTCGTTGGCCAAGACATTGCCGGAGCGCCGCATCAAGGCACTCAAGGAGTACAAGGGCTATCTTGATCCATCAGGTCAGCATGTCATTGGTATGATTGGCGTCAATCCGTGCGGCGAGATCATTCTTCAGTCAAAGCAGTTCTGCAACCTGTCAGAAGTAGTTGCACGATCGACAGATACCGAAAAAACGTTGTTGAAGAAGATTCGTATCGCGGCTATCCTTGGAACCTATCAGTCGATGCTTACCAATTTCCAGTATCTTTCTAAGGAATGGAAAGAGCACTGTGATCGCGAGCGATTGCTCGGTGTTTCTATCACTGGTCAGTGGGACTGTGAAGCAGTTCGCAATCCAGAGACCATGAAGAAGCTTCGTGATGAGGCCATCAAGGTCAATAAGGAGTTCGCAAAGCGTTTTGGTATCGGCGAGTCTACCGCGGTTACCTGCGTCAAGCCTTCCGGTAACGGCTCGCAGACCTTTGATTGTTCATCGGGCATGCACCCTCGCCACTCACAATACTATATTCGTCGCGCTCGCATTTCATCGACCGATTCGCTCTTCCGTATGCTCAAGGATCAGGGAGTTCCGTATTTTCCAGAGGTTGGTCAGACCATGGAAAATGCCACAACTTTCGTCCTCGAGTTTCCCGTGAAGGCTCCGGAAGGAACGACTACATTCAAAAATGACTTGACCGCTATCGAACAGCTCGAATATTGGAAAATGGTCAAGGTCAATTTCACGGAACACAATCCTTCAGTCACTATTTCAGTTGGCAACGATGAATGGATTGCAGTCGCAAACTGGGTCTATGCAAACTGGGACATTGTCGGCGGACTATCGTTCTTGCCGCGCGAGGATCACGTCTACAAGCTCGCTCCATACGAAGCAATCGACGAGAAGACATTCAAGGAGCTTTCAAAGAAGCTTGAGCACATCGACTATTCAAAGATCATCACCTATGAAAAGCAGAATGAGACTGACCTCAAAAAGGAGTTGGCCTGTGTGAGCGGGGTGTGTGAGGTGGTGTAGTTACAAGTGTTGCGATTAGAGTGCAAACTTTGTTGCGTTTAGGATGAGAATTCAGTGTATTTCGCTTGTCAAGACCTGTGAAATATGATATATTGTTTTTGGCCGTACCAGACAACCGCTCCGCCTCATCGGTGGGGAGGAAAGTCCGAACACTGGCATGGTGAGAATGAGCGATCGCTTTCATCATGCAGACAGGTAGCAGGTAATGCCTGCCAGGGTAATACCCAGAGGTGCGAACAGTGACGCCCGAGCCGAAAGGCGGAGGCTCCGCTCATTCATTGGCCGCAAGGTTCGTGAATGTTGCGGATGAACTTCATGGCAACATGAAGGTGCAACGGCAAAATCCTTACTTCAGTGCAAGACCGTGTCCCGTGTGGCGCAAGTCGCGCGGGAAGAGTCGCTCGAGTCATGCAGTAATGCATGTCCTAGACAAATGGTTGTCGCTTCGCGAAGCCTCACGGCTGATCGGGGAACAGAATTCGGCTTATGGTACGGCGAAACAGGCATGCTCTCGGGAAACCGGGAGCATGTTTGCGTTTTGAATTTCACTGTTTACTGTTATAATGGGCATTGTTATAAGTAATAATCAGTCATCTCATCATGAATTTCCAATCATTTTCCAGCGGCGCCTCAACACCTTCCGCTGATGCGGCACCTGGGCGCAGACCTCCACGTGCAGAATCCGTGGCTTTTTATGTACTGATCATTACTATCATAGTGGCTCCGCTGGCATTTCTTCCGACGCCATACATTATTCTTGACGCCATCAAGACAGTAGTCATTGCCGTTGGAACGCTCATATCGGCGGTCATGTATGGCGTATGTGCCTACAAGGAGCGCTCGATTATTCTGCCGCCGCGCATGGTGATGTGGGCGGGCGTGGTTGTCGGAGCATCAGCCCTCATCTCTTCTTTTACCAGCGTCCATCTCGGCAAGTCTTTGTTTGGTCAGGGATTCGAACTTACTACAGCTAGCTTCACGTTGATTCTTTTTGTGGCTGCCTTAGTGGTATGTGCTGCCGTATACCGAAAAGTCGAACGCGTGCCGCTTATCTATATTGGTCTTGTGTTACCGTTTCTTATTCTAGCACTTTTCCACGGGATCAGACTTTTTGGAAGCAGTCCGTCTTTCATGTCTCTCGGCGTGTTGACTACGGCCACCTCGACTATTCTTGGCACCTGGTACGATGTAGCGGCATACGCGCTGGTCGTTGCCCTTATTGTTATCCCAGGGCTAATGTTTCTACCGTTGTCTCGCCGCGTCAAGATTGTCTATTGGGTGGTGCTCATAGTTGCTTTTGTGTGCGCCTTTATTATAAATAGCGTATTGTTATGGACAATTGTCGCGCTTGTGCTCCTCGCGCTCACCATCGCCTCCAGTATCTTGCGTCAGCGCTCATCGGCCGGAGGTGTTGTTGGTTTTCTCAAACATATAGCATGGTTGCCCTTGGTTTTGTGTATTATATCGGGTGTTCTGGCTATCTGGGGCACGCCGATGGCAAAACCGATGATTGAAAAATATCATGTGACATATAGCACGTTGACATTGCCGTGGCAGCTTACACTCGATGTCGATGCTGACGTCCTCAAGAATGCTCCACTGTTTGGCGTCGGCCCAAATCACTTCGGTCAGGCATATCTTGCCTACAAGCCAGCCATCATCAATCCTACGTATGCCTGGAATGCCGAATTCAACCACGCCTTTAGCCTTTTGGGCACGTTCGTAGCAACTCAAGGCATCGTGGGGACGATTGCGTGGGCTGTTCTCCTGGTTTTCCTCGGCATTCTCATGGTTAGAGCCTTATGTCGTCTGCCAAACGAACCACATGCCCGTTTTGCGATTATCTCATCTTCCTTTGCGGCGCTCTTTTTGTGGATTGTATCGGCATTCGCGGTGCCATCTCACGTTATATTGTTCTTTACCTACATTGCTACTGCGATCGCGGTAGGATCTATTGCGCGATATGACATTGCGGCCGTATTCACCATTGCACCGCGCGCCGGCACCCGTGCTCGCGGGGTGCTGTCGATAGGCATAATCATCCTGGTTATCGTGGGAGTGCTGTGGGGTGTCATATACATAAAGGACTTTGTTGCGCTTTCCTATTTTGGTTCAGGCGTCAAAGCGCTGACGGTACGTAGCGAGCCGAGCGCGGCGGACAACGCATTTTCAAAGGCGTACGCACTCAATGCTTCGGATGTGTATCTTCAAGCCCGTGCTGAAGCCGGTCTTGCCCAGGCTAATGCTCTCATCTCGAATGCCCGCCCGGACATGTCCGCGTCGACGACACAAGAGGTCATCGGAAAGATATCCGGCATTATCAATGCATCAATCGGATATTCTCGCGCCGCCATCGCCTACGATCCGACCAATTACTACAACTACGTGTCCGAAGCCAGAGTCTCCGAACTTGCGGCAAGCGTCCGTATGGACAAAGCTT
>CAZUII010000001.1:26129-31570 GCA_964619985.1 uncultured Candidatus Saccharibacteria bacterium
GTCAGCGCCTATGCGGAGGCTATAAGGCGTAATCCGCTCAACCCGTCCCTTTATCTCAAACTTGCCCAGCTCCAGACATCGCAAAATAAGCTTGCCGATGCGCTCAAGACCCTGGGAGCCGCTCTTCAGGTAAAGAATAATTATCTTGATGCCATATTCATGCTTTCGCAAGTTACCGCCGCACAAGGCAACCTCAAGGATGCCATCATTGCCGCCCAGGTTGCTACGGAGCTCAATCCTCAACAGTCAATCCTATTCTTCCAGCTCGGCCTTCTGCACTATAACAACAAAGATTATGTTGCGGCAGCCAAGGCATTGGAGACCGCCCTTACGCTCCAGCTTGACTATGCCAACGCGCAGTATTTTCTCGGATTGTCCTATGTGCGTCTCAACAATATTTCCGGCGCCATCGAGCAGTTCAACAAGCTCGCCCAGTCAAATCCGGACAATCAAGAAGTTGCCTTTATTTTGAGCAATCTTCGAGCTGGCAGATCTCCATTCGCCGATGCCAAGCCACCGGTGACTCCGACTCCGGAGAAGCGTTCGTCTCTCCCCATAAAAGAGAAAAAGAGGTAATATCCAGATACTCGCAGATATCCAATGGTCAAGAGATTGTTTTCAGTCATCGGCAAAGAAATACGCGGCCTTCACGAGGCTGCGTATCTTCTGGCTGGATTCGCGCTGTTGTCGCAGATTCTTGCCTTGGTACGCGACAAGCTACTGGCTTATAGCTTTGGTGCTGGCCATGCCCTCGACGTATATTATGCGGCCTTTCGCATACCGGATCTGATTTTTGTGTCGGTTGGCTCGTTGGTATCAGCATCAATCCTGCTGCCGTTCTTCATTGAACGTTTCACTGCCGGCAGGGAAGAAGGCAAGACATTTTCCAATTCCATATTCACGGTATTTTTTGGCGCTATCGTCATAACCAGCGTCGTCGCATATATACTTGTCCCGTATCTTATCCCATTCTTGTTGCCGGGTTTTGCGCATGATCCTTCGTTGGCCGACCTCATCCTGTCCTCCCGCATCATGCTATTGTCGCCGTTTCTTCTCGGCCTTTCAAATCTGTTTTCAAGCGTTACCCAGATGCACCGGCGCTTTCTCGTGTATGCCGCTAGCCCGCTATTTTATAATGTCAGCATTATCGTGGGCATCGTGGCGTTCTATCCACTGTTCGGCATCTCCGGCCTGGCTATCGGCGTGGCCCTTGGCGCCCTCCTCCATATGGCTATTCAGATACCGTTTATGGCGCAGACCAAACTGCTCCCGAAGTTTGTGGCGCGCATAGACTGGGGTCATGTCAAAAAGGCCATGTGGCTGTCATTGCCGCGAACGATTACCATGTCGGCGAATCAGCTGGCGACGTTCTTTTTGACGGCTTTGGCATCCTTGATGAGTAAAGGTTCCATCGCCGTGTTCACGCTCTCGTTCAATCTCCAGTCCGTGCCGCTCACCATCATTGCCTCGAGCTATTCGTCGGCGGTTTTTCCCGAACTTTCCCAACTCTACGTCGAGGGCAAGCGCAAAGAGTTTTTGGAAAAAATGATATCAGCCGCGCGACATATAGTTTTTTGGTCGACGCCCATCATGATATTGTTCATTGTCCTGCGCGCGCAGATCGTGCGTACGGTTCTCGGCGCCGGAGCCTTTGACTGGGCTGACACGCGCCTCACCGCGGCTTCCTTGGCGCTTTTTATGATTTCGGTGGTTGGCCAAGGCCTCATAGTACTTTTTGTCCGCGCGTTTTATGCCGAGGGCAAGACGACGAAGCCCCTGCTCATTAACGTCATAT
This sequence comes from uncultured Candidatus Saccharibacteria bacterium, assembly GCA_964619985.1. Taxonomy (GTDB): domain Bacteria; phylum Patescibacteriota; class Minisyncoccia; order Phycocordibacterales; family PALSA-1337; genus C7867-002. Next base: position 27,925 of record CAZUII010000001.1, read on the forward strand.
CCGCGGTGGCTATCGTTATCATTGGTTATGCGCTTACCAAGGCATTTTTTGCATTTCCTCTGGCCCGCCTGTTTCTCGAAGAACTTCTCAAGGTGGCCGGACAGCCGGGAACGAGCGCGTTGGTGCTGGCATTGGCATATTCGCTTGGCGTCATTTTGAATACTGTATTGCATTGGTGGATGTTTACCAAAAAATTTAGCGGATTCACGCGACCGGTCTTGTCCACCTTATTCCACGCATTCTCGGCGTCAGTCATCATGGGGTACGCGGCATTTCTGGGCCTGCGTCTTTTTGCTCTGGTATTTCCGCTTACAAAAGTCTGGGGAGTTTTCTTGCAGGGATTGTGCGCGGGCCTGTTCGGTCTTGCGATAGGTGCGTGGGTATTGATATTGCTTAAAAATAAAGAATTGGAAGAAGTCTGGATAACGTTGCACCGCAAGATCTGGAAAGCCAAGGTTCCTCCGGCGGAAGTGGAGCATTTGTAATTTGTGCACCATGCGAGAACCGTTATGTCGTACCGATGTGACGTTACGAAATAACTTTTTTCACTTGAATAGTTTACAAAATATTTTTTGGGTATAAAATTATGCCCATGAGTGAACAAATCACACAGATAAAGTTAACTTTGGGATCGGTTTCTGATGCCGTGCAGAACATAATACGGTCTCTTGGGACACTCGCAACAAAGGAATCGGTCGCTGCACTAGCTACGCGCGATGAAGTGAAGAATCTTCAGCAGCAGATCAATAGCTTACGTTCGGATGTTGTGAGTCAGGCCGCGGACACGAAAAAGCGTTACGATGGATTGGCTGTGAGTATTGACAATTTGCCAACAAGGAAGGAGTTATACGATGTTGAATCTCATCTTGAAAAACAAATTGATGGTTTGGCAATAAGTACCAAGAATGAATTTGACCGAGTATACGTCAAACTTGATAATCTGCAAAAATACACTGTTGAATTCAGGGAAGAATTCGACTACAAAGCTAACGGCTTACAAAACCAACTCGATAATATTTATAGAAGCTATCCAAATCGTCAGGAGTATGAATTTCTAAATAAGAGAATGAAGAAAGTGGAGAAAGTTGCCTTTGCATAACCCAAACCGTTTGCATTGGTAGGCAGGACGTCGTCTCTGTTCCCGGGTGTTCTCTTTAATTGCGGGGAATTTTTGTAAAATAACACAAATCTGCTATATTGCATGCACATCATTTACATTATGAACCCCGCCCATATTCGCAATTTCTCCATCATCGCCCACATTGATCACGGCAAGTCTACGCTTGCCGATCGTCTGCTTGAAATAACCGGCACTATAGAAAAGCGCAAGATGCAGGAACAGGTTCTCGATAGCATGGAACTTGAGCGCGAAAGAGGTATTACCATCAAGATGCAGCCAGTTCGAATGAAGTGGTCCGTCAGCGGCGAAGAATACATTTTGAACCTTATTGATACGCCTGGCCACATCGACTTTTCCTACGAAGTCTCACGCTCCCTCCGTGCCGTCGAAGGCTCCATTCTCCTGGTCGATGCCACCCAAGGAGTGCAGGCACAGACCCTCACGACGCTCAACATGGCTCGTGAAGCCGGTTTGACGATCATCCCTACCGTTTCAAAGATTGATTCACCTTTGGCCCGCACAGACGAGGTTATTACCGAAGTTTGTCAGCTCCTTGAATGCAGCCCAGAAGACGTTCTCAAGGTTTCAGGCAAGACCGGCGAAGGAGTTGATCATTTATTGAATGAGGTCATTCGTCGTGTTCCTGCACCATCTTCACCTGATGTTACTGACGAATTTCGTTCTATTATTTTTGATTTTCAATATTCAAACCACGCGGGAGTTATTGTGTATACGCGCGTCATGAACGGGTCAGTCAGACGTCATCAGAAACTCAAATTTAAGATTGCTGACAAGGTATTTGAGCCGCTCGAAGTAGGTATTTTTGCTCCAGACAATATGCCGCGAGAGTCCTTGTCAGCAGGGGAGATTGGTTACATTGTAACCGGCATTAAGGAGCCAGGCATTGCGTCAGTTGGTGATACGATCGCTTCTCTCAAGGACACCTTGGCTCCGCTCGCGGGATATAAGAGTCCACGACCGGTGGTCTGGGCATCGCTCTATCCAGAGAGTCAGGATGATTTGTCACTGCTTCGCCAAGCCCTTGGACGACTTCGCTTGTCTGATTCTTCATTTACCTATGAAGAAGAAGCCTCGGGTACCTTGGGCAAAGGATATCGCTGCGGATTTCTCGGCATGCTCCACATGGAGATTGTGACCGAGCGTTTGCGCCGCGAGTTCAATCTTGAGCTTGTAGTGACTCATCCAAGTATCACTTACACGGTAACTATGAAGGATGGCAAAACCAGTACCATCTATTCACCGTCACTTTTTCCTGATGAACACGACGTGGCGAAGGTTTCTGAGCCGATTGTAACTATGAAAATTATCACGCCGCCAGATTATTTAAGCGGATTGATGAAGTCGATGTACGAGCATGAAGCAGAAGTTATTGGTACGGAAAATTTTGGTGATAATCGCACCATGCTTACCATGCTCATGCCACTTCGCGAATTGATGCGCAACTTCTTCGACGAAGTAAAAAGTATTTCTTCAGGCTACGCCTCTATTTCTTATGACATTACCGACAATCGTCCAGCTGATGTGGTCCGCATGGATGTTCTTGTGGCAGATGAACCAGTTCCAGCCTTTGCACGCGTGGTCTCACGCCGTCGTGCTGAGCAGGAGGCAGAGACCGTTGTTGAGAAGCTCTACGAAATTATGCCACGCGAGCTCTTTACCTATAAAATCCAATCAAAGGCGCTCGGACGCATTATTTCGTCACGCTCTATTTCAGGCAAGAAAAAGGACGCCGCAGGAACTCTCTCTGGCGGCGACATTACTCGTAAAATGAAGCTTCGCGAAAAGCAGAAAGAGGGCAGGAAGCGCCTTAAAGAGCATGGTTCAGTAACCATTCCTCAAGATGTCTTTGTGAAAATGATGAGGGCGGGCGAATAATGTCGCGAAACTGCTACCTCCAAAACGGAATATAGAGTAACACCATACTGATAATGACAAGAATGCCGACTACGATCATGGCTCGGCGCATGAATTTCTGTGAAGTTTGATGAAATAACATAGTGAATCTAGTATACTGTGAAGCATGAAATACGGCAACCGTTCATTCTGGCACCGCTTCATTTCTTCGCCGTTCTCCGCAGTTGGACTGGTTGTGGTGGTTTTTGTACTGGCACGCGCCAGTTTGAATATGTATAGCAAAGTTGAGACCAGTGAGGTCAAATTGCAGCAAGCACAAGCAAATCTTGAGAAGCTTTCGGAGCGCCAACAGGACATTTCGCGCAAAGTTGATTACCTATCAACTGATCAGGGTATAGAAGCAGAGATTCGAACTAAATATCACGCAGTAAAAAATGGGGAACAGGTGGCCGTTATTGTTGATGATTCTCAAAAAGCCTCGGCTGTCCAGTCAGCTTCAGGTACAACCGCCACTTCTTCGCCGAGATTCTTTGGTAGAATCTTGCATGCCCTTGGCTTCTAGGGGTACTATATCGATGTTAGTGGAGCCATAATTTGCGGGTATGGTTTAGTGGCAGAATGCGGCCTTCCCAAGGCTGAGACGCGAGTTCG
>CAZUII010000002.1:0-30285 GCA_964619985.1 uncultured Candidatus Saccharibacteria bacterium
AGGATCTGTAAAAAGAAAAACTCCAGTGATGGAGTTTTTCTTTGTAGTTGGTTGACATGTAGTAATTTGTATGCTAGGATTTACATAAAGAAAAGGCGCGTCACTTCGCCATAACCAACAATGCAGAAGGTGACTTGTTTCCTTGAAAGAAGGTGCTTATGACGATTGAAGAACATCGAAAAGATATGCGCTACATGACTATTTTGGGCGTTCTTGGAATTACCCTCATGGGATCAGCATTGGTTTTGGGTGAGTTAGAAGCCAATGGCTGGACGTGGATTTGGCCGACCAGCGACACGTTGCGCTTCGACGCTAAAATGATGTCGGTGGTGCTTATGGCGGCTGGTTGGGCCCTCGGTCTCATGACCTGTGTTCATGGCCTAGTCCATCAAGAGCCCACATTCAATAGCTCCAAATGGGACTGGCGATGCCCTCATGCAAGAACCGTTACTATTTGGGGCACCGTTGGTATTATTGGGTTCATTGGCCTCTTGGTACTTTGAGAAGGTGATGTCGCGTGGCCGCCGGGTATTCCTCGGCGGCTTTTTCATACGCAACACTACCCGCCGAAGCGGGTAGTGTGCCATAGGGTAGGCCATTGTTCATATGAGAGAAAGAGTCCGAAATATATAAGGTGGAATCGTAATCTAGCCCGGAGGCGATAGATATAATAGTGATTCCTAAAATTTGATTTAAGGATCTTCTCCATGAACAAAAGCCTACTATAAGTATGGACCCATCCGTCGCGAAGTCAATATGTGGCATGCCAAAAATCGGGGGTAAGCTGTAGATAAGGTGTTTATAACCCCTTTACTCTCTCGATAATAAATCCCTTTTCGCCATTTCGCGTATTCACATTTGCTTTGACGGCGATACAGCGGTCAGGAACGATGAGTGAATGGAACTCCTTGTAGATACGAGGGAAGACAACCGCCTCGGCAGAACCAGAAAAATCCTGAATTGTCACAAAAGCCATAGTTTCATTTTTCTTGGTTTGAATCTCGCGGACTTCGGTGATGATGCCGGCGAAGATGGTAGCCGCTCCTTCCTTGATTGTTTCAAATGCCTTCTTTATATCCATGCCATTCTTGGTGATAACTTCGCGATAGCGTTCGAGCGGATGACCAGAAATGTAGAGACCCAGAAGTTCCTTTTCCCAAGCCAGCTTGTCGCGCATTTCGGCTGGCGGAACTTGGATAAGTTTGAGGGTCGGTACGCTTGAGGTATCTGTCATGCCACCGAAGAGTGAATCTTGGTCAGCGTGTTGGTTACTATTTTCTTTGTTGTAGTCGAGGATAAGGTCGAGGTTGGCAAGCATGACACCGCGATCCTCGCCAAAACAGTCCATAGCTCCGGCTTTGATCAAGGATTCGAGAGACTTTTTATTGAGGTTCTTGTCTTTAACGCGGTCAAGGAAATTGGCGAGCGAAGTAAATTTCCCGCCACGCTTACGCTCCTCAATGATGGCTGTTGAAATGCCTTGGCCAAAGTTCTTGATAGTTACCAATCCGAAACGGATACGGTATGACGGACGTATGGAAGGAGGTTCGCTGTCGAAAGGGGGATCTTGAGGATGTGTCCTCTGAACGACTTTCGGACTGAGCGAAGGCGAAGGAGAACGAGGTGCGGACTCAGCAGAGTCCGACACCGTTCGTGAAGGGGACACATCCGATGGGTCCCCCTTGATGACAGTGAACTGACTGAAACTTTCATTCACATCTGGTGGCAAGACGGGAATGCCTATACGTTTGCACTCCGCAATGGTCTCCGCGACCTTTTCTATCTCACCTTGTTCGGATGTAAGAACCGCTGACAGATAAATTTCAGGGAAGTGAGCTTTGAGATACGCGGTTATATAGGCGACGCGGCCATATGATACCGAGTGGGCTTTATTGAAACCGTACGCGGCGAATGGTTCAATCCATTTCCAAACTTCCTTAGCTTTTTTCTCTGACCATTTGCTGTGCGAAATACAGCCCTTGATGAACTTTTCTTTTTGCAGGGCCATTTCTTCAGGAATCTTTTTACCGACTGCCTTACGGAATTTATCGACTTCACCCCAGCTATAACCAGCGATAAGGTGCGCCATCATGAGCAAGTCATCTTGGTAGACCAGAATACCGTAGGTTTTATCAAGAATTTTCTCGAGCATGGGATCGAGATATTTGATGAGCGAGCGATCATGTTTGCGGGCAATATATTCAGGGATGAAGCCAATCGGGCCCGGACGATAGAGCGCCACCATAGCGTTGATATCGTGAATAGTTGTCGGCTTGAGATCCTTGAGGAAGCGGGTCATACCGTCGCCGTTCAATTGGAAAAGGTCGGCTGTTTCTCCACGAGCCAGCATTTCAAATGTCTTCTTGTCATCCATAGGGATGGCATCATAATCAACATCAACACCGTCAATCTTCTTGATGCGCGCAATCGCATCAGCGATGATGGTCAAGTTTTTAAGCCCGAGGAAGTCGAACTTGAGGAGTCCCGCACCATTTTCATCGATAGAGTACATGTCGTACTGGGTAATGATTTTTCCTTCACCCTTGGGGTCGAACTGGAGCGCTGTATAGTTGGTCAATGGTTCAGGAGAGACAACCACGCCGGCAGCGTGAACGCCGATGTGGCGAGCACACCCTTCAATTTTGCTTGCCATATCAATAATGCGCTTGGTGTCCGGCTCGGTGTCGTAGGCAGTTTTGAGTTCGGGAACATCTGCGAGAGCTCGCTCAATAGTCATAGGGAAGCCCTGTGAGCCCATAGGAATGAGCTTGGAAATGCGGTCGCCGACATCATAGGGAAAGCCCATGGCACGAGCCACGTCGCGCACCGATCCACGGGCGGCCATGGTTCCGAAGGTACCGATCTGCGCCACCTTGTCACTGCCGTACTTATTGCGGACGTATTCAATCACTTCATCACGGCGATCGTCGGCATAGTCCATATCGATATCGGGAGCAGAGGGACGGTCAGGGTTCAAGAAGCGTTCAAAAGGAATCTCGTATTCGATGGGGTTAATGTTAGTGATGCCGGCTAGATAGGTGACCATGGAACCAGAGACGGATCCGCGGATGTTAGAGAGGATTTTGTGTTCGCGCGCGAAACGAAGCATGTCTGCCACCACCAGAAAGTAGGGTTCGTATCCCTTATCTTTAATGACCTTGAGCTCATATTCGGTACGCTTTATTGCTGCTTCTGTTTTTTCAACATTGCGGCGAGCAAATCCTTCATACACGAGGTGACGCAGTTCGTCCGTATAGGAGCGCCCACTTTCGACGATATATTTTGGAAATGCCCAGACGCCAAGTTTAATGTTGAGATTACACATGTCGATGATCTTTTCGGTATTGGCGATGGCATCTGGCATGTCATGAAAGAGTTCGTCGGCGCGTTCCGCAGAAATAAATGAAAAGTCATCTTCATCACTGTCAGAAATTTTATCCGAGGCGTCGCTGTGAGAGTTAACTCGTACCAAGGTCTCGCGTGCAAAACGATCTTCTGGTTTCAAATAGTAGACATCATGTGCGGCCATAACAGGAATGCCTTGGCTTTTGGCAAAGGCGTAGAGTGTTTTCATATTACTCTCGTGACCATCTATTTCTGGGTGGCGGCTGATTTCAATAAAGAGACGGTTTTCTTTGGCCGTCTTGCCGCCAAAGACTTTTTTGTAGAATTCCGCTACTTCCTTGGCCTTATCCTGATTGCGGCTCTTCAGCGATTGGGCAATTTCTCCAGAAAAAGAAGGTGAAATACAGACCAGTCCCTCGTTATATTTTTCCAGAAGTTCACGGTCAATACGCGGTTTGTAGTAGAAGCCTTCAAGATGAGAAATGGTCACGAGCTGAATGAGGTTGTGGTAGCCGACATCATTCATGGCAAGAAGAACAAGACGGGTACGGCGATTGTCGATACCGGCTTGCATGTCCTTTCGTGAGCGGGCGGCGACATAGAAGTCGACCCCGAGAATGGGTTTTATCTCTTTCTTCTGACAGGCCTTGATGAATTCGATGGCACCATAGAGATTGCCGTTATCAGTGAGTCCGAGCGCAGTCATGCCAAGCTTTTTTGCTTCACCAACGAGATCATCAATCTTGGGGAGAGCGGAGAGGAGGGAATAGTGGGAGTGAGTGTGGAGGTGGGTAAAGCGGGACATAGGTGTAGTTTACAGTGCAAAGTCCAAAGTGAAAAGTTTGACGAAACACCACGAATGAGTGTGAATATTTTCTACATTAGAACACCAAATGACCAGCGCGTCCCTATTGATTTTAGTTGTTATTTTGGGAAAATTGAGAGATGGAAATACAGTCACCGTTTCAGTCAGTGTTGAGTTCATATGTTACCGGTCGTGCCGGTGTCTTCATTGATGAGTCGAATCTATTTCATTCCCAGAAAACACTCAAGTGGCGTATTGATTATAGCAAGATGTATTGGATGTTGCGTGATTTGGACCTGGGCACCAGAAACATATTTGTCTATACGAGTTTTCTAAAAGAAAGCCAAAAACAACTTGATTTTATTGATAAACTTGTTGAATACGGCTATTTTGTGCATAGCAAAGTAGTCAAAGAAATAAAATCACAGTCAGGTTCAATTGTACGAAAAGGAAATCTCGATATTGAATTAGCACTTGACGCTTATCAATTTTCGCATATGTACGATACTATAGTACTTTTTTCCGGTGATTCCGATTTTGCTTATCTGTTGGATTTGTTAAAAGATATGGGTAAAAAAATAATTGTCGTATCCAACAAGAGACATGTGTCCAGGGAATTATTGAGAAGAGGTTATTTCGTTGATCTAAATTCCTTAAGGTTTTACATAGAAAAACACAGAACCACCCCCGAAAGAGTGGTTCTGGACGGTACTACATCGAGTAGTCTAGCAAAAATCACCTGAATGTCAAGTAGTAAAAAAATAGAAAGTTTTACCATAGGCATCGACGAAGTCGGCCGTGGACCTATCGCCGGACCTGTCGCGGTTGGTGCATTTGTGTTTCTGGAACCAGAAGCGGGTAAATTATTCCGAGGCGTCAAAGAGTCGAAACAATTAAGTGAGATAAAAAGGGAAGCATGGTTCGCGCGCATTTTGGCAGCGCAAAGATCTGGCCAGGTACATTTTTCGGTCACGTTCCAAAGTGAAAAAATCATAGATAGCAAAGGATTGTCATATGCGATTAAGACCGCACTGCTTACTTCTCTGTATGCTTTGAAAATTAAGCCAGCATCTGCGCGAGTATTACTCGACGGAGGACTCAAGGCTCCAGCCAATTATATCAATCAAAAAACTATCATTAAAGGTGATGAAAAAGAGATGGTCATCGCTCTGGCTTCTATTTGTGCTAAGGTGTTGCGTGATAGGAAAATGAATCTATTGCACAAAAAACATCCTGCTTATGGATTTATGTCACACAAGGGATATGGAACAAAGAGGCATTATGAGGCAATTAAGAAATATGGGATGTTGCCTAGTCATCGAAGAAGTTTTCTGAAGAACTTTTTTTAGATGTAAAAAACAGTCCCGCGAAATCTTGCGGGACTGGTTGCGGATTTCCACCACTGGAGTCTGCTGGGGTGGATTCCTACTTTCTTGTTGGCCCCAGAGTATGGCCGGCTATGCTGCACGTTGGAGGTTGACCGCGGGCGCCAATCGAATATGTTCCGCCAGCGGGACAGATCACGCCAAGTTTTTTGATGAGCGTGGCAGCTGCCTCACCTTCCAATGCCGGCACGTTGGTAGCGGCGGCGTATGCGGTAACTTGGGCATCCCAAAGCGATGCCAGGTTTTTCTCGCACTGATTTCGCCAGCTTTGCTGCCGGGCCATCACGAAGTTGGGGATGGCGATGGCGGCCAAGAGGCCAATGATGGCGACGACGATCATAATCTCAACCACGGGGAAGCCGTTCTGACGCTGTGATGTTTTCATGGGGATCTGGGATGTGCTTGAGGGGATTTCCTCAAGGCATAGAGGTGCCTAGTACCGAGTTGGCACTAATACATCTTCATGCCTTTTGCACGCATTCAGAAGAACCTTAGTATACAAAGACGAATTAGTCAAGATTGCGCTCTTTTTCATACCCTTACACATGTACCGTCTCCAGTCGATGCTTCTTTTTGTGGAATTTCAAGTCTACCGCTACTTTGACAATGATGAAAACAATCGAGAATAGTATAGTACTTCTTGTCAGCATCAAAATAAACATACCGACAATAAGTATTGAATGAGTTGTGAATATTCGGAGCATGAGAGTTTTCAAGATGCGATGTGTCGTTCGTGAACCAATAACATCGTCCACCATCATTGCTTTTTCAATCCGTGCCGCTTCTCCGTCCATGATGAAATAATGATAAAACGAATACCCATGGCTTATGAATAACGTTATCAACATGACCAAGATTTCCTGTGTCGAGTTGTAGAATAGAGTAAGCCCAGTCCACCCATCTCCACCAGGCACTATTGAATAAATGGCCATAATAAAGAAGAGATGTGCCGCCATGAATCCCGCGCAACTACTAAAGACCGCGAATGTTTGCATGATCAGCATGACCATTCGCTGTTTTGATGTGCTTATTTTAGCTAGGTACAGTATCTTAATGAGCGTGAATATGCCGATGACGGCAGTTTCAGTCCAATAGCCGATCAATATGGAAAATAGACTCCAATCAAAATAGAGTACGCCAATAATAGGCACGCAGTTAGCAACTATAAGAAACAGGTTGGAAGAATCAAAATGTCTGAACATGGTGCCCGGGGTGGGGATCGAACCCACACAGCCTTTCGGCTACAAAATTTTAAGTCTTGCGTGTATACCAGTTTCACCACCCGGGCAAGGATATTTAGTTGTGGAGGCCACGGCGAGAATCGAACTCGCGCATAGCTCTTTTGCAGAGAGCCGAATTACCACTTTTCTACGTGGCCGCGCATGCCCATCGAAGGGCGCGGCGTGCGATGTGTCGCACGCTTCAATCCTACAGTTTTTTTGAGAGTTCGTCTATCTTTTGGCGATTTTTCTCGCCGACGTCAAGAGCGACCTCGAAGAAGGGGATGCGACCGATGCGAGACTTATCCATAACGTATTGGCGGAATTCCGTGAGCTGGCGATGAGCGAAATCGAGGGCAGATTGCTCGGCGCTTTCGGGGAGCACGGTCATAAGAATGCGTGCCTTTCCGCCGCGATTGAACACTTCTACATCGGTGATAGTAATGAGTGAGAGACGGTTCGCCTCACGCGAAAAATATTCGGCGGCCAACTCGCGAATTATTTCTTTCAACTTGTCATCTTTTTGGGCGGTCATGATAGTGTGGCGGTTATATTTTTTCGACAGTCTGAACGGCTTCGATACGATCGCCTGGGGCAACTTCTACCTTTGCCTCGAGCATCATGCCAAATTCGAATCCTTCGCGTACTTCAGATGTAGTTTTCTTGGCCTGCTGGAGTCCGCGGATCTTGCCGCGGCCGATCTCCGCTTCGCGGCGCATAATTCTGACATCATTGCCGCTCCCGATCGTGCCGGTTTCAACTTTTCCTCCAACAACCTGCTTGTCCTTGTCCTTTGAGAAGACAGCCAAGAGCTTGGCACGCCCGGTCATTTCTTCTACATATTGCTTTGGGATTTTGGCAGTCAGAGCATCTTTCACGTACTGAGTCAGTTCGTAGATAATGTCGAAATTTTTGACCGACAGAGGGATGGCAGAACGCTCGATCATGTCAACCGCTTTCTTTTCAGGAGTGGCATTAAAGCCAAGAATGAGAATCGTCGGATCCCCGAGCGCGGTCTTCACATCGGTTTCGTTGATGTCGCCAATGCCTTCAGATACGATCTTGAGTTGAACGCGGTCATGCGTAATTTTTGCAAGCTCATGCTTTACACCATCGAGACTGCCGATAACATCCGCTTTGATAATGATAGGAACGGTGATTATTTGCGGCGCATCTTCTGATGAAGTGTCTGAACCGGTTTTTGGAGCCGCCTTTGTGGCTGCTTGGTGCTTTGTGTTTCGCGCTTGGCTTTCATACGCTTCTGCCATCTTTTCGGCTTCTTTTTTATTTTTCACTGTCACAAAATCAATACCACAGGCCGGCATGGTATTCCAACCAAAGATACGTACAGGCATTGAGGCCGTAGCTGTTTCTATTTTCTCTCCTTTGAAGTTTTCAATGAAGCGAACGGGGACATAGGCATTTCCTGCGACGACGCATGAGCCGATGCGCACTGCGCCGTTCTTGATAAGTAATGTGGCGGAAATCCCTTTCCGAGTGTCAAGGGCCGATTCGATGACATTGCCTGTGGCCGGAACATTCGTATCTGCTTTGAGGTCCGCCAACCCTGCCATGAGGATGATCATGTCAAGCAGTTCCGGAATGCCCGCGCCACTCACCGCCGAAACCTCGACGCAAGGAACATCGCCACCCCATCCTTCGACATAGATTTCATTTTCTCCTAGGCTTTGCTTGGCTTTTTCGACGTTGGCATTTGGCTTGTCTATTTTGGTAATGGCAACGACGTACGGTATTTTCGAAGCTTTGATGACGTTATATGCCTCAACAGTCTGTGGTTTGACGCCGTCTTCGGCAGAGACAGCCAGGATGGCAATATCGGCGGCTTGCGCACCGCGCTCGCGGATACCACAGAATGCCTCGTGACCGGGGGTGTCCAAGAAGGTCAGGGTGGTCTTAACGCCATCAGGGGAAACATGCTCAACTTGGTAGGCACCCATGTGTTGTGTAATGCCACCTGCCTCGCCGGCTACCACATTTGCTTTGCGGATATAGTCGAGGAGCGTTGATTTGCCATGGTCAATATGCCCCATCACCACGATGACAGGGGGGCGTACAATCAGGTTGTTCTGATCTTTGGTAGGCATGGTAGTGATTCCGGCCAGAATACGCTAGAGAATTAGAGTGTAGCAGAAATTGTCCAAGTAGGCTATTATTGGGTTTCAACGATATGAAACTCTACTTTTTGCCGCCGCTGTTCCTTCAAAAATGTATCTGGATACCATGCCGCCTTATATTTCAATTTTTTGCCCATCTCAAGGTTGAGGGTCTCGAAAACCTTGCCGGCCTCGATACCAATGTCATATTCGCCACCAACCACGCCAGCGAACTCGATCCCTTCCTCGTGCCTACAGCCTTGCCATTCTGGTCCCGGTTTTCGCCCTTGTTTTATATAACCCGTGAGAAGTCGTTTTATGACACCAACGGCTGGCGAAAGCACCTCTTTGGGGGTCTTTTTATCAATGCCTGGGGAGGATATGGCGCCAAAGTCGGTCTCAATGATTACAAAAAATCCTTGATACCGCACATGGAAATCGTCGATGATGGGGGTAGTTTCTGCATCTTTCCCGAGGGACGCCGCAGTCCCGATGGCACCATTCAACCGGCAAAAGGAGGTGTCGCCTATCTTGCCGAATATGCTGGTGTTCCTATTGTCCCCGTCGGCTTTTCAGGCACCTTCCATACCCCCGTAAAGGATTTTTTTCTCCGCCGCCGCCACATCACCGTGCGTTTTGGCCGGCCGATTCACCAGGCGGAGCTGCTCGCATCTGTTTCCCGTTCGACCACGTTCGGTGGCAATGTCTACAAGGAGGAGGCCGCCTATGTTATGGGAAGGGTTGGTGAGTTGTTGGATTAAAATCTTTTATCAGCGAGTTGCCTGCCTGCGCTTATCGTTCGTTTACCGTCGAATCGGTTATCTTTGTGTGGGCCGAATTCTCAATGCGGTCGGCATATGCCTTTTTAAGTTCGTTGGAGAGTTTATCTATTTGTTCCTGCTGCTTGATCTCGTTCAGCGTACTGCGAATGAGGAGGATGCCGAAAATGACGCTTGTCGCAAGAACGGCAATTCGGATGGCCAAATCCTCATGCGTCTTTGCGGTAAATATCTGAAACACCAGCGTCACCCACAGTATAAATATGACCACTTCGATTGCGATAACCCGTATGTTGAATAGCCGGTGTTTTGTGATTGAGTAGGCGACGAATAGTAGGAAGATGAGGAAGCCGACATTGTCTGTCCCGCCAAAGGGCAAAATTGAAAAAAATGGTAAAATAAAACTACTAAAACAAGTTACTAAAAGTGTAATTGATGCCCCGTGCTGAATGTTCCGAAATTGTTTACTTTGCTCCTCATTTGATGCTGTAATTTTAGCTTTATGAAGTTTCCATATTATTAAAAATGCAGTAACTAGATAATATATTCCATATGGTATTAGTCCCCACCCCGGCTCCCCAAATGCCATGGATCCAGCTGCAGATTTATTATAGGAGATAAAAATAAAATTTTGTAAGTACGATCCTATGCAAAATAATAAGGTAACTATAGCCAGTAACAAGTACTTACTTTTACTGACCTTACTTTTTGTTATAAACAAGGTCCATACTAATCCCATTGATATTACAAGGGCACCAAGCGCATAAGAAGTTTGAAGCCAAGCTGAGGAGATGACGGTGTCATCCATGTAATTTGCGAATGCCCACAAAGCAGCAACAAAACTCATTATTGAAAAGACTCTGTGGTTTGCTGACTTAATGTTTTGGCTTAACACAAAAAGCCCTAATAAAAGGTTAAGACAAATCACCGCGACCTGTATTATTTGGACTATGATAGTAAAATAATAACACGTAATTACTTGCAAATCCCCATAAATTTCTTGACCTACTAACAATAGTACAATTATATTATGTGGTATAATTGATGCGTAATAATCTATACATTTATGAAAAGAATTAATGAGATAATGTCATATATTGATGAGCATGCTCTCTATCCAGATTTGAGGATTGTCGAAGGTCCTCAAGATCCTGAAGTAACAGTAGATGGAAAAAAAGTTGTGATGTTTTGTTCTAATAACTATTTAGGACTGTCTACACACCCTGATTTAATCAAGGCGGCTTGTGATGCTACTAGAAAGTATGGTGTAGGTTCAGGCGGTTCTCGTCTGTTGTCTGGTAATTTAGATATCCATAAAAAATTTGAGACTGCCATAGCGGAATTTGAAGGAGGAGAGGATGCTATTTCATGGGCTACTGGTTACGCAGCAAATTTGGGTTTGATTAGTGCAATAATGAATCCGTTAAAAGTGCGTCCAAGAGATTTTTTTACTATTGATGGTGTAATATTTAGTGACGAACTCAATCACGCCAGCATTGTTGATGGTATTCGTCTAAGTAAACAAAAAAAGGTAGTTTACAATCATCGTGATGTAAAAGATTTAGAGTATAAACTCAGGAAGCACCCTTTACGAAGAAAACTGGTTGTGACTGATAGTGTTTTTAGTATGGATGGTGATATAGCTCCTTTAGATAAAATAGTTCCACTATGTAAAAAATATGGAGCCATGCTGTTGGTCGATGATGCTCATGCTACAGGCGTTCTCGGAAATAACGGACACGGTTCATTAGAGTACTTTAACCTCAAACTTGGAAGAGATGTGGATGTGATCATGGGTACGTGCAGTAAATCGCTTACATCTACTGGTGGTTTTGCTGTTGGAAATAAAAACCTGATTTCGTACTTGAGAATAGCAAGTCGTTCTTATATGTTTTCGGCAGCCATGACTCCAGCTACGGCCGCGATTCTTATTAAGGCACTAGAGCTAATGAAGAATGAGCCAGAACGACATAAACAACTAGTAAAAAATGCGGAATATTTACGATTTGGACTACAACAAGCAGGGTTCAATACACTATCTAGTCAAACGCAAATTATACCAATACTCATTGGTACTGATGAAAATGCAATTAGATTTAGCCGTAATCTTTTTGAAAAGAATATTTATGCTCCCGCAGTTCGTTGGCCGGCTGTCGAAAAAGGAAAGGCGAGAATTCGTTTTGCCTTGATGGCATCTCACAAAAAAGAACATCTCGATGCTCTCATAAAGGCTTGTATAGAGGTCGGAAAATCATTAAATATAGTCTAAATGGCGGTTACACTTATTTGGGCAATTGTCGCTTTACTTAACTTTTCGTTAAGTTTGTTTGTTATAACTCAGAATTACAGGTCCATGAGTAACAGGTTTTTTGCTCTTCTAAGTTTTCTTGGAGGTATTTGGACTTTCACGAATTACATGACAGGGGTTCAGCCGACTCCTTTTTGGTCTGAAAGTACTTATGCCTTTGGAGGTTCGCTGGTTGCTGTTGGATTGATCTGGACATTAGTCATTACAAATAAAAAATTTGATAAAAGAAAAACAAGGCTGATTATTTTTATTGCAACTGTATTCTTCTTCGGTTCATATATCCCAGGATTTATTGCAGACCCTTTTGTTCGAGTATATTTGGGCGGGTTTGAAGGTGTTCCTGGTTGGGGGTTAGTCCCGTACACAATTTTCTACTTACTTGGAGCAGTGTCTATCTTATTTAAGTTGTTTATGGCTTATAAGAAATCTACTGAATTGGATAAAAAGTCACAATTTTTATTTGTATTTTACGGAGCACTTGTTACACTTTTTATAACTGCATTTGCCAGTTTCATTTTGCCATCTTTTTCTATCTTTGCGTTTAGTGGTGTAGATTGTATAGGTTTTTTATTCTTTCTATCATTTGTTGCCTACTCAATCACAAAGCATCACCTTTTCAATATTAAAGTATTAACCACTGAATTAATTACTTTTGTACTTTGGATTTTTATACTCGTGCGCACTGTCATTGCTGATAATACGCAAGACATGATTATAGAAGGCGTTCTTTTTATACTTACTGTTATTTTTGGAATTATTCTTATAAAAAGTGTTATTCGAGAAGTCTCCCAGCGTGAAAAAATCCAACTCCTTGCCACTGACCTTCAGAAGGCCAATGAACGCCTCACCGAATTGGATCGGCAGAAGTCGGAGTTTGTTTCGTTCGCCACGCACCAGCTTCGCGCGCCGCTGACGGCCATGAAGGGATACGCTTCGCTTGTTTTAGAGGGCGATATGGGCAAGATTACCGGCGAAACCAAAGAGGCGGTGGGGCGCATATTCGAGTCGACGAACACGCTGACAAGCATCGTGGATGATTATTTGAATGTGACACGTATCGAATTGGGTACCATGAAATACGCTTTTGAGACCATCGATCTTAAGTCGCTGGTCGAAGATGTCATAGCCGAGCTCAAACCGAACATAGACAAGGCAACCAAGGTCAAGTTCTTGTTTGGTGCGGAGAACGCGGGCACGGATTATCGCATCACCGCCGATCGCGACAAGCTCAAGCAAGTTATTGCCAACCTCATAGACAACTCGCTCAAATATACGCCGAAGGGATCGGTGGGCGTCTCGCTGTCGTTCAACCGGGCAAAACACAAGTTCGTCTTCATGCTCAAAGATACTGGTATCGGTATTGCGCCGGAGACACTGCCGCTGTTGTTCAACAAATTCACGCGCGCAGGCAATGCAAATAAGACCAATATTAAAGGCACAGGTCTCGGACTGTTCGTGGCAAAAGAAATCGTAACTGCGCATCACGGCACCATCCGCGCAGAGTCGGAAGGGGAAGGCAAGGGTTCGACGTTTATCGTGGAGTTTGAGCCGTTTGCGAAGGCGTAGGGAAAATTAAAAAATGCCCGGAGAATAAAAAGCGGAGCAGTACACAGAAGTGTCTGCTCCATTGCTTTGGTCAATCGTCGAGGTCGCCATTGGGCAGTGCTGCCCCAGCACCCCAAGCAGCTCTCAAGGGCTTCCGATTTTTCTTGCGCTCTTGAGATTTCGGTTGAACTGCTTTTGTCAAAGGCGCCTCCGTTGTTTGTGGCAAATCAATTGCCACACCATTTGCGGCCGCCCTCATAAGGGCGAACCATGTCCCAGCTTTTTCTGTGGTCATGTGCCCTCATTGGTTAATGTGTTATGTCCACAACGGACTACACTTCGGATGATATTATATCACCCCCCAACCCAAAAGTCAATAGCACTTCGAGACAAAAAATAGCTCAATCTTGAGCCATTTTCCGCGAAAATTATCCCCAAATTATCCCCATAAAAAGGGAGGCTTTATTTCAACAACTCATCAACCACCGCTTTCACATCCGCACCATCGGCCTTGCCGGCCAGCTCTTTCATGATCATGCCGGTGATCCTGCCTCCAGCTTTTGGGTCAAAAGTGCCTGCGGATTTGAGCGCTTCAATGCGCTGACTCGCAATAATCTTGATTTCCTCACGGTTCATCAAGGTCGGCAGAAAAGAATTGAGAATGACAAGTTCGGCTTTTTCTTTGTCTGCCAGATCAGTGCGGCCGCCTTTTTCAAATTGTTCAATAGAATCTTTGCGCTGCTTGGCACTGCGTTTCACCAGAGCGAGCACTTTGTCATCCGGCAACAATTCCGTAGTCGAACCTGCGGCAATGATTTCATTCAAGCACAGCGCATTGAGGCCGCGCAGTACCTCGAGACGGATGGTGTCCTTTGCGCGGAGCGCGTCTTTGATGCCTTCTTTGATAGTGTGATGGAGCATGCGGTTGGTATAGGCTAATAAAATGCTGATAGGTACGGTGCGCAAGGATTGCTAACCGGCAATCTTTTTCATGTGTTTTGCTAGATTGTCCAGAGCGACGATCTCCTGGGCGTGAGTCTCGGTCTTGCGGACAATGGCCGTGCGCTCGACCGCCTCTTTTTTGCCCATGACTATGACGTATGGAGTATGATACTTTTCCACGGTAGATACTTGG
This sequence comes from uncultured Candidatus Saccharibacteria bacterium, assembly GCA_964619985.1. GTDB lineage: Bacteria > Patescibacteriota > Minisyncoccia > Phycocordibacterales > PALSA-1337 > C7867-002. Next base: position 14,637 of record CAZUII010000002.1, read on the forward strand.
GCTCCGAGGCGGTCTTTCGCCAGTGAAAGGTACAAAGGAATTTTGACTTGGCGCAGACTCTCGATGACGCTCAATGAGATGTGCTTTGATTCAAGGCCGAGCTGAATGAATGAAGCCGCCGGCCGACGCATTTTACTGACGGTTTTTCGCAATTTAGGATTGGTATCCGGGGTGAGTAATGAAATGCCCACGCCAGGCACATCACGCTTCATGCCAAGACGCTTCGCCAGGCCATTGTATCGTACGCCCACTGCCAAGACGCGTTGCTTGGTTTTCTTATTGGCGGTGTCGGTGTTGATAATAGTAAAAATGGTTTCGCTGCAATATTTGCGGTTGCCGATGAGCGAATTATTGATCAGGTAGGGGATGCCGAGGGCCTCGAGATATTCGAGTGTCTCCTCGAGGTGTCTCTTGCTGGTCTCCGAAAGAAAATCCATGGAACGCGGTGCCTTCTCATTTATCTCCTTGGCGCCGGCGCCATGCGATGCCAGAAGCTCAAAGACATCCTGTTTCATGAGCTGGCGGCATTCCGGCGTCATGCTATTGATGTTTTTGCGGTAATAGGAAGTGAGTTCGCGGGCAAATCGCGCTACGGAGTCGCGGTCGCCGATTGAATTTATCTCGACGGCCGTCGATGCGTATCCTTGTTCGGCCAGCATGACGCGGGCGGTCTGGATGAGAGTGGCTTCGGCGATGGCGCCCGATGTGCCGAGTATTTCCAGATCAGCATAACGGTGATACCCTCCTTTTTTTATCGAGCCGCGGCAGGAATCTTTGAAATAGACCATAACCGGCTGCGGAAGGGATTGCATATCGGCATCCTGATACATGCGCATGATGGCAATTTTTTCTTCGACATGAAGGGGGAGTTTGCCATGGTTCTCGGTTTCATCGTCGACATAGTCGCCTTCAAGGATGTCCTTTGCGGCATCAAGATCCGGTTTGGTGACATGCGGGCTCTTCATCGGCGTAAATCCGTAATACACGGGAATTTCTCCTATCTTATCCAAATGTTCATACTGGACGAATGCTGAATCGGTTTTCTTTTGTTTATTTTTTGAAGGCATACTGGTGTGTGTCGGTTATTCTTGATATTCGCCGGGGAATACGCCAATGGTATTGAGCGGTACCAGCCGTACGATCGGGCGCCCGATAATAAAATCCTTGCTCAACGGCCCCCAGATGCGTGAGTCCGAACTTTCGGCGCGATTGTCTCCCATGACAAAATAGTGGTCTGCTGCAAGCGTCTCATGCAACGTCTCGGCCGACAGGTGGGCGGCGTTCACATACGGTTCAGCAAGCTCGAATCCTTCAGGATGGGCGGCGTTGAAGATGCTGACCTTGCCGCGGCTGATATCCACAGTCTCGCCGGGGAGTCCGATAATGCGCTTTATGTAGTAGATGCTCGGGTTGTTGGGGTATTCAAAGACAATGACATCGCCGCGATTTGGCTGCTCAAAACGATAACTGACGCGGTCGACGATGAGGAATTGTCCAGTGGAGAACGTGGGATCCATCGAAGCTCCTTGGACGATGAATGGTTCGGCGATGAAAAAGCGCACAGGGAGGGCAATGACGAGCGCAATGACGATGACTTGTACCCACTCGCGCAGGTTCTGCCAAAAATTCTTACGCACGGGCGATTGGGTCAAAGGAGCGGGGGTATCTAAATCCATAGTAGAGCCATTGTACTATCAAACAATGTTTGACACAAGAGTTTTCAGCGTGTCATACTGTTCTCCATATGCCTTATATCATCGCAGGTCTCGGAAATCCCGGGGAAGAATACGCGAATACGCGCCACAACACCGGACGCTTCATGCTGGAAGCGATTCGGGCAGCTTTCACTAAGGAAGATTTTTCATTTAATAAAAAAATAAACGCGCAGGTTACTGAAGCAAAAATAGGGAGGGAAAAAGTCACGCTTGTCGCGCCGGAGACATTTATGAATAATTCTGGCAAAGCTATCGCCGGCTTGGTCAAAAGCGTCAAGGCGGCCGAAAAGCTTATCGTTATCTACGATGATTTCAATCTGCCACTGGGCCGCATTCGCATCTCATTCAATCGCAGTTCAGGCGGACACAACGGATTGGCATCCGTCATTAAGGCTGTCAAGACAGAAGCGTTCTCGCGCATACGCATTGGTGTCGCTCCGGAAAATGCAAAAGGCAATGCCAAAACGCCGCATGGAGATGAAAAAATAGAGAAGTTTATTCTCGGCCCCTACAAGAATGAAGAGATGAAAGAGCTTAGGAAAGTTGCCAAAAAAGTCGTTGAAGCGGTTGAGGTTCTCATTCGCGAAGGTAGGGAAAAGGCTATGAGTGTGTACAACGCGGGGTAGAATACCTCTAGCTTTGTTGCTATGATTGTGGTAGGTATGGCATCTAAATCTCAAGGTTTTTATTCGTATATACTCGAGAATAATCACCACGATGTATGGAAAATAATCGTGCTGGTCTTGGCGCTGGTCGGTATTGTCGCACTGATGTGGGTATACTCATCGCTTGTGGGCACCACTGACACCTCCGTGCCGTATTATGTCCCGACAAAAAAGACGACTATTCTTCAAACCACTGACGCGCAACGTGCGGCAGCTCTAATCAAGCCATCTGCCGTTCCGCCGATCAATCTCCAGATGACCGCCGCCCAGCGCCGGGCATTGCTTACCAAACCATCAACATCCGCTCCATTGCGGTAGCCGTGCCTTCTTGTACTTATACACAATAATTTTTTATCAACAACTCATATATATCCATGAAAAACACACAAACGCGAATTGTTCGGATTGCTGCGGCCACAGGTATTACGCTCGGAGCTTTTGCTTTGTCGGTCGTGGCAGCTACCTGGACGGCACCTACATCCGCTCCTCCGAATGGCAACGTCGATGCGCCGATCAATGTCGGCTATGGCTTGCAGACAAAATACGGATACCTTGACATTGTCGGCCAAGTTTCCGCGGGCGTTGCCAATACCTATGGACTGATTGTCGAGAATGGCAACGTCGGTATCGGCACGTTGACGCCTACTACGAAACTGGAGGTTGTAGGTACGGCGTCAATGACAGGACTCGTGGTATCGGGCGGCTCTCCAGCTTCGGGACAAGTTCTCACCTCTGATGCCAATGGAGTGGCAACATGGCAGACGCCTGTGGCAGGAGGAAGCGCTGTTACCAGCATCTCCGGTGTTGCGTATGTGCCGCTTGCTCCATGCAACACGACCGTGTGTTCAAAGGTCGTCAGTATTAGTAGCGGCAATTTCACTTCTCCTCCTGCCATAACCATAACACCGAAATGGACACGCTTTACCGGTGATGAAGATATTGCATGGTGGGTTACCAACGTTACCACCACGAGTTTCAAGATAAATTGGCACACACCATCTAGTGGCACAAACTATGGTGAGCCTGGAGTGATATGGACTGCCCAAACCCAAACTGTTGCATCGGAATCGGCACCGGCCACAGTGCCACCACCAAATACTGATGTATGTGGCGGCGGACACGGTACCTACTGCCCATAGAATCTACTTTTTCTCGCCGCTATACGAGAGGGCCATCTTCTGCTCCTTGGCATCGAAGAGAGTTATCTTGAACGGATAGGTCTTGCCGAGCTCGAGAGTTTTGCGGAGCTTTTCTTCTGATCCGAACTCTGAAACATGGACAAGTCCTGCTACACCTTCTTCAATAGAAGCGAGTGCGCCATGCTTGTTGAACTTGATGATAACACCAGTGACTGCCATATCCTTTTTGTATTTCTTGGCAGCTTCACTCCATGGGTTTGCCTTCATCTGCTTCAATGACAGAGAGATCTTGCCATCCTTAATCTCAATGATCTTGGCTTTGATCTTCTGGCCAACCTTTACGAAGTTGCGAGGATCATCAACGAGACCCCAGTCAATTTCTGAAATGTGGACGAGACCTTCGAGACCTTCCTCAAGTTTAACGAAGACACCGAAATCAACGACGCCAGTGACGAGGCCGTCAACCTCATCGCCAATCTCATACTTGCTGACAACCTTCTCTTTCTCCTTGGTCTCCTGACCCTTTTCAGAGAAGATAAGCTTGCCTTCCTTTGGATCTGCAGTAATGATCGCAACCTGGAGGCGGGTGCCAACGAGCTTCTTGAGTTCTTCGAGGATCTTATCCTTGTCGCCATCAGCAACCTTTGGATAGTGTTCACTCTTCAACTGTGAAGCAGGGAGGAAACCGATAATGCCTTGCCATTCGATCATGAGACCACCCTTGTTTGCTTCCTTGACCAAGAGATCCAGTGACTTCTTTTCCTTGATAGCAACTTCTGCTTCGCTCCAAATGAGAGCTTGGCGAGCTTCCTTAAGTGACAATTCGTAATAACCATCCTTGTGAGCGGTGTCTACGATCTTGGCAGCAATGACATCGCCGACATTGATCTTCTTGATAACATCGCGCGCAATGATGAATTCACGGCCGTAAATGATACCGGTACCGAATGGTGCAAGGTCGATATAGACCGCTGACTTTTCGATAGCGATGACTGGACCTTCAACAAGATCGCCAATGATTGGCGGATTCTTCATGGATGCAATAAAACTACCCATGACACTCGCTTTCTGTGCGTCGGTGAGCTCCATATCTTCTTTCTTTTTTGTGTCCTTGACGTCAACCTTTGCTTCGCCTGTTGCGCGGGTTTTCTTTGCTGGAGCAGCTTCAGTTGCAACAACTGCTTCTGCCTCTTTCTCCTTACCAACTAACGTTTCTTTTAATTTTTTGAACATGTGTATTCTGCCGCCCCGTTTTTTAAAATAATAATAGATACTTTCGGGATAACGCGCAGATTGTTAAACGGACATTTTGCCACAAACTGTGAACAAAAAAGGCTTCACTGCCTATGGCGAGATAATATCCCACAATTGCTTTTTTGTCGAGGGAGGGGTAGGATTTTTGCGGGAGGTAAGTATGAAACGACAAGTAATACCCCGAACCATTGAGGGTTTGGAAACATGGCTGAAAAAACAGCCGTACGAGGTTAAACGAACATTTCGGGCACGTGCTGACGTAGCAGATCGCTCTCTCTATCTTATTCAACTCAAAGAACTTTGGCTGCATGTGGTGCGAGGTCAACCCTTGCACATAAGCACCATCGAAACTCTTCCGGAGACTCCCGAGTCTCGTAGGGAGCGACTTGATGAACAGGCTCGCCTGGCTGCAATTGATGGACTGCCGACCTGGAAGCGCGCAAAGATCCTTCAGTACAAAAGCCCCGATACGGGGCGTAGGCGTCCTAAAACAGGGAGCAGTAAGCTACCATGGCCTTGGCCTCGGTAAAAGTCACCAATCATCTGGCCACGCGAATCATTTGGATTTGCGTGAGCCTTTTTTTATTTCGCGATATTTGTTAGCATAAGCGTACTATGATAATCAATTACCTCGGCGGACAATTTGTAAAGATTCAATTTGGCGATACTATTTTGGCCTTTAATCCTGTTTCAAAGGACTCAAAGCTGAAATCTTCAAAGTTTGGTGCGGACATGGTGCTGACCAGCGTCAATCATCCTGATTTCAATGGTGTCGAACAGGTTACTTTTGGCGATAAAAAGCCTTTCGTGATTGCTGGTCCTGGAGAATATGAAGTTCGCGGTGTCTTCATCAAAGGATTTGGTTCCGAGTCGGGCTATGATGGAGAAAAGAGAATCAATACTATATATACGGTATCGCTTGAAGGAATGAACATTTGTTTCCTTGGTGCACTGAACACAACTGAACTACCAAAGGAGGCTGATGAATCTATCGATGCGGTTGATGTTTTGTTTGTGCCGATAAGTGGTGCTGGCGTGCTCGATCCGGCCAAGGCCTATAAACTTGCAGTTTCTATTGGTCCCAAGATCATTATTCCTGTCAATTATGGTGATAGTGGCGACAAGGATGCTCTCAAGAAATTCCTCAAAGAGGCGGGTGAAAATCCAAAACCGGAGCCAAAGCTGACTCTCAAAAAGAAAGATTTGGAAGGGAAGGAAGCAGATGTGGTGGTATTGGAGAGGGAATAGAAAAGTCAAAAGTCAAAGGTTGACAGTTATTAGTTGAAACAGTTGATAATGGGCGCTTGAAACTAAGGACTAATAACTGTAAACTTATAACTACTTACATGGCCCTCCAAACTCATCTCGAAAATCTGCGCGCGAAGCCTGAACATGTTCGCAAGAGATATGCCTTTTGGAGTTCGTTCTGTATAACGGCAATCATCTTTGTCTTTTGGCTGGCATCGTTCTCTGTGAGCGGCAGTACATCAAATGCGACAGTGGCGCAGGCCGTTGAAAAGGCCGGCAGTCCGGGCAGTTCACTCATCGCCGGCGTCGGAAACTTTTTTGTCGATATAAAAGAGATGATTTTTGGTGCAAAGAAAATTACCTATACTGAAGTGGAAGTGAGTCCGGGGAAGAAATAAAATTTAGGGAAATAAAAAAAGAGCCACGGGCGACAGGCGTCGCTCGCAGCTTTTTCGTTCAGAGATTTGCGGAAACTGATCTTACTCCTTCCAGCAGTTCGCATACGAGTACTCGGTGCGGGCTTACTTCGAAGATTTTCTCCACGACTAAAGGATCATCAAAATCTGAGAGCAAGTGTGACGCAAGGGCTATGGAACAGGCTTCAGTCACATCGTTCGGAAGTGTGCTGGTAAATGATATGCAGAGGGGCAATGTGAGAATCGCACCGGCGCAATATGATTTCCATTTACTGCTAAGCAGCACATCTTTTCGTGCAGCAAGCAAGCGTGCTCGCTCGAATGCGTGGAAAGCTAAACCCCCAGCCGATTTTTTTGGCGGATTGCAGATTGGATGCAAGAGTAGCGGGTAATCATTTTCTACCTGATAAAGGGCCAGATATCCCCCAGAGTCTAGAGGATTTGCATCAAACTCAAGCACGGCCTGTTCGAATATGCTGGTCATGACGAGCGTTACATGGTTCAAATGCATTAGGTCCATAATTTAATCCAGTTAAATTGTTCACAAATACAGTTCAGTCACGATTTAATCACAAAATAACATTTAGTCAAGGTGCAGGGCAGTTCTATTTTTGCTATAATTTACCTACATAAGGAATCCATTCCTTTTTGATTTATGGCCAAAAAGAGCGACAAATCAGCTATTGAAGCAGAACCACCAGCACGCGCACCGGGCGCAGGTGTTGTGGCTCGCAACATTACCACAGAGATGCGCGAGTCTTTTTTGGACTACGCGATGTCAGTTATTACTGACCGCGCACTTCCTGATGTCCGCGATGGCTTGAAGCCTGTACACCGCCGTATTCTTTTTGCTATGCATGAAAAAGGATTGACCTTCTCCGCTAAATTCCGCAAGTCAGCAGTGGTGGTCGGTGATGTCTTGGGTAATTACCACCCGCACGGCGACGTGGCTGTCTATGATTCGATGGTCAAAATGGCGCAGGATTTCACGATGCGCTACCCGTTGATTCAGGGACAGGGAAACTTCGGTACGGTTGATGGTGACTCGGCTGCTGCGATGCGTTATACCGAAGCAAAAATGGCACGTGTTTCCGCAGAGCTTCTTCGCGACATGGACAAGAACACTGTTGATTTCCGTCCAAACTACGATGGTACCCGCAAAGAGCCGACCGTTCTTCCAACTGCAGTTCCGAATCTTCTTCTCAATGGAACATTGGGTATTGCGGTGGGTATGGCTACGAACATTGCTCCTCATAATCTCGGGGAAGTTATTGATGCTACCGTTCACCTGATTGATAATGAGGACGCCACGACCGAAGACCTCTTTGCTTTTATCAAAGGTCCTGATTTTCCAACGGGTGCTGTCATTTACGGAGAAAAAGACATTCATCATGCCTATGCGACTGGTCGCGGTGGCGTGACTGTTCGTGGCGAAGCCGAGATCGTTGAAGACAAGAAGGGTCAATTCCAGATTGTCATTACGTCTATTCCATATCGCGTCAACAAGTCAGAACTTATTATTCGCATGGCGGATTTGGTACGCGAAAAAGTCATTGAAGGTGTTAAGGGTCTTCGTGATGAATCAGATAAGGAGATGCGCATCGTGCTTGATCTCAAGAACGGTGCCTATCCAGAAAAGATTTTGAATCTGCTTTACAAGCACACACAACTTGAAGAAGCTTTCCATATGAACATGGTGGCGCTGGTTCACGGCGTGCCACAGACACTTTCTATCAAAACCTTCTTGGAAGAATTCGTTACGCACCGTATCGAAGTTATCCGTCGTCGCACCAAGTTTGATCTCGACGCCGCAGAAGCTCGTGAGCATATTTTGCTTGGCTTGAAGAAGGCGCTGGATCACATTGACGAGATCATTACACTGATTCGTGCTTCAAAGGATGTGGCTGATGCAAAGGCGGGCCTCATGAAGAAGTTCAAGTTCAGTGACCTCCAGGCGCAAGCAATTCTCGATATGCGTTTGCAGAAGCTCGCCGGACTCGAACGCAAGAAAGTCTTGGATGAGCTCAAGGAAGTTCAGGCTCTCATCGAAGAACTTAAGAGTATTTTGAGTAGTGAAAAGAAAGTTCGCGGCATCATCAAGACCGAACTGACCGACATCAAGACAAAATATGGCGATGATCGTCGTACTAAGATTGTGAAGCACGGCGTAAAGGAGTTCAACCCAGAAGATTTGATTGCTGATGAAGAGTCAGTACTCGTGCTTACCAAAGGCGGCTATATCAAACGCACTAACCCTGATGAATATCGCAAACAGAAGCGCGGTGGTGTTGGTGTCGTCGATTTGGATACAAAGGAAGAAGATTTTATTTCCCATCTCGTTTTTGCCTCGACACACAACGATCTACTGTTCTTCTCCGACAAGGGCAAGGCTTATCAGATCAAGATGTATGATATTCCCGAAGGAAAGCGCGCCACTAAAGGCAAGTCAATCATGAACTTCCTCTCGCTTGCGGAAGGGGAGCATGTGACGTCTATTTTGGCCATGCCAAAGAATAAAAAGGAGGCCGACGGACTTTCACTCATGATGGTCACCAAAAACGGCACCGGCAAAAAGTGTTCAGCGACGCATTTCAAAGACGTTCGCAGGTCAGGATTGATCGCTATTACGCTAGATGATGGCGATGAGCTCATCTCTGCTTCGTTTGTTTCAAAAAATGACACAATTACTATTGCCACCAAGGACGGTCAGTCTATACGTTTTGATGAAGGTGATGTTCGCGAGATGGGCCGCAACGCCGCTGGCGTACGCGTCATTAAGCTCGATAAAAAGGATAATGTTATTTCAGCAGATGTCGTCTCAAAGGATGCCAAGAACCCTGCACTCTTCGTGATGGGAGCAAATGGATATGGCAAGAAGACCAAGCTTGATGAATATAAGGTTCAAAACCGCGGAGGTTCGGGCATTCTTACCATGAATGTGACTGCAAAGACCGGACCTCTCATGGCCGCAAAGGTAGTTACTGATGATGAAGAAGAGATTGTGGCAATGTCAAAGAAATCCCAGGTTATCCGCGTTGATCTCAAAGAAATTCCAACCTTGTCCCGTGCGACGCAGGGTGTGAGGGTAATGAAACTGCGCGATGGCGATCAATTGGCTAGTTTGATTTGTTTGTAGTACACATCTTCGTTCTCTATGCTTTTGTGCTAGCACATGCCACAGTTATCACAAACCTCGCCCCTCTTCCTTGCCCACTTTCAACCTCGATAGTTCCTCCCAAGTCTTTCTGCACAATCGTCTTGATTGTCATCAAACCAATCCCGCTGCCGTCTTTTTTTGTCGTGAATTGGTCTTTGAACAGGCGGGCTTGATGTTCAGGAGAAATGCCGCAACCGGTGTCGGCTACGGATAATTCGACATTCGCATCTGTTGTAATGGCAGAAATCGTCACCGTATGTTCGCGGCGTTCTCTGGAAGTACCATCTACAGCCGCTGTGTGGGCAACGCACGCGTCGATGGCATTGGAAACCAGGTTGATCAGCAGTTGATGTAGTCGTACTGGATGGATGGGCAGGAGAATCTTTTCGGGTTGATTGACTACGATCTCCACGCCGGCCATACGCGCCTTGTATCCGAGAATGTCAGTGACAATGCCGATTTCTTTCTGAAGATCTGCGTGCACCTGCTCCTGATGCGACATTTCATCAGATACGGTCGTGCCGGACCCCAGAGATCTTTTGACGCTATCCATAAAGGAGTTCATGCGCCGAGACGATTCGGTGACTACGCGTATGGCATCTTTGGTTTTTTCCGTATAATGAGTATGCGAACCCAGCTCTTGCGCGTACAATGAGACCGCCGATAACGGGCTGATAAGATCATGGAAAAGCCCTTGCGCGAGCTTGCCGAATTCGGCGTTACGACGAAGCTCAATCATGCGCTGCTCCTCGGCGCGCATGAGTGCGGCGGTACGTTCTGAAATACGGCGCTCAAACGAAGCCCGCTCCGAATCGATAAGTTTGTCGGAAGCGTCCATGCGCGAATGCGACGATCTGATATGACGATTTGAGAGCCATAAAATGCTCACAATGAGGACAATGAGTAGTAGGTACATGACCGTATCCACCGCAGGAGCGGAGAGTGCCTCTGCGGTAGACGGTCCCTCAACATACGCCTGCGGGGATGCGAGGGGTGTCATGTTATTTCAGTACCGGAAGGGAAGATACGTAATCCATACTATGTCATCATACACTTATTGGTAATAGTTATGTCGACACATAACCAATAGTACCATAGCAATTGGCGATAAAGTTTTGATAAAGAAGTGATAAAGTTTTGCTGAAGATGCTACGCCGGCTGGTCAGTCATGAGGTATCCGCGGCCTATGATATTGGTAATAAGGTCTGGTTTGCCTGATATATTGAGCTTTTTGCGGATATTACGCATATGAGTTTCAACAGTATTGGAAAATATATCACTATCGGCTGTCCAGACGTGTTCCATGATAAGCACCCTTGAAACGACGGATCCTTTGTGACGGATGAGATATTCAAGCACATCGAACTCCTTGCGAGTAAGACGAATAGGCGTGTCACCGCGGGTAACGGTATGGGCATCAAGATTCATGACAATATCCCCTGCAACCAGTATCTTTTCCGGAGCTTTGATGGCCGGTCGGCGATGCAGTGCTTGCAGTCGCGCGTGCAATTCCTCCAGTTCAAATGGCTTGACCATATAATCGTCCGCGCCATGATTGAGTGCCGCAACCTTGGTATCGACCGCATCCGTCATTGAAAGAAAAATGATCGGCGTAGTCCGTCCCGATGCCCGGATATCCTTGCAGACGGAAAGACCGTCTTTTTTCGGCAATGAATAATCAAGTAGAATGGCATCATAGTCATACATTTTTCCAAGAAATGAACCTTCACCTCCGTCGGAAGCGATGTCAACGGTATACTCTTTGGCGATCAGACTATTCTTGACCACCTGGGCGAGATTGCTGTCGTCTTCTACTATAAGGATTTTCATAATGTAGTGATGGCCAGAGTATAGCAAAATCGGGTAATAAATCGAGAGCCAATCCGTCTTGATATGCATGGCATACCTTGTTGATGGCTCATGGGTGGAGTACTATAGTAGTATCATGAACAAAATAATCATTTATACAACAGTAGCGTTACTTGCCTTCGCGTCTATTGCAAGTGCTCGCGAGATTGAATATACCTTCACGAGCGATTTGTCAGTTGGATCGAATGGTCCTGACGTGGTCGCCTTGCAGGAATGGCTTATTTCAAGCGGGTATGATATTCCCGCCTTGAGTTCAAGAGCCGCTTCGTATGGTTTCTTTGGTACACAGACGCGCGAAGCCGTTCGGAAGTTTCAAGAAAGCGAAGGTCTCCCAACTACCGGATATTTTGGCCGCATGAGCCGGGCAAGGGTCGGTCAAAAGAAATTACCTCCAACCGATTCTCGCGCCCCGATTATAAATGGTGTTGATGCACCGACCACATTGAATGTTGGAGAAACGGGCACGTGGACAGTACGAGCTACCGACCCGCAAAATGGTACGTTGAGTTATTCGGTAGATTGGGGAGACATGGTCAATTATCCCGCAGTTTCATGTCCAGCTGGATATACGTGCGTTGCAAATAGTGGAGTGGTTGCACTTCCAACAGTTCAGCAGGGATCCTCATTCACTCATGCGTATAGTGATGCGCGTACCTACAAGGTCACTTTTACTGTCCGCAATAATCTCGGCTTGAGCACACAGTCAACAGCGACGGTCAAGGTAACCAACTCAAATGCTAGTCCGCTCAATATTATTTCTCCAAATGGCGGGGAAATCTGGACAAAGGGTACTACGCAGACAATAAAATGGAATTCACTAGCGTATTTTAGGGCGACGTATGCGGATTTGAAACTCGTTCCGTATTATCAATGTCCAGTTGGATCTGGTTGCCCAGCTATTTCTCGTGCCCTTGTTACGTATGCTATTGCAAAGAATATAAGCATCAATCAGAATTCTCTTTCATGGAAAGTTGGTGAGTATATTCCTGAAGTTATGACTATGATCTATCCGCCGGTATATCCGACCGTTGATGATGGTCAATACACAATCGAAATTTGTGAAGCCGGTACAAGCAATTGCGAATCAAGCGACCGTCCATTCACTATAAAATCAAACAGCGTCCCACAAGTTACTTCACCAAACGGCGGGGAAACGTGGATTGCCAATTCCGCACAATACTTGAGGTGGGGTATTCCGACAGGCATGGATCCGATGACAAGGGTTGATTTGTATCTTGATCAAGAAATAGAATGCAATGTTGCCATTCCTGCCGGAGCTATGACTCAATGTCCTCCAATGAGGACATATATTCTCGACAAGAACATCCCGATTACCATGGCTTACAACTGGCTGGTAGCGACGGATATAAACAACGCAAAAATTCTGGCAGGTAATTATGTATTTCGTGTCTGTATCGCCGGTTCGACGACCAAGTGCGATTCGAGTGACAAGTATTTCACGATTTCTCAAGAGGTCTGCCCACAAGGATACTCACGAGAGGGCTCCATGTGTGTTGTAATCTTGCCTCATCCCTAGAATTTGACACCTACTTATCCCCATGCTAAGCTAGCTGGGTTCGTAATTATAAGGCTATTAACAATTTATCTTTGACTCACGTTGCTTGGCTTCACGCCCAGACAATGCGAGTCAAAGCACTAAACTAATATTATGGCAGCAGATTTCAATCGTACAAAGCCGCACGTTAACGTCGGTACTATCGGCCACGTTGACCACGGCAAGACTACTCTTACCGCGTCTATTCTTGCAGTTCAGGCAAAGAAAGGTCTCGCAAAGGATAAGGCATATGCCGATATCGCCAAGGGTGGTACCGTTCGCGACGCGTCAAAGATCGTTACTATTTCTCTCGCTCACGTTGAATACGAGAGCGCAACCCGTCACTATGCCCACATCGATGCTCCGGGCCACGCCGACTATATCAAGAACATGATTACTGGTGCCGCCCAGATGGACGGTGCTATTCTCGTGGTTTCAGCTACTGATGGCGTGATGCCACAGACTCGTGAACACATCCTTCTTGCAAAGCAGGTCGGAGTGCCAAAAGTGCTCGTATTTCTTAACAAGTGCGACATGGTTCCTGAAAAGGATCTCCTCGATCTTGTTGAGGAAGAAGTGCGTGAACTCCTCACCAAGAATGGTTTTGATGGTAAGGCAGCTCCGGTTATCCGCGGTTCAGCCCTCAAGGCTCTCGAAGGTGATCCGGCATGGACAGTCAAGATCGATGAACTCATGAACGCATTGGATACCTATATCCCTATGCCAGTTCGTGAAGTGGACAAGCCATTCCTTATGCCTATCGAAGATATCTTCTCTATCGAAGGTCGCGGAACAGTGGTTACTGGTCGTATCGAGCGTGGTCAGGTCAAAGTTGGTGACGAAGTCGAGATTATCGGCTTCCGTGATACCGCAAAGACTACCATCACTGGTATTGAAATGTTCAACAAGCAGCTCAAAGAGGGTATTGCTGGCGACAATGCCGGTCTCCTCCTCCGCGGTACTGCAAAGGATGACGTTTCCCGTGGTCAGGTTCTCGCAAAGACTGGTTCAGTCAAGCCTCACACGGAGTTCGAGTCAGAAGTATACGTCCTCAAGAAGGAAGAAGGCGGTCGCCACACTCCATTCTTTACTGGATACAAGCCTCAGTTCTATATTCGTACCACAGACGTTACTGGCGAAGTGACCCTTCCAGAAAAGGTTGAGATGGTCATGCCTGGTGACACGATTACCTTCAAGGTCAAGCTCGTTGCTCCAGTTGCCCTCGAAGCTCAGATGCGTTTCGCTGTCCGTGAAGGTGGCAAGACCGTCGGTGCAGGTGTTATCACAAAAGTAGTAGCGTAAAAAAGATTTACGAATCAAGATTTAAGATGTAAGAATAATCACACCTGCGACTATTCTTAAATCTTACTTCTTAAATCCTAAATCTAATAATATGGTTACCGAACATAAAACAACCAAAAAGGCTCCTGCAAAAGCGCCTCGTGCTCGCAAAGCCAAGGTAGCTGGTGAAGCTCCACATCTGCGCATTCGTGTCCGCGCCTATGAGCACAAGATTCTTGATGCCTCATTGAAGCAGATTATGGATACGGCAGCACGTTACGACGCGGAGATTCATGGTCCAGTACCACTCCCAACCGAGATCAAGAAATACACGGTGAACCGCTCGTCATTCATCGACAAGAACAGTCGCGAACAGTTCGAGATGCGCGTCCACAAGAGACTTATCGATATTATCAATCCAAATCCGAAGGTCATCGAAGCACTGACCAATCTAAGTTTGCCTTCAGGGGTGAATATAGATGTAAAGATGATGTAAAGAAAAGCTATTCGACAAAGGAACAATTTAACAATTGAAAGATTAGGCGGATGAAATTGTTTGATTGTTCCTTTGTCGAATTGTTCAATACTACTGACATGAAATTCATTCTTGGAAGAAAGCTGAATATGACCCAAATCTTTGACGCCAAGGGCGCTGCATTGCCAGTGACTGCGGTTTCAGTGCGAACCAACGTGGTGACGCAGGTCCGCACCAAAGATGTTGACGGATACGAGGCGCTTCAGGTTGGCGAAGGTTCACGCAATCCTGCTCGCATTGCAAAGCCTCAAAAGGGCCAGTGGAAGGAGCTCGGCTCATTTGCAGCAGTATCAGAATTCCGCGACTTCACTCCAGGCGCAGCCACACCAACTCTTAAGGTTGGCGATAAGGTAGAACTTTCACAGTTTGCTGCTGGTGACACGGTCACCGTCAGTGCTGTTTCGAAAGGTAAGGGCTTCCAGGGTGTAGTTAAGCGCCACGGCTTTGGAGGAGGTCCTCGCTCACACGGTCAGAAGCACTCGGAGCGCGAGCCAGGTTCCATCGGTGGAGGCTTACGTACTCGCGTGCCAGTTGGTATGCGCATGGCGGGACGCATGGGATCAGATCGTATTACGGTCAAGAATCTCAAGGTCGTACACATTGACCCAGAGGAAAACATCATGTATGTTTCTGGAGCTATTCCGGGCAAGCGCGGAACATTAGTCGAGATTGTTGCATAAAACTATCATGGAATCACCTATCTACAATCAGGACGGAAAGGCGACAGGAAAGATCACTCTTCCCAAGGATGTTTTCGGAGTGCCATGGAACGCAGACTTGGTCCACGAGATCGTTCGTTTGATGAACTCAAACTC
>CAZUII010000003.1:0-4013 GCA_964619985.1 uncultured Candidatus Saccharibacteria bacterium
ATCAATATTCCATTGCAACTTGAAATCATTTCCCCTGACAACTCTCAATGGCAACTTGCCGAAGCTGGAAGCCGAATCATTGTAATCATTCCACTGCCCAGTAACCGTCGGTGGCATGATCATCAGCTTGAGTCCCGATGAAGGTTCAGCCGGCCCGTTAACAGTGATAGATGGCTGGCACGTGACGGTACCGGTGCGGCCAAGGCTATCAGTGATTAGTACGCTTGGCGTATAGGTGCCTGCCGTACCATACGCGAAATCGTATGGACTCGAATGTGTCGTGTATCCGTATCCGACATTTATCGGTGCCCAACTGTACGTATATGGTGCTGTTCCACCGCTTACACCGCTCAACGAAAGTTGCACGACCTCATTTATGCTGACATTCGAACTACTGACGCTACAGGTACCAACAATAGTCGCAGGAAGAACTAACGGACAACCAGGGTCAACACCAGCCTTGCATAATACAACACCGTCGTTATCCGTCTGACCTTGCGCACGAAAATCAACCCAGCCGAGAGCGCTTGGTTCATAGGCAAAGCCTGTAAATGCGCCTGAAGCAGTATTATATGTAACACCGCCAGCTCGGGTCTTGTGATTGGTTCCCGAAAGATGTAGCCAGCCTGTCGTGCTATCCTCCGCGGCCATGGAAAGTATGCGAGCCCAGCCACTCACCCTGCCGGTCGAAAGGTCAACGCGAGGCGTACAGATACTTGAAACGCCCGAGGGCAGACTGACTCCCGCATCCGCGCCAGGAGTATCAAAGGCCGACTCCGATGCAGGACAGCTGGTGATATCGCCGGAATTGAAGCTCAACCAGCCGATATTGGGCGACCAAGCATATCCACTGAACAGAGCAACAGTCTGCGAAGTTGTTGTCGCCACTTGAACGCTGTAACTACTACCCACGTTTTGCTGATAGAGGCGTTGAATTTCCGGCACGGTCAATGCGCGATTGTAAATGACCACATCATCAACTCGTCCGCCGCCACGTGAAGATCCGGCATATGACGCGCCGATGGCCATAGCCGTAGTGCTTAATGGGGCTGAAGAAACCGTGTTTGAGGTGCTTACAGAAGCGCCATCGCCATATATGTAGTGAGTCGTACCGCTGCGAACGGAACACAATTGATGCCATGCATTGTCGCTCAATGTTATGAAAATCCCATAGGGAGCGGCGCTCTCGCGAACACCACCACCCCAGGAGTTTGGAATGTTGGCATTTCTACCCAACCACATGCCAGAGCTATAGTTTTTGTCCAGAATACGCTCATTGTGACCATTGACGACGCCGTCATCTTTGAACCAGGCACATACCGTAAAATCCGTAAGCGCCGAGGTGAACGTGGTCAATGCGTAATCATCGACTCCGTCAAGCACCAAAGCCTGTGCCCCTGCAACTCCCGTTGTAAACACCGGACTTCCATAGAGCGTGCCATTGTACCCGCTGCCGCCGCTATCAGCTGCGGTACCATTATCGAATGTATACTTGGCGACCAGTCCAGATATCGGACCGCCGGCATTAGCATTGCCTGAATTGAAACTCAACCAGCCGATATTCGATGACCATGCCCATCCGGTGAGATCAAAGACCTTGGCGTGAGCTTGGGCAGCGACGAGACCACTTGCGAAAATGACAGCAAACGCAGCAATGGTTATTATTTTTTTCATATAAAAATTACAACTAAGGGGGTTATTACCCCATTATTTTACCTTATTATCAACACAGGTACGAGTATATATGGGGACAACGTCTATTTAGGCCACTCTTCTACCATGAGGAGTCCATGAGTAGCACTTTTTTGAGCCTTTTTTGTTGCAAAACCGGCGTCCGCCCAGATTTCTTCGGTCACAAATGGCATAAATGGGTGAAGAAGCTTAAGAATAGTGCTCAAGGTGTGCAAAAGAAACTGAATACGTGATGTTGCAGCGCGAGTATCTGTTCCTGAAATAATTGGTTTACTTTCTTCGAGGATAATATCTGCAAATTCATGCCAAGCGTAATGATAGATCTTTTCTGCTGCAATATAGAACTTGAAGGTATCCATTTCTTTGGTAACTTCAGCTACTAATTCCTGAACGCGCTCGGTGTGAGCGATATCCGATGCGGACCAGTCCTTGAAATCAGGATCGTAGGCAACGGGGACCGCTTTTACTTCAGGCTGACCTTCTACCGGCTTGCCTCTTTCCCCTTCCGCAGTAGAAATAATGAAGCGAGTGATGTTCCAGATCTTATTCACAAACTTTTTATAGCCCGAAACCTTATCTTCAGAAAGCGCCAGTGAAGTTCCTGGTGTATTTCCCACAACCAAACCCATACGGAAGGCATCTGTACCAAATTTTGAGGTTAATGTGAGCGGATCTATCACATTCCCTTTACTCTTACTCATCTTTTGACCCTTTGCATCCAACACAAGACCATGCAAATAAACAGTTTTAAAAGGAATCTTCCCTGTTACATACAGCCCGAGCATAATCATGCGTGATACCCAGAAGAAAATGATTTCTCCGGCAGTTTCCATGACATCGGTTGGATAATAATTCTTGAAATCTGCACCGTCAGGATAATTCAGGGTCGCAAATGGCCACTGGGATGAAGAGAACCAGGTGTCGAACGTGTCGGTATCTTGCACAAGCTTGCCTCCGCACGATTCACACGTAGTTAGTTTGTTTTCCAGATCAACAAATCCTTTTCCACAGGCGGAATTGGTACACAGCTTTGCAGGAATAGGAATACCCCAGACGATCTGACGCGAAATGTTCCAGTCAATGATATTTTCAAGCCAGTGTGTGGTTATTTTTTCATAATGATCAGGAATGTAGGAAATTTCCTTGGACTTAATCTTTTCCAACGCCTTCTCTGCCAATGGCTTCATACGAACGAACCACTGGTTACGAATCTGCGGCTCGATTAAGGTCCCACACTTATAACAGGTACGGACCACGTGCTTATAGTTTTTGTCGATCTTTTCAACTAGCCCTTTTGACTGGAGTTTTTCGATGATAAGGGGTCGGGCCTTCTTGATATGTTGGCCTGCAAATTCACCGGCAATAGGAAGAAGCTTGCCATTATCATCAATTATCTGTTCCTTATCGAGTTTGTGACGTTCGGCAATATCAAAATCCACTGGATCGTGCCATGGCGTGATGGTCATGACACCAGTACCAAACTCCATATCTATAGCCGCATCCTTAATAATGGTTGCAGTGATGGGACCATTGATCCATTCAAGGTCTATTTTCTGGCCTTCCTTGTACTCTGCATAACGCTTGTCATCAGGGTGCATAACCACGTATTTGTCACCAAACTTTGTTTCAGGACGTGAGGTACCAATCGTGAATGGTCCGTATTTGAGATAATAAAATTCTTCAACACGTTCTTCATCTTTTATTTCCAGATCAGAAAAAGCAGTCTGATGTTTTGAACACCAGCTGACAATACGTTTGCCGCGATACAAGAGATCGTCATCAGAAAGTTTCTTGAAGGTATTGTAAACCGTTTTGACAACAGATGGATCAAGGGTGAATTTTTCGCGTGACCAATCACACGAGGCACCCATTTTGCGAACCTGCGACTTGATATGCGATGAGTTGGTCAGGGTAAAATCAAGAATCTCTTCGTAAAGTTTCTTTGGCTCAATATCAAAACGAGTTCTTCCCTCTTTTTCCAACTTTTTTTCGTACACAACCTGGGTTTCAAAACCGGCATGGTCGAGGCCGGGAAGCCAGAGAGTCTTGTGGCCGCGCATGCGCTTGTAGCGCGTCATAATGTCCTCGATGGTCATCACGAGGCCGTGTCCGGCATGAAGAGAGCCATTGGCGTTGGTTGGCGGCATAATGATCGTAAAAGGCTTGGCATCTTTTGAGGTAATGCCGGCCTTTATACAGGTGTCAGGATTGAAAAAACCGCTCTCCTCCCAGAGCTTATAGATACGATCTTCAGTGGCGACTGGGTCGTAGGGTTTGAGGAATTTCTGGTTCATATGCGCGCCTACACTGTAGCAAAAAAA
>CAZUII010000003.1:4113-23876 GCA_964619985.1 uncultured Candidatus Saccharibacteria bacterium
CGTAGGGTTTGAGGAATTTCTGGTTCATATGCGCGCCTACACTGTAGCAAAAAAATGGACAGAAATCACTAGCGATGAAGGAATACGAGTATTTAAAAAATGGAAACAAAAAAGGGGTGAGCCCCCCGAGTAGTATCGACAGCAAGTTGGACAGCCGAACATACCCAGAGAACTCACGCCCGAAGCGGGTGGACATGACCGTGATGGTGATGTCCGAGATGGAGGTGACGACGCAGTCGTGCCCAAGCGATGAGGGCGTACTTGGGAAGGGCCTTGATGGCCCAGCACCCGACGGCAACAAGTATTGCGACCCACAACCACACTAGCGGGTCAGTAAACCCGACCAGGTAATCGCCTGCGGTAAGGGGCATCAGATGTGCCGGACCCCGTGCCGGAAACGCCGGCATAACGTAGTTGGTCACCAGCAGGCCAGTGGCCGCATTGGTGGTCACCACGGGGAGTGGCGGAACAAACGCCTTCACTGTAAGAGGCAGGATAAGCATCAGCAACGCCAATGCCCACCTCAAATTGATTCTCATAAAAATCCTTTCCAAAGAACATGCGGATCATTTTCTACAGGTTCAGTCTGAATAGTAACTCTATTTATAGAACTTTGTCAAGTTCGCTATCCCCATATCCCCCACCCCCGCTCTTCAGTCCCAAACAAAAAACACCCAATAAAGGGTGCTTCTTGTATGTTACCGCGTACTATACGCGCTGAACATTCTTTGCGCTTGGGCCCTTCTGACCATCAACAACTTCAAAAGAGACTGTGTCTCCAACCTGAAGCTCATTGAAAGTAGTGCCGACCACGTCGTTTGAGTGGAAGAAGAGGTCCTTTGCTTCGCCTTCGCGAGCAATGAATCCAAATCCTTTCTCAGTGAGGGTCTTGATCTTACCTTGCATGTGATTGAATTGAAATTAAACTAATATTGCGAAAAAACTCGACTCGCTCTCTCGTGGGAATAGAATAGCACGCATTTCCCTATTCACCTAACTTTGCATCGATTGCGGTGCCGAAACTGAAGCCTGTCTTTGTGAAAAACGATAATCGAGGCCCAGGCGATCCATACCGTAGAAGAATATCGACAAAGTTGCGAGTGCCAATCCGTAGTCACGAATAGCGATTGCGCTGGTGCCGAGGCTTAAACTAATCACCAACAAGTGGAGACCAAGGAGGAGCGCGCAGACCTGCGTAAAGAATCCGGCCAACAAGCAGAGACCAAAAACAATTTCGAAGGCGCCATTAAAGTGAACCAATGTCGCAGCACTCAACCCCGATGTACTTATTGCGGCATCTGGCACAAAACTCAACCATGCTGGCGTATTGATAATCTGTTGTGAACCAAACCATAAAAAGACGAGCGACAACGCGATACGAACAATAATTGGAGCGATTTCTTTCATAGTAATTTTAGGAGTCATGTGGTGTGCGAGATTAAGAATCGAACTTAGTAGTGAACTAAACATTATTTTGCCAAATCACCAATTTTGAAACTAGCAAGCTCACTTGCCGGTCGTCGCTCACCACCATGCTGACCATCAAAAGCGGCAGACCCATCAATACCACAAAGTCCGATGATGGCCTGTGCGCCACCCGGATGCTTACTGATCCATGCAGAGACGTTATAAACACCACCATCAATCGTGGTCCAACAATCAGCTTTGTTGTTGTGCTTCGAAACATCAGCCAATGTATACGTTTGTCCAGTAGCGGCTGGAGTGGCATTAGTTGGAGTTCCCTGTGCATTTGGATTAATGGTTTCTGAACCTGCTGATGTTGTAGGTGTTACCGGCGCCGTACCCGAAGATGTCGCGAAAGTAATCGCCACAACTATAACCAGGGCAACAATAACGAAGATAATGATAGAAATAGAGCGTTTAGGCATATGTATGAGGTATGAAAATTATAAATAGTCACCAACAGTACGTCTGAAGCAGCTGTTTTGGTGCAGAGCTACATTATACCAATCTTATTCAAAGCGGTCGAAAGTGAACCATTTCATTTTCCCCACAGGAACATTGTAGACATTCTCAATAACCCAGCGAGCATCCTTCATATTTACTTTAGACCAATCCAGTCCGATACGTTCAGCTGCAGATTGTATCTCACCCAATGATTTTCCTTCTATTTCAATATAAGAAGGAATTCGCGGCCAAGTATCAATATCAAAAGTAACTCAAAAACCCTCAAGGGTGTGACGTTTTTTCTGCTGTCTGCGATATGGTGTTAGCCCCACTGCCTCAAATAATTGAACGTCTTTCTCGAGGTCAGTAATTTCTTGTTCTATCTCATGTGCAACGCCACTATTCTTATCAAGATCACCGTGATGCTTGTAAGTTAGTTTTATAGTATCTCCGCATTTCCTCACTCTAATAAAACGGCGTTCGTCTAGCCACTTCAAATCTTTATCGTAGATAATAACCTCCTCAAGCATAACTTCCCCCTTATCAACTGCGCCAAGCTCAATAAGTTTCTTGATTAATGCGTCTTTATCAATCTCGAGAAAACGGACTTCAGTTTCGGTGTTAGACATGTGCACATCATAACAGAAAGGTACTGCTTGTAAAAACAGGCCATCTTTGGGGTATAATTTAGACATATGAATAAAGCACTTCTTCTCGCGTGCATATTAATCCTAGGCCTGATTCTATTTTACCTAAACCACTCTGCCTCGTTGTCACTCTGAACCTTCATATTACTGGCAATATATATTTCTTTCCTTTTTTGTTGCTATCGTACTGATATTTACGTGTACGAGTCTGCTGTGGTAATCAAAAAGGGCGCCCGTAAAACTCACGGTCGCCCTGCGTTCGATCCAAGTCACTTCAACAGATCACTGAGAGGACGTTCAGTTCTTGTCCCACCATCAAAGCGACCCCCTTCAAGATTGTGCATGCCCCAAACAACACGCTTGAGGCCCATCTCGACCGCCATGACGACTCGACGTCCCCATTTTGCGGGAATAAAGAGGTCAGGATCATTCCATGGGCACGTAGAACTGTCCCGGAGCCGAAAAAGGTAGCCAATTTCAACGGCAAGAAACCAAGTCATCCTCAACTCGGCACGATTATCGGACCGATTAAGATCGGTGTACTCGTCGAAGGAGAATAACTTCTCCGCTGCATTCAAATCGCACTTCATCTGTCTGGCGATATTTCTGGCACAAATCTCACGTATTGCCTCGGCCGAGTTCCATTCCCACTTTTCGATGCCTTCTGGCGGACTTACGATCTGTCTCCATACGGGATCATTGAAACAGGGGAACGTAAACGATGCAGGCGCAAGCATGACTGGGCGAGTGCCCATTGGTTGTATTCGGTCCACAATAACTCCTTGCCAATTAGTATTGGCGGATAAGGGTTAGATCGACTCACTGTTGCTGCCTAGCGGCAGCTGTAAAACAGCTTTGTCTAAGTACACATTACTCTGAAAAGCTCCTCTGTCAATTATGAAAAGTTATAGCCCTACGGGGAATCGCCCGCGCCTCTCGCCTCGCCAGCTCGGCTCGGGCTGGGCACCGGCTCGCGGCCTCGCGTGCTCGCTCGGCATCGCTCCGCCGTTCGATTCCCCAGTCGCAGACGCAATAGCGTCTGCTCGGTTTCTATAGAGATAATTTACAAAAGTAACGATTACCGAGTAGCCCTACGGGGAATCGAACCCCGCTTCCTGCCTTGAGAAGGCAGTGTCCTAGCCGATAGACGATAGGGCCGTGTCGAACGGATGCACGCTGGCGCAAAAACTGTAACCTGTTTTTTACTTTTTATCAAGCCACTCCTTCTCTTGGCGCACCAGAAGTTTGGCGGCGTGATCAGTGTGTTTCATCAGCATCTTCACCATGCGCTCCATGCGGATAGATTGCGAACCTTTAACGAGGATGATATCGCCTGGCTTGATGATTGATTGGATGAATGTCCCCGCTTCGACTGACGTATCAAAAGCGTGGACGTTTTCGATGGCAAACCCTTTCTTAACAGCTTCATCCGCCGTCGCTCGTGAACGCTGTCCAACGGTGACTAATACACTCGTGGTGCCGATAACTTCCCTGCCAATGCGGCGATGTTCCTCTGAAGAATACTGGCCAAGCTCCATCATGTCCCCCAGCGCCACAATTTTTGAACCAGAACACTCGAGTTCTTTAACCGTATTTAAAGCAGAAATAACTGCGTCAGGAGATGAGTTATAGGAATCATCGATGAGTGTTGTTCCATTCATCCCTGCGATAATATTCATACGACTCTTTGGCGCATCATAGGTATTAAGCGCGCGAACGATTGCCTGTGCAGGAACATTTCGTGCAGAACCGACTGCGGCCGCTGCCAGCAATGGATACATATACGATTTACCCAAAAGACCGGAGATGGAAACTGTTGAGCTCGTGCCATTCATATCAAGTTTAAAGGTAAATCCAGATGGAACCTTCGCGTGGGTAGGTTCAGGAACCCCTTCATCTGCGGCAACATCAGCAATTTCATAGACAATTTTCTGTTCACTGCCTTTTATGTCAGATGTGTCCACGGTACCGAATGAAATACTTTTGACTCCTTTATCTTTAACCCGCTCTGCAAGCGATAAAACCTTCGGATTATCAGCAAAAAGCACCAAGGTGCCACCTTTTTTAACCGCAGTAGCAAGCGCCGCCTTCTCTTCAAAAACCTCTTCCGGTGATTTGAAAAATTCCACGTGGACTGGTGTCGAACTGACCTGCGTAATAACTGAAATATCAGGATGAAGCCATTCTGCCACGCGCTTAATGTCGCCAGGATGGTCTGCACCAATTTCCAGGACCAAACAGTTCGGATATTCGCGCTTTGAGAGAACAAGTTTGGCTCCCTCGGCCACATTCCGCATCCAACCACAAAGACTGCGCCATGCATTTGGTACACCGATGATGGTAAGTGGTAAACCGACCTCGCTATTAAGGCTCTTTTCACTTTTACGGACATACCCACCCTGATCTTTGAGGACGCTGTAGATAGCATCCTTCGTCGAAGTCTTGCCCACACTGCCGGTTACAGCAACAATAAAAGGCTTGTATTTCGCAAGAATGAGTCGGGATTCAAAAGCCAGGACTGCAAACAGGATTTTCTTGAAGAAAGACATGGTGTAAGATTTAGGATTTAAGATTTAGGATTTAAGAAGGTCTTGGACTTCGTTATCAAACCTTGCAGTAACTTATGCGTATTATTTGCTTGAAGAATTAACGAATTCAATTCTTGAGATTTCAAATATCCGACATCTTTGGCAATCAGTATCTGATCTTTTAGTTCGACAAGAGATCCTTGGGCTTGGTAATAAAAATGAATCTTTTCTTTGTACCGTTGACGACCGAAACCCTCCGCAACATTCGAGGTGACTGACGCCGCAGACCTTCGCATTTGATTTGTCAGCGAGTAAAGCTCTTCCTTCGGAAAATTCTTTGTCGCTTTGTATATCAATATAACAAGAGAATGTCCTTCTTGCCACACCTTCAGATCAGTAAATGATTTTATTCGATTATCTCCACTCTGTTTTTCCATCCTTAAATCCTAAATCATAAATCTTAAATCTCCTAATTACCTATCTGGCGGCACGTTGTAGTAGTCAATCAAGAACTTAGTAAGTTCATTAAATGGCTCTGCCAAGGTCTCCGAAGCATATTGGGCGCCCTTAGGATACTTCTGATAAAGGAACACGATAAACTTCGGCTCATAGGCCGGGAAATAGCCGAAGAATGAGTGGAGATAGCGATCAGGGTAATATCCCTTGGTTGCAGGATCTGCGATTTGGGCTGTACCAGTTTTTGCGGCAACGCTGTAATGGTCCATCTTAAGTGCACCTTTGCGCAGAGCTTCATCTACCACCTTAACAAGCATTTTTGTAACAATCTCTGTTGTTTCAGGTTTGAGCACTTGAGCGCCACCGTCAGTCGGCGTAACTTTTTTCGTTCCATCAATATAATCAATCTCTCGCACCAGATGTGGCTGAGGCAATTTTCCTCTATTTGCCAGAATCGCCAACGCGCGAGTCATGGCAACTGGCGACAGCGCAATTCCCTGTCCGTAGGCCATGGTAGCAATTTCAATATCACGACCAGTTTTAAGGTTAGTGGTCAGTCCCGATGTCTCGTTTGGCTGATCGATGCCTGTCTTACTGCCAAAACCAAAAGAAGCAAAATATTTTGCAAAGTCATCCTTGCCCACCTTGAGTGCAACCGTAGCCGCGCCAACGTTCAGCGACTGACTCAAGATTTCCTGCACTGGCGTTACTGGACCACGAGCCTTACCGTCGAAGTTAGCAATCTTCTTTCCGCTCAAGGTCATAGTTCCCGTATCGTCATAGGTCGACGTTGGTGTAATGGCTCCCGAATCAAGACCCGTTCCCACTGTGAGCGGCTTCATAATCGAACCCATTTCGTAGGCGTGTTCAACCAACGGATCAGAAAGCACCGCGACATTTTTCAGTTTTGAAATATCGTTGGGATCAAAATCAGGAAGCGAAGCCATGGCGATAATTTCTCCCGTCTTTGGATCCATGATGATGCCACCAATTTCATCGGCCTTCCACTGATCACTGGTCTTGCCTAATATTTTTTCCAAATATGCCTGCACTGTCGGCTCTATCGTGGTAACGATATCTCCGTGTGCTGAATCAGTACTAAACACAGTATCGTGAACATTGGTAAAAAGCTGTGCAAAAATATTTGCAGACGCAGATGTGTGTGGCCTGCTCAAAATATTTTCATAAGCACGCTCGAGTCCATAGCGACCTTCAATGGTTCCTGCAGTATTTTCACTTTCTCCGACGATACCAAGAACATGTGCGGCTAAACTACCACCTGGATATGAACGAATAGTAGCCTTCGTTACTCCGATCCCGGTGAGTGAAAGCCCGCTAATCTGTTGCGCCAGCGACGCTTCTATTTTCTTACTCAACTCTTCATACGGATCATTAGCGATAGCTGCTTTTTTAAGAAATTGTTCCTGATCAAGCGTCAGGTACTGCGAAAGAGCCTGATAGGTTCCCTGCGGATCCTTTATCAGCTTTGGACTCATATAGACCAAGTAGTTTGAAGATAATGTGGCAGCGGCCGGATGTGTGCCATCCTTTGAGGTAAATGAAATAGAACCGCGATCAAAGATTGTCGTGGTTGGTTTTACATATTGCTTTTCGGCTTTAGCTGCATATTCAGAGCCATGCAAGATTTGCATGCCATACAAGACAATGCCGAGGCCGCAAGCAGCCACGACGATGCCTCCCAATATGATACGAGCGCGAAAACGTTGTTTAGAGTTCATGACCAACCATGGCAATGCGTCCCAATGAAGTCGTACGTGAGATGAATGCACTTACCTTACCCTGATCAAATCCGCGTGCTGCAATTGCATCCGGCGTAATCGTGTGCGACAGAGCGATGTATTGTGAATCAAGTTTATCGACCGAGGCATCGAGCGCGACAACCTGTGTAGTGACCTGCTTGAGGGCGATGGTGTGTGAAATAACGCGGTAGAGATTGATCGCGTAAATGGCTACAAGCACTGCGCTGGTCGCCAAAAGGGCCAACGTAATGTGGCGGCGGTAACCGTGTATGGTTGAAACTAAGTGTACAGATGTGTGTGCGAGTGCTTTAGTCATGATATTTAATAGATTTATGATTTAGGAATTAAGATTTAAGAATAGTGCAGATGTGTTTGTTCGGAATTCTTAAATCGTAAATCTTAAATCTTCTCAATAATTCGTAACTTGGCGCTGCGTGATCGTGGATTCTCTGCTCGTTCCTGGTCCGTAGCGATCAATGGTTTCTTCGTAATAATCTTCGCTCCTTCGGTTGCTTTTTCCTTATAAAATTCTTTAACGATGCGATCTTCTAAACTATGAAATGAAATAATCTGCATTCGTCCTCCTGTATGTAATGCCTCGTATCCTTTCTTCAATCCTTCTTTAAGCGCATTGAGTTCATCATTCACCGCGATACGTAATGCTTGAAATGTTCTGGTAGCTGGGTGTATCTTCCCTCTCCTATAAAACCCTGGTACGCATGATTTGATGATTTCAGCGAGCTCACCTGATGTTTCGATGTGCTTCTTCTCTCGATATGCAATAAGTGCTCGTGCAATTTTGCGGGCAAACCTCTCTTCTCCATATCCGTAGATCACATTGGCAATATCTTCTTCCGCCCAGTTGTTCACAATATCTTTGGCGGTGAATGGATACTTAGCAGGATTTCCCATGGTCATGAGAAGTGGCTCATCTTTCTGGAATGTGAATCCTCGACCGGAGGTATCCAACTCATCGGACGAAATTCCCAAATCCAAGAGAATCATGTCGACTCCTGAAAGATTGTTCGCCGCGAGGACGGTGTCCAAGTTGCGATAATCTTCATTGGCCAAAATAATTCGTCCTGCTTTACCCTCCAAGACCTCGTATCCTCGCTCTATAGCTTCAGGATCGCGATCAAGGCCGATTACCGTAATCTTGCCAGCGCACGCCTTCGCAATAGCTAATGCATGTCCTGCACCACCAAGCGTGCCGTCAAGATATATAGGGAACTGCGACTGACTTTCAACTTTCGACTTTCGACTTATAACTTCGCCGAAGGCGGCAAGTACTTCATGTAAAAGAACCGGTACGTGGACGGTGTCCATAGGAATCAGCTATTTTGCGAGATTCTCTTTGCCCAATTTCTCAGCAAGAGCATCTGCCTTAAGCTCGACCTCGTGAACATACGAATCCCACGCGTCTTCGTTCCACAATTCAACGCGATCTTTGACGCCAATAAAGGCGACATTCGATTGCAGTTTTGCTCGCTGGCGCAAATGCTCCGGAAGGAGCATGCGGCCAACAGCATCAACCTCGACCTCAACCGCTCGACCCAGAAGGTAGCGGTTGAAGCCACGGTTGTCCGATGAGAGCATCGAAGATTCAGACACCGACAAACGTCCGGAGACTTTTTCCCATTCGCTCACCGTGAAGATGAACAAACAAGAATCGAGTCCAGGCGTAACTACCACTGTCTTTCCCATTTCCTTGCGGAATTTTGATGGAAGTGACAAGCGGTTTTTGTCGTCGATAGTGTGTCTATATTCCCCGATTAACATACATCGTGCGGGAGTCAGTGGCCTTACGAAAATCTCGACTGATTTCCTTATACCACTTCATCCCACTTGATGGATATTATATCCCACTTTTGCCTAAAATGCATGCAAAATAAGGTGGGGATAACCTATACGAAAAAAGCTCACGATGGGTGAACTTTTTATTACGTAATTTCCTATGTAATTAGCCTCTATTCCACATATCCCGCTCCCCGTTCATA
Organism: uncultured Candidatus Saccharibacteria bacterium; assembly: GCA_964619985.1. GTDB lineage: Bacteria > Patescibacteriota > Minisyncoccia > Phycocordibacterales > PALSA-1337 > C7867-002. The sequence goes on from CAZUII010000003.1 coordinate 13,410, forward strand.
CAATTTAAGCTGCGTCTGCTTTACATTATTCAAAATTGACATGATAAATTTCCATGAAGCCATGATTTCGTCAGTCGAAGCGAAGAGCGACTGCTCGCCAACAAAGGCATCGTGAATCAAACGCTCATAATCATTGGGAATCATGTCGAAAGATGCCACATCGGCATATTTGAACTTCAGCGTTTTTGATTCGGTGGTGTAGTCATAGCCGGGAACCTTCACGAAGAAGCGGACGCGAATGCCCTCGTCAGGCTGAATGCGGAAGGTCAGGATATTCTGCCTATTTTCATTGTTGCGCGTATCGCCGATCTTGAGTTTTTTATCTTCCTTAAAATAAACATCAATTTCCGCCTTAGATTCGGCAAGGCCTTTGCCGCTTTCCAGGTAGAACGGCACATCCTTCCAGCGCGGCGAACCGATAAAAGCCTGGATGCGGAAATACGTCTCGGTCTGCGATTGCGGGGAGACGCCAATCTCCTGCATGTAACCCATGTATTGACCGCGAACCACATGTTTGTGTATTGAACGACTCGTCATCAATGTTAGCTTCGAGAGCACCTTGGCGCGTTCGTGTCGAATATCTTTGGCCCGGAATGACGCCGGCGCTTCCATGGCAATAATAGCAAGCATCATCAACATATGGTTCTGCCCGACATCTTTGAGCGCCCCGATGGGGTCATAAAAGGCGCCGCGGCCCTCCATGCCATTTTTTTCAAATAGTTTGATATGGACCTTGTCGACAAAGTGCCTGTTCCACAATGGCTCGAACATAGAATTCGAAAATCTAAAAGCCATGATATTCTGCAGGACTTCCTTCGCCAGATAATGATCAATGCGGAAAATCTGTTCTTCCTTGAAAAGCGAGCCGAGCAGTTTATCGAGATGACGGGCCGTCTCGCTGTCGCTGCCAAACGGCTTCTCGATCAAGATGCGTGTCCAGCCGCTACCGTCGTCACACGAGTGCGAAAGACCCGAGTGCGCGATATTGCTTAGAATTTTCTCATAGAGGCTTGGCGGCACCGACAGGTGATAGAGCTTGTTCGAACACTGACCCCAGCGATCATCGACACCCTTCATCTTGAGGGCTAGGCGCGTGTAGGCGCCAATGTCATCGAACATTCCCTGTTCATAGGAAATGTGATCAAGAAAATGTTTGATGTCCTCTTCCTTGAATTGGCCGGGCTTCACATTCATTCTGCCGCGGATAAACTCGCGGAACTCTTCTCTGCTGAATACGCGGCGGGAGAAACCAATAATGGCAAAACGCGTCGGCAACAGTTTCTTTGCATACAAACTAAGAAGCGCAGGGATGAGCTTGCGGGCGGCCAAATCTCCCGTAATCCCGTAAATAACAAAAATGGTCGGGTGAAGTGCGGTAGGGGTATTGGCTGTCATGCCCAAAGTTTACAGGGAAAATAAGAAAGCGCAACCTAGAAATCCTCTCCCCACTCCTGCCACATTGGATAGAGATTGCCGGCGATATAGACGCACGGCAAAATAATAACGCCGGAAATGGCCCATAATGAAAAATGGAAAAGCTTCGGAACGACAGACCAGATTGCCGAGGCCATGTCCTTCCACACCGCCCATAATGTTGAAAATAATGTAGATACTGTTTCGCTCATAAATAAGGGCGCATCATGCGTATGAGAAAGAATCATAGCGCATTGAAAACAGTCGCGCAAATTGTTACTTGTCGGGGCGCCGAGAATCGAACTCGGACCTCACGCACCCGAAGCGTGTATACTGCCACTATACTACGCCCCGATTGTGGACCTACGGGGAGTCGAACCCCGGCTTCGTCCATGCCATGGACGCGTAATACCGCTTTACTATAGGCCCGCACATACCCACGATGCATGAAAATCTAACACACATCGGCCTAATTCTCAAAAACTCAAAGAGTGCATAACTTGGATGCATCTTTCTGCTATACTACGGAGTATAGGTCCGTTTATTAATGTAACTATACACCATGAAAACAACTCATGTCATCGCATTCATCCTTACCATCATTGGTGGCCTCAACTGGCTTCTTGTTGCCTTCAACTGGAACCTCGTTGATGCCATTTTCGGTGAGGCTAGCACAGGCTCGATGATTGTCTATATCTTGGTCGGTTTGTCGGCTATCTGGCTGATCATCGACCACAAAAAGTCGTGCACCTGCTGCGTCAAGGACGGCAATTCCACACCGACAGCCTAGGATGCTCACGCGGCTCTCGCCACGTTCTCGATATCAAAAAACCACCGGCTCGGTGGTTTTTTGTTGCTATTTTGAGACTTCACAGCCACAATCACACTTTTTGCCGGTGTGTGCGTGACCGCACGTCGAGCATGCTGGTGCGTCTGCCATAATGATAAATATATTAAGGCTGATAATCGCGACCTTTGGATGAATAGTATACCATGTCAACTTGCCGAAATCGGTCCTTCCTCAAAAACTGGACTTTATATAAAAATATGTTAGAGTAACAACGGACAACATAAACTGCAGGAGTCCGTAATCGCACAATGAAAACATCACTGATTGCAGCTCTAGTCGCACTAACACTCACATCATCAGTCCAAGCGCAAGACCCGCCGCCTATTGGAAATCCGTCTTTTGTTGACGTGCCGCCGTTCACCAGTAGCCAGTGGCAAACATCGTTCGGCGGAGGGAGTCTGCCATGGACTCTGACGTCATCAACATACGTGACAGACAATGGCCCCGCCGCCATCAGCGCGCTCCTATCTACCGTCGGACAAAAGTCGGAATGGTGGATTGTGGTGCCAAACCACTTTGAGAACGGCTTCCCTGTATCCCACGATATCATTTTCTATCACAAAACTGGAACCCAACATCCGTCCGATGAATTCACGTTTTCCGTCGGTGGAATCGTCAGGACCAACATCCCCTTCAGCTCAGCATGGGAAAAATTGCTGATTCGAATTCCCCCGCTTTCGGGGACAAACATGACCCTGCTTTGGAGGGTAAAAAAGAATGTGGCTGGTGCGGACACATTCAACTATCTGGATGCGGTGGGATATACCGCAAATTACACCAATAGCGTTACCAGTACGTTGAGCACAAACCTGTTCATCGTTGCCACTACAACAAATACCTTCGTTATTAGCTGGCGTGATGATGTATTCCACACGGGATTTCTACGATACGGATCCACGCCGGAAACCGCCAATAATAACATTGCACTGGGCACATCGAGAAAGGTCAATGGCGTTTGGAGCATGACCGTGAGCAACACGGCGACAAAAAGATTCTTCACTCCCGAACACTGACGTCAGAATCACTAAGCGAGCCTGACCAGATTAACCGAGAGATGATTTCCGTGCATTGCGGGACTCATCTCTTTTTATGTTTTCGGTGGACCCGAGAGGAATCGAAGCTTACAGCTTCGGTACAGGTTTCGCGTCGTACTCGCCTACGGCTCCGTGCGACATGCTCAACCTTTTCGATTCCTCTACGCAAGGTGCGAAGGCACCTTGCTCAGTTCCCCCTCAACATAAAAACCGCATAGTGCGGTTTTTATGTTTTCGGTGGACCCGAGAGGAATCGAACCTCCGACCTTTGCTTTGCAAAAGCACTGCTCTACCAACTGAGCTACGGGCCCATATCTTCCTAAAAAAGTAACTGCCGTACTATACCCTATTTCCTTCTGTCTTTCAATGCCAGCCCCACCAGATGCTCAACCAACTCGTGCAGGTCACTGCCCACCGCGCGCAGAGCCTTGGGAACCAAGGATTCCGATGTCAGACCGGGCAAGGTATTAACCTCAAGCACGTAGACACCGCGACGCGGGTGGATAATAAAATCAGAACGTGAATAATGCTTCAACGCCAGGGCACGATGAATTTGTTGCGCTAGATTTTCGAGCGTTTTTTTGATTGTTTCGGAAAATGTGGCGGGAACGATTTCGTGCGACTTGCCTTCATATTTTGCCTGATAGTCAAAGAAACCTGCATGTGGACGTATCTCAATCGGAGGAAGCGCGTAGAGCTCATGGCCGCGGAAACCTTCAATGACACCACAGGTTGCCTCGATACCTGGGATGAATTCTTCTATGAGAATCGTATCGCCATGCTGCGCAGCCAAGTTGAGTGCTGTAAAGAGTTCAGAATAGGTACGAACGACTGATACACCAACTGATGATCCACTGGATGCCGGCTTGATGACAGCCGGTAAGATAAAGGTTGTAAAGAGTTCCTTGGCTACCGCCTCACGTTCCTTTTGAACTCGCTCTGAAGACACCTCCGTCCAATAGGGACTCTTGATACCATGGCGCTCAAAGACTTTTTTTGAAAGAATTTTATTCATACCCACAGCCGAGCCCAAGGATCCTGATCCGGTGAACGGCATGCGATGAGCTTCGAGGAATGCTTGAATTTTCCCGTCTTCTCCATATGTCCCATGAAGTGCGTTAAAGGCCACGTCTATCTTGCTTGCAATATCATGCGGCGCAAACTCGACTCCATCGAGATGCCAAGCACCTTTTTTGTCAATGAGAATGTCGCGTGCATGATACAGATGTTCAAGGCGATTCCGTAATGCAGAGAGAACCGCCGCGCCAGAGCTCAGCGACACATCATATTCATTGCTAGGGCCGCCCCGGAGGACGCCGATGCGAGGTTTGTGCATGGGTACATTATAGTTGAAAAGCCGATTCCGTCCAAGAAAAATAGGCAAGGTTAGTTTTTACCAAACCCTTCTGCGCAAGCGATGAAATGCGAGAGCGAACCGGTGAGCTTCTGCGTTCAAGGCTACAATCTGCTTTTCATATTTTTCCACAATCTCCGGATTCCCAATAAGCCGTGCGGCCTTGTGTCGCTCATCTTTGGTGACGGCAATAACGGGAATAGAAATGCGGCGGGACTTGAGCACTGCTTCCGCATGAATACGATGCGTTTCATTACCATCGACCAGAATGAGGTCGGGATATGTCCATTCAGAATGATTGAGTCGGCGCGACAAGATCTCCACGAGGCCGGCGATATCATTGTTCGCCTGTTTTGAAATCTTAAATTTACGATAGTGTGCGGGCGTCAGTTCACCATCAATCGAGACCGTCATGGCACCGACTACATTTGTGCCTGACAAGTGTGCAACGTCGTAGGCCTCCATGCGGAACCCCTTCGAGCCAGCTTGCGATGAGTTCATGATTGAGTTTGATGCCTTGATAAGCGCGATATCATGTATATGATCAATGGCGTACAGCAACTTCTTGAAATACTGGGCATCTTCGAATTTCAATGCTTTGGCGGATACATTCATCTCGCGTTCAATGCGGGTACGGATCAGATCCTTCTTGCCTTCAAAAAACAGTATCATATATTCAATGGTACGGGCGTACCGGCGACGCGCATTGGTGTCGTCTTCCCGCGGCGAACGGCCGAGTGCACGATAGAAGGCATCGTGGCGCGCATCGAATGATTTCTTATCCTTGAACGGGAAAAGTTTTCGCAAAATCTTGAGGGCCTCCTTGATGAGTCCTCCATGTGGATAGGGTCCAAAATATCGTTTGACGCGATACCCCAGCGTCTTTTCGGTCAAGGCCTGATCAAAATCACGAGCGCGCACGAGAAACACCCTTGGCCATGGTTCATCGGTAATGACAATATACTGTGAACTTTTATCATCGCGCTCATCGACGTTGTAATGAGGCTGGTAGCGCTTGATAAGGACGCTTTCCAAAATGATGGCTTCGAGAACGCTGTCACTTTCCTTCCACGTCAACGTCTTGGCCTTGGTGATCATATCAACAATGCGCGATCCGCGCGTTTCGATGAGATCATTGGCAAAATAGCTTCTAACCCGATCCTTGAGCGAAGTCGCCCGGCCGATATACAACGGCCTGCCCTTCGTGTCCACAAAGGTATAGACGCCCGGGGTATCAGGCAGGTTGAGTTTGGTAATCCCTTGACTGGTCATAAAATTAAGAGTACAGTAATTTGTAGATTGGAGCAACAACAAAAACTCCACAACAGGAGAACATATGGACCACATGAACCACGAGAAAACACCGTTGACGTTCGGACTCTGCGTCTATCTCGTCTGCACGGTACTTGCCATCATCTGTACCACTATCGGTGCTATTGCAACATTGATCCACCATCCGTTGCTAGCAATCGGGTCAATCATCATTCTGATCGCCATCTGGCAAATCACTGATGGCATCATCAAACACACCGAGGACGTGCTTTCTGACACGTCCATCGTTGCTGGAATAGTCATGATTATTGCAACAGCGATAACTATCGTATTCCTACTCTGGATCGGATGCCGGGAAGTCACCACCCAGTGGTGGCCAATTGTCTCGATCGCCGGTGTTACCATCGTGATCTTACTATGGCGCGCTTTCAAGGCGCTTCGCACATTCGCATCCGACCTGCTGTACGGCTTGAGCGGCGGCGACTGATGAAAACAGCAAACATCCTCCAAACCCTCGGCACCTGCGCCGAGGCTTTTTATTTCCTATTCAAGATCTTCTTCAAATACTTTCCGGTATAACTTTTTTCACTAGCCGCCACGTCCTCCGGTGTTCCCTTGGCCACAATCTTACCGCCACGTTCACCTCCTTCGGGGCCAATATCAATAACGTAGTCAGCATTTTTAACTAGATCCAAGTTGTGCTCAATCACCACAACCGTATTTCCCTTGTCAACCAATTTCTGCAAAATATCAATCAATTTCTTCACATCTTCGTAATGCAATCCAACCGTCGGCTCATCAAGGAGATAAATAGTCTTCTGCAAATGCGCACGGTAGAGCTCTGATGAAATCTTGACGCGCTGGGCTTCTCCACCAGAAAGTGTCGTCGCTGACTGACCCAACTTGGCATACCCAAGTCCCACGTCCATCAAGGTCTTGAGACGATCTTCAACCGCAGGAATATCTTTGAAGAATTCGATTGCCTCTTCGATAGTCAGCTCCAAGACTTCATGAATATTTTTCTTGCGGAATTTGATTTCCAAGGTCTCCTTGGTAAAGCGCTTGCCGTTACAAACTTCACAAGTCACATAGACAGTCGGCAAGAAATGCATTTCAACGGCAATTTCGCCATTACCTTCACAGGCTTCACAACGTCCGCCAGGTCGATTAAACGAAAATCTCCCCGCTCCCCAGCCACGCGCACGCGCCTCTGGCTCTGACGCAAACAAATCACGGACATGCGTCCACGAACCTGTGTATGTCGCAGGATTTGAGCGTGGTGTGCGGCCAATCGGTGATTGATCTATGAGAATGACACGGCCAACATATTCTGATCCTTTAAATTCTTTACAATTGATCGGCTCATTAGTGCGCTTGCGCATTTCAAGACGGGCCGCCAAGTTGCGGTGCAAAATTTCATACATGAATGAAGACTTTCCAGACCCGGACACGCCGGTTACCACATTCAAACAACCAAGCGGAACATCAACATTCATATCCTTGATGTTGAAGGCGTGACCGCCACGGACCATAATCTTACCCTTTGGTTCACGACGCTTTGCGGGAACATCAATCTTCTCTTCCCCGCGCAAATACGCCAATGTCAGCGATCCGGAGGGATTCTTCTTGGCAGTAAGCAAATCATCCAGATATCCAGAGACCACAACTTTTCCACCATGAACTCCCGCACCCGGACCGATGTCTACTATATAGTCAGAGGCGAACATCGTATCTTCATCGTGTTCAACCACGATAATAGTGTTACCAAGATCACGCAGTCGAAGAAGTGTTCCGATAAGACGATCGTTGTCTCGTTGATGAAGACCGATAGTTGGTTCGTCCAAAACGTACAGCGCGCCAACGAGGCCAGAGCCGAGCTGTGAGGCCAGACGAATACGCTGCGCTTCCCCGCCAGAAAGCGTGTTGGCGCGGCGATCAAGTGTCAGGTATTCGATACCGACATTTACCATGAATGAGAGGCGTGCCTGAATTTCCTTGAGCACGACCTTTGAAATTTCCTTCTCTGATTCAGTCAGCTTGATATCTTTGAAATATTCAATGGCATGTTCAATAGACATCGAGGTAGTGTCGACTATATTCTTGTCGCCAATTTTGACATGCAAGGCTTCTTCACGAAGACGTACACCATTGCATGCTTTACAAATTTCTTCAGCAAACAAACCTTCAGTACCCAAACCATTACAGACCGTACATGCACCATACGGTGAGTTGAATGAGAACAATCGTGGCTCAATCTCGGGATATGAGAAGCCATCATACGGACACATGAACTTAACAGACATTAGTGTTTCGTTTGGACCATCTTCCTCGACACTTTTCCCCTCTTTTCCTTCTTCCTTCTTTCCTTCTCCTTTCCACGGATATTCAATCTTAATAAGTCCATCAGCCTCGTGCACGGCGCGCTCTATAGCTTCAGACAGACGCTCGCGCGCATTGCCTGACTGTTTTGAATCTTTGAATTCACTAATGAACAGTTCATCAACCAAAACATCAATGTCATGCTTCTTATTTTTCTCCAAAATAATCTGGTCGCGGAGTTTCTGCGTCTTCCCATCAATGCGGACGCGGTCATAGCCTTTGCCGAGAAGATCATAAAGCATCTGATAGTACTCTCCTTTGCGACCAACAACGACTGGCGCATAGACACGAATCTTGGCATCACTAATATTTACGCCATAAATCTTTTTTGCCTGTGTGGCGCGAGTGGTAACCGTCTGTAAAATAGTATTGAGAATCTCTTCTTGAGAAATACGATGAATGATACGCCCACAGGTCAAACAGTGAGGTTTGCCGACGCGCGCAAACAAAATACGCAGGTAGTCGTAGATTTCGGTGATGGTAGCAACCGTTGAACGCGGGTTATTTGAACGTGACTTTTGGTCAATAGAGATGGCCGGCGAAAGACCGGAAATCTCATCGACATCAGGCTTCTGCATTTTGTGAAGAAATTGGCGGGCGTAGGCAGAAAGCGATTCGACGTATCGGCGCTGGCCTTCAGCAAAAATAGTATCAAAGGCCAACGATGATTTTCCGGAGCCAGAGAGCCCGGTCACCGCAATCATTGTGTTTCTCGGCATCTCCACCGTAATATTTTTGAGGTTGTGCGTGCGCGCGCCTTTAACGACGATGTTTTCTTCGCCATGCCCCGGTGCATGTTTGCGTGCGGCACTCATGATGGGCGGATGGTATCACAGTTTTTATTAATTTTCAATGACCGTAGCGCTTATATTCATTGACAAGTTGATTACACGTCATACAATAGGTCCAAACAAGCAGAAAGGTCTCTATGACAAATTGCATTCTGATCGCAAAACAGCGACTTTCAGATAGTGAACTGGTTCAGTCCCTCACGAACACGGAGTATGAAGTCTTCCTGCATATCGCCCTCGGTATGTCCAACAAAGAAATAGCCGGGCTACGGGGCGTAGCAGTGAAAACCATCGAGACTCACCGCGAGCGTATCATGAAGAAACTCGATATTCACAGTGCGGTAAGTCTTGCGCACTTTGCCCTTTTTCACAAGTGTATACGAAATCCATATGAAGCTGCTGCCCAAACTGCGGCCACGACATAAGGACCGTCCCCACCCCGCACACCGTGCCGGCAACTCCCGTGCCGGCTTTTTTCGTCATATTATTTACACAAGCCTCTCACTTCCTCGACAATCTGATCAAGCGACGCGGCCGCCTTGACGAGGAATTTTTGGGCGCCGAGAACTTTGGCGCGCTCGATATCGCTCTGTTTGTTGAGATTGGACAGAATCATGGAAGGCACATTTTTGAGGCGCGGATCGGCTTTTACCTTTTGGAGAATATCAAAACCACTCATGCCCGGCATCAGAAGATCGAGTACGATGGCATCAGGAACGTGTTCAGACAAATGACGCATGGCTTCCGTGCCGTTTTTCGCATGGAACAAGTCAAATCCCGAAGCAATCAGCTTCTTGGCAAGAATAGTACCGATAAGTTTGTCATCTTCAATCCACACAATTTTCTTTTTTGTATTCCCATCATCCGTTGTCTCACGAGAAATCTGATAACCAAAAATGCCATTAACCCGTTTTATGATTTCATTTGTATCCGCATGCAAATCAAGAATATATTCCTTGACTGATCCCTGTGGCACACGCGCCATATTAATCGGTACCCCCTGTGTCGAGAGCAAGAACACAGGAATTTTCGTAAGTAATGGTTCAGCGTGCTTCTTTTCCAAAATCTGGTACCCATCCATGCCTGGCAATACCAAATCAATAAGTATAAGATGTGGCAACGTGTCGTAGATAAGTTTGAGACCAGCGGTGCCATCTGTAGCAAGTGAGGCAATATATCCCTCCTTTTTGAGTGCCTCAACAACGCGCCCACCAAACGCGGCTTCGCCTTCAATCACTAATATCTTCTCCTTCTTGGGAGCGGCTGACATGCGCACAGTATACCATATATGCTACACTCAACTGTGCATAAAGTTCACCCGCCGGGGTGGCGAAATTGGTAGACGCACGTGCCTTAGGAGCACGCGGAGCAATC
>CAZUII010000004.1:0-5958 GCA_964619985.1 uncultured Candidatus Saccharibacteria bacterium
ATCCGCGATGAAATTCTTGTCCTCAAAGAGTCGCCTCTGTATGAATATCGCAGCGCCAACAACTTCTTTCCCGTCATTGGTGAGGGAAGCCATGATGCACAAATAATGTTTGTGGGCGAAGCGCCGGGCAGAAATGAAGCAAAAACAGGCAAGCCTTTTTGCGGAGCGGCGGGAAAAGTACTGGATCAGCTCCTTGCGCACGCCGGTATCGCGCGCCCATCCGTGTATGTAACCAATATCGTCAAAGACCGTCCGCCGGAAAATCGTGACCCCACGACCAAGGAAATCGAAATGTACGGACCATTTCTTGATCGGCAGATAGATATTATTAAGCCGCGAGTGATTGCGGCGCTTGGTCGCTACGCCATGGGCTATATTATGAAGAAATTTGACCTCGACCTGCAGCTCGAACCGATCTCCCAGGCTCACGGCAAAGCCTATCCAACCAAAGCCTCCTATGGCGACCTCGATATCGTCGTGCTGTACCATCCCTGCGTGGCCGTGTATAATCCCAACAATCTCAACAATCTGAAAAAAGACTTTGAGATATTACGGAACTATGCCAAATAATATGAAGAAAACAGCAGCAAAAAAAGCGCCCGTGTGGGATTTGGGTCTGCTATACTCCTCGCCAACTGACCCGCGGATAGAACAAGATATGCGGACGGTCGAAAAAGCATTTGACGATTTTGGTAAAAAGTACGACGTTGCCGACAAGGCATACCTCACTGACTCCAAGGCGCTTTGTGCGGCACTGACCGCGTATGAAGAGCTTCATGCACATAAAACACCTAAACCGCTCCTCTATTTTTTCTTCGCGCAAAGCCTCAATAGTGACGATACGTTTGCTACCGCCCAAAACGCGCTCTTGAGCAACCGTATGACCAAAGCCACGAACAAGGCCATGTTCTTTCCAATTTCATTAGGCATGATGGATGCCCGAAAACAGCGAGAAGTTCTTCAGGATCCAGCCCTCAAACATTTCCGTTTCCTTCTGGACTGCATATTTTCTGATGCCAAACACCAGCTCACCGTCGCCGAAGAAAAAATCATGTCGCTCAAAAGTCATCCGGCCAAAGAAGCCTGGGTTGCGCACAACGACAAGATTCTTGATTCCCAGACGGTCATGTGGCGCCGCAAGAAATTGCCCATTAACAAAGCACTTGAGCTCATTTCCCAGCAGAAAACTTCGTCCGGACGACGAGAGCTCGCGCAGGCTGTCTACAAAGTACTCAAGTCGGTGGCTGTTTTTTCTGAAGGGGAGATAAATGCTATCTATACGGATAAGAAGATTAATGACGAGCTTCGTAAGTTCGATACTCCGTATGCTGAAACGGTACGTGAATATCGTAATGATATAGATGTTGTTGAACGTCTGCGCATGGTGGTGACCGATAATTTCCACCTAGTTCATCGATTTAATAAGATAAAGGCCAAACTGCTCAAGCAAAAACATCTCAATTATTCTGATCGCGGTGCCAGCGTAGGGGAGCTATCGACGTCATACTCTTTTGATACATGCGTTGCGCTTCTCAAGAAAACCTTGAGTGACATAGATGACAAGTATGTCAAGGTATTTGAAACCTATCTCGCCAAGGGCCAGATCGACGCAATGCCTCGAAAGGGAAAAACCGGCGGCGCATATTGCGCCGGCTCCTATGGCAATCCAACATTCGTGCTGCTCAATCATGTTGATAGCATACGTTCGTATACTACTCTAGCACACGAAATGGGCCATGCCTTTCATACTGAACTGTCGCGAGGGCAAGGGCCTTTATATGCCGAGTATTCGTACGCCTTGGCTGAAACCGCCAGCACCCTATTTGAGGACATTGCTTATGATGCCATACTCGAATCTCTTCCCGCCAAGGAGAAAATAATCATGCTCCATGACAAGATCAATAGTGCCATTGCTACTATTCCACGGCAGATCGCCTGCTTCAATTTTGAGCTTGAACTTCACCAAACCATTCGTGCCAAGGGCTTTGTAGCGAAAGAAGAGATTGCGGCATTGCACAATAAACATATGCAGGCATATCTAGGGCCGACGTATAAAATGATCCCCGACGACGGATACATGTTCGTCTCCTGGGGCCACATTCGCCGCTTTTTCTACGTGTACTCCTATGCGTACGGCCTCATCGTTAGCCGGGCGCTTCTCCGTCGATATCGCAAAGACAAGTCATTCTGGAGGAATATTGAGAGGTTTCTATCGGCCGGCGGTAAGGATACGCCTGAAAATATCCTCAAGGAAATAGGTATCGATGTGACGAAGCCTGATTTCTTTAAGGAGGGACTAAAAGCTATCGAAGAGGATATTGATAAGCTCGAATCTCTGCTATACTAGTGCTATCTATGAAACCAGAAGAATTTGCCCACTATGTAGACAGCCAGCTCCGTCAAGGTATTCCAAAGGATTCCTTGATCAACAACCTCCGTGCCGGCGGCTGGACGCAGGAACAGATTGACAATGCGTTTGCGGTGCATGACAACCGCGTGCGCAAGGATTTGATGCCGACTCGTGTCCACAGATATTCTACCGGTGAGATTATTATGGTGATTCTGCTTATCATATTCATCTTGCTTACCTGCCTCTTCATACTTGGAGGGGAGTAGGCCTTCGTGATACACTCGTTTATATGAACTCCTCTGAAATCCGCTCACGGTTTCTGAAATTTTTTGAGAAACGTGGACACGCCATTATCCCCTCGGCTTCGTTGGTCACGCCGGACGAAAAAGGCCTAACTAACGCTACACTTTTTAATACCGCTGGCATGCAGCCATTGGTGCCATATCTCTTGGGTCAACCGCATCCGCAGGGAACTCGCTTGGTAAATGTTCAAAAATGTCTTCGCACTGTCGACATTGATGATATTGGCGATAAGACGCACGCCACTTTTTTTGAGATGTTGGGGAATTGGTCACTTGGTGATTATTTTAAAAAAGAAGCCATCGCTTGGAGTTATGAGTTTTTGACGGATAAAAAAGAGGGGCTTGGACTCAACCCGAGTCGATTGTATGTAACTGTCTTTGAAGGTGACGCCATTGCACCTCGTGATGACGAAGCTGCAGATATTTGGCGTGAAATTTTCAAGAAAAATAATATTGATGGCGATCGTATTTTCTACATGCCTGCTTCAATGAACTGGTGGGAAGCTGGTGAGAATGGACCTTGCGGACCTGATACAGAGATGTATTACGACGTTTCAAATAAATTCAGTGGCAGGGGATTGACTCAAGAACAATTTTTGGCTGCCGATAGTGTCCGTGACGTTGTTGAAGTGTGGAACGATGTCTTTATGCAGTATGAGAAAAAAGATGGCAAGATTATCGCCAACTTACCAAAGCCCTCTGTGGATACGGGCGCTGGACTGGAGCGCTTGGCCATGACTCTGCAAGGGGTGGATAATATATATGATACGGATTTGCTGAAGCCTCTCATGGATCTCATGGGCGAGGCTTCTCACCCACTGCGTAATAAACGCATTATTGCTGATCATTTGCGTGCTGGAGTTTTCCTCATTCTAGACGGAGTTGTCCCCTCGAATACTGATCGAGGGTACATTCTCCGCCGCCTGGTCCGCCGCGCCATCGTGAATACTACAGATAAGAAATTGGATGAAAAAAGAATCGGAGTTCTTATTGATACGCTCGCCGAGATATATAAGGATGCGCATCCTGAGATCAATCGAAATAAAACCAGAATAAAAGAAGTTCTCACCGAAGAGTCTGGAAAGTTTGCTGAGGCACTTACCCATGGCATGCGGGAATTTGAGAAGATTTCAACATCTACAGCAATTTCTGGTAAAGATGCATTCCTCCTTTTTTCCTCCTTCGGCCTGCCTATCGACGTAACCAAAGAATTGGCATCAGAAAAAGGTATCACTGTCGATGGTACTGGCTTTGAAGTTGAATTTAAAAAACACCAGGAATTGTCCCGCGCCGGAGCAGAACAAAAATTTAAAGGCGGTCTTGGGGATGCCAACGATCCCATGGTTGTCCGTTACCACACCGCCACACACCTCCTTCACCAGGCGCTCCATGATGTGCTCGGTGAACATGAGGGTAATCAGAAGGGGTCCAATATTACCGCCGAACGGCTGCGCTTTGATTTTACGGGCGCCAAGCTGACTGATGAGCAGAAAAAACGAGTTGAGGATATCGTCAATGAAAAAATTGCTGATGCGTTACCGATGAACAATGTTGTCATGCCTCGCGAAGAAGCGGAAAAGACCGGCGCACGTCATTTCTTTGGTGAAAAATATGGTGACCAGATTTCCATTTATTTTATTGGCAAGGATCTCGCCTCTGCGTATTCAAAGGAATTCTGCGGAGGCCCTCATGTAAAGAACACCTCAGAGCTTGCGGGACCCGAAGGGAAGTGGAGGTTCAGGATCCAGAAAGAGGAGGCGGTGTCTCAAGGCGTGAGAAGGATAAAAGCCGTCCTACGATAAGACTTCAGCCGGGGCGTGCGTGTGGTATAATATTTCCAATGTTTCTCTCAAGCTCACAGGGTGAACTAATACTGATTATCGATGTTCAAAGTTCCGTCGTGCGTGGCTCCCTCGTCCACAAAAGACCGGCTGCCGCCATTCCTTCTGTCATCTACACGCACAATGTCGTCATCCCGTACAAGTCGGGAGGAGGAAGTGACTATCTGATTAAGATGGCCCTTCGCGGAGTACAGGAGGTCGTGCAGGCGATTCGGGCAAACCTTCAAGCCGAACAGAATGCGGAAACTCTGCCGCGTCGAATATCCGCAATTCATTATGTCCTGTCGTCACCGTGGGTAGTTTCGCAGGCGAAGACTATTTCCATGACATTCAAAGAGAATATCGCCATTAGTCGCGCCTATATTACCGGTCTCATTTGGGAAGAGCGCGCCAAAATGACAGCCAAGACCGGCGATGATATCAGAGTTATCGAAGAAAAAGTCTTTGATGTCAGGCTCAATGGCTACTCTGTGGCGTCATGGGAAAGCAAGCATACCAAAGAGCTCGGGGTTTCATTCGTCGTGAGCATCGCCGGCGGACGCATGATAGATCGTTTTATCGAAGCGGTTGAGAGCCTTGTTCACCGCAAAGATCACGTGCACTTTCATTCATCGCTGTTTCTCCAGCATGTCGGCATCCAGAAGATCATTCCTGATTCATCTGATTATGCGCTTATACACATCCACGGCGAGCTTACGGATGTGGCTATTATCCACGGGCACTCATGCTCATTTTTCGGTTCCTATCCGTTTGGCATCCAAAGCATGTTACGTGCCATAGCTGAAGAGAGTAATACGACCGAGGATGCGGCCGAATCGACTCTCAATCTGATTACAAAGGGGGACATAGATGTGAATCGCGCAAAAAATGAGGCGAAAGCCATAGAACATATGAAACAGGTCTGGATTGAGGGGCTTAACACCTTACTTACCACGAGCCCAACACCCGAAACTGTGCCAATCCGGGTTATTGTTTCCGCGCGTTCCCACGAAGATTTTTTTGTGGGCAGCCTTAGGTCGGCATATCCGCAATCATCACCGGAGCTATTGACGATTGAAGAGATACTGCCTCATGTCGCTTACGAACCCCATGCCGAACGGTTGCGCGTCACGGGACTGTATATCATGGCTATCCGCGGTTTATCCACAGAATAGAATCATGCTATACTAACTATTACTATATGCCTCGCCGAGTTCAAGACATAGTACCAAATACGCATCGGTCCATACGAGATATTCCCTTAGAACGTCCTTCGGTTGTTGCACCTATACAGCCGTCCAAAAAAAGATCACGCAGCGACGATGGCACTAGTGAAGTTCCTATTCAGCGGTCGAATATGCCGCGCATGCCGATCACGCCGTCGCGCCAACGGGAAACGTCAGGCGCAAAAAAATGGCTTTTTCTGTTGATGGGCATCGTAGTTATTGTGGCGGTCGTCGGATATGTCGCCTCCGTATATTTTTCT
>CAZUII010000004.1:5968-13788 GCA_964619985.1 uncultured Candidatus Saccharibacteria bacterium
TAGCGCCTCCTTTACCATCGTGTCAAAAGTTGTCCCCGTGACTGTCAATGGCACGTATATTTCACAGAGTACTCCAGGCAAGGGCGTTCTTGCCTACGAATTGGCAATCGTCAAAGGCGACACGGCGATGACCGTGACAGCAACCGATGGCCCTAAGATATCGACATCCGCAAAAGGCAAAATTACGCTCTACAATACCTACAGCACACAGCCGCAGCGCTTGATTGCCGGCACTCGCCTCGCCGATGATACTGGCCGGATATATCGGTTGGCAAGCTCCCTTGTCATTCCGGGGTATACAACCTCGGCTTCATCTATTGTTGTTCCGGGGAGTATTTCGGCTTTGGTTGTCGCCGATCAACCGGGGCAATCATACAACATAACGAAATCCGATCCCGTCAGTGATTTCAAGATTGTTGCATACAAGGGTAGCAGCAAGTATGAGAGCATATATGGACGGCTGGCCGCTGATATTGCCGGAGGTTTTGTAGGCGCCAAGAAGACTATCAGTCCGGCAGTACTCGCATCAACAACAGCTGATCTTCAGTCGAGGATTGTCACGGATTTGCTGAATCGCCTCAAGGCAAGCATTCCCGCGGGATATCTTATGTATCCGAAAGCATATGTTGCAACATTCGGCACGCCTGTTATTGGCGGTACCGACCCGAAAACAGCTACTGTCGCTCTCCAAGGGACGGTGTACGGCATACTTTTCAAGCGTTCCGAGCTGGTTGTCCGTGTTGCAGGCGATCAGGCGGTCGCGGTATTCGATGACTTTGCCTACGAAACTCCCGGGTTAGATTCTCTGGATTTTAGCATCGCCAATACAAAGGATTTTTCTCCGGAAAAGAAAAATACACTCATCGTCAAGCTTAAAGGTGATATCACACTTGTCGGTACTGTACCTGTCGATGCTTTGAAGCAAAAGCTCGCAGGACTGTCGCTTACCGAGACGAGTTCAGTGTTGCGCTCATATAAGCCCGTTATAGAAATAGACAAGAGCTCGGGCTCGATTACACCACCGTGGTCGAGGGTTCCAGATGACGTTGATAGGATAACGGTGGAGGTGCAGCCCGCGAGCTCGCCGGACTGAACCGTAGTCTATCACTATTGACGAAATAGCAGGTTATCTGCTAGTATGTTCGCACGCGCCAAATACCAGATGGAACCTGCGCCACAATCAAAAAATGTCTCCAAAAATAGCGCAAACGGCATTGTCGTAGAGGCACTGCCGAATACGTTGTTTAAGGTTGAGCTTCAAGACAGTAAGGAAGTCATCCTTGCATATCTTGCTGGCAAAATGAGAATGAATCGCATACGCGTTCTCATCGGAGATAAGGTTGAATTGGAACTGGATCCCTACGGAGGACGAGCACGTATCACACGAAGAACATAACACCATGAGAGTTAAAGCATCAGTCAAAAAAATCTGTCCAAAATGTGTCCTCGTTCGCCGAGGCGGATATCTGTATGTCGTATGCAAGTCAAATCCGCGCCATAAGCAGCGACAAGGATAAATTCAATCATACGTTTACAGTCATTAGTTATAAGTCGAATTGAACAAATAACCACTGATTGGACTAATAACTAATAACTTTAAATTAATAACTAACATCATGCGTATCCTCGGTATAACAGTTCCAGAAAACAAGCGACTTGAGTTTGCTTTGACTGCTATATACGGTATCGGACGTTCTCGCGCCCTCCATATTTTGAAGACAGCCAAGGTCGATGCCGGCATCCGTTCGACTGCTCTTTCGGTTGATCAGGAAAACGATATCCGCAAACTCGTCGAGAGCTTCAAGATCGAAGGTGACCTCAAGCGTGAGGTAGCCGGCAACATCAAGCGCCTCAAAGATATCAAGGCATACCGAGGTAACCGCCATGCACGTCATCTTCCAGCTCGCGGTCAGCGCACCAAGACCAACTCCCGCACCGTCCGAGGCAATGTTCGCAAGACTATGGGATCAGGTAAGCGTAAGGAAGAAAAGAAATAATCAACTACCATGGGTAAAAAAAGAATTGTTACAACAGAAGGAGCAGAATCAACTGATGCAAAGAAGGCACCGGTTGTTTCGGCTAAAAAGCGTATTGAGTCTGGCATTTTGCATGTCCAGTCTACCTATAACAACACCAAGGTCATGTTGACCGATACAAAAGGCAACGCTCTTATGTGGGGTTCATCAGGTGGTGCAGGATTCCGTGGCGCAAAGAAGGGAACTCCATTCGCAGCCGCAAAGGTTGGCGAAACATTGGCCCTCAAAGCTGCCAATATTGGTCTCAAGGAAGTCGCCGTCGTCGTCAAAGGGGTAGGATCTGGCCGCGAGTCGGCTATCCGTGGATTTATCAGCAAGGGAGTTGTTATTACTTCAATCAAGGACGAGACTCCAATTCCATTCAATGGCCCTCAACCAAAGAAGCCTCGCCGCGTTTAATCTTAATTTTTACTAACCACCATGCTTATTGGTCCACGATATAAAAAAGCTCGCTACCTCGGTGCCGCCGTCTTCCGCAAGACACAGACACCTAAGTATGCTTTGCGACTTCAAGCAAAAGCCAAGACGGCAAAGCGCCGTAGCGCCAAGAGTGAATTCGGCCGCCAGCTTCTCGAAAAGCAAAAGGCTCGCTATAGCTATGGCATTTCAGGCGGTCAGTTCACCAATTACGTCAAGTCTGCTCTCCAGACCAAGGGTGATAACGCAAAGAACCTCCTTCGCATACTCGAAGGCCGTTTGGACAACGTTGTTCTCCGCGCTGGTTTCGCATTGTCACGCGCCGCAGCACGTCAGATGGTTAACCACGGCCACATCATGGTCAATGGCAAGATAGTCAACATTCCATCATATCAGGTTCGCATCGGGGACGTATTGACAATCCGCGAGGGAAGCAAGAAGAAGGTCATTTTTACCAAGTTGGACGAGGAGCTCAAGAACGCAAAAGCTCCGGCATGGATTTCAGTAAATACTGAAAAGAAAGAGATCAAAGTAGAAGGTGAGCCTGTAACAGACATGAGTGAACTGCTCTTCGATGTGCGCGCGGTGCTCGAGTTCTATACTCGCTAGACAAGTATCATTTTTAATGTATAATTAATCGTCTATTTTACAAATACCATGACACACGATCTCATCCTCCCTTCGAAGCCAAAAATCATCAATGAACAGGGTACCAGCGGTACGTATGAAATTGATGGCCTTTATCCTGGTTACGGCCACACATTGGGCAATTCGCTCCGTCGCATCATCTTGTCTTCACTTCCTGGTGCCGCCGTCACCAAGGTTAAAATTGCAGGCGTCGAACACGAGTTCTCAGCTATAGACGGTGTTAAGGAGGATGTCATTACAATCCTTCTCGCCCTCAAGAAGCTCCGCGTCCGTATTACGGGTGATGAGGCCGTCAGTATGACTCTCAAAGCAAAAGGATCCAAGAATATTACAGCCAAGGATATCGAGGCCCCTGGCCAGGTTGAAATCCTCAATCCGGAACTCCATATCGCATCGTTGACCGAAAAGTCAGCAGAGCTCGATATCGAAATTACCGTAGAGAAGGGTCTCGGCTATGTTGCAAAGGAGGTTATCCAGAAAGAACGCGTCGAGATTGGTGCTATCACTCTTGATGCCGCTTTCACTCCTATTCGCAAGGCAAACTACGAAGTTGAGAACATGCGTGTCGGTGATCGCACAGATTTCAACCGTCTCCGCATGACTATCGAAACCGATGGTACAATTTCTCCTCGCGAAGCTCTCGAAAAGTCTATCGCTCTCATGATTCAGCAGCTCAAGGCTATCGTCGGATTTACCGAGAATGAGCCAGAAGCAACTTCAGCCGAAACTTCAGAAGAGAAGTCAGAAGCCCCAGAAGGTTCTCTTAAGGATATTGACGCTGACCTTTTGAAAACTCGCATTGATTCTCTTGGTTTTTCAGCTCGCACCGCGAAGGCTCTTGCTAACGGCAACGTTCGCACACTTGGCGGCCTCGCACGCAAGAAGGAGTCAGATATCATGGATATCGATGGCCTCGGCGCAAAGGGTATTCAGGAGATCAAAAAGCTCTTGGCCCAGCATGGTATAACCTTGAAGCAATAGACTAAAGACTAATAACTTTTGACTTTCAACTTATAACTATTTTATGAGACACCATTCAAACAAGCGAAAATTCGGTCGCGAGAAAAATCAGAGAAACGCTTTGATGTCTTCATTGGTACGTAACCTTATCCGCGATAACCGCATCAAGACTACTACCGCAAAGGCAAAGGAGCTCCGCCCAATGGTTGAGAAGTTGGTTACCAAAGCAAAAGTAGCGACAGTTGCTTCACGCCGCCTCATTGTTTCAAGCATTCACAGTACTACAGAGACAAAGAAGCTCGTCGAAGTCATCGCCCCAAAGTATATGGATCGAAAGGGTGGTTACACACGTATCATCAAGCTTCCTAACCGTGATTTGGATAACAGTCCAATGTCATTGATTGAATTTGTATAATCTGCCATAGTACTCCCATGAAACATACCATTGACGCACAAGGAAAGAAGATCGGTCGCATTGCCAGTCAGGCAGCCTCTATTTTGCTCGGCAAGCATTCTCCTGCATTCCAGAAGAACAAGGTTTCAACTGACACTGTTGAGATCATCAACGCTTCAAAGGTTGATTTGACCCTCAAGAAGAAGACTGATGACAAGTTCGTCACCTACACCGGCTTCCGTGGCGGATTGAAGAGTGAATCTTTGGGTGAACTCATCAACCGCCGCGGCATGACCGAAGTATTTCGCCGCGCCGTTACTCGCATGATGCCAAGCAACCGCTTGCGCGATGAACGCATCAAAAATCTTATTATAAAAGAGTAAGCTTGATACACCATACTTTCCAACATGACTCCAACCAAATCAACAACTCATAAGTATTTCGAAGCTGTAGGTCGCCGCAAGACCGCTATTGCTCGCGTACGTATTTTTCCTGGTACAAAGGCTGGCTTTGAAATCAACGGCAAGACTTTGGAGGCATATTTCCCCGTAAAAGAAATGCAGATGAACGCTACCGACCCATTCACCAACGGCAAGGCTGCAGAGAAATTCCATGTGACTGCAAAACTCACTGGTGGGGGCATTTCAGCCCAGTCAGAGGCACTCCGCCACGGTATCTCTCGCGCACTTCTTGTCTACGATATTGAACTCCGCGGCAAACTCAAGAAACTCGGTTACCTCAAGCGTGATCCGCGCGCAAAGGAGCGCCGCAAGTTCGGTCTCAAGAAGGCTCGCAAGTCTCCGCAGTGGAGCAAGCGTTAATCAAGGTACATCAAAAGGGGGATTGTGCCCCCTTTTGTTTTACACCGTGAGGTGTATACTTATGTCGTAGCACTAACCAAGGCAAACACATGATAGCATGCGCAGTTGTGTTGATCGTGGTAGCCTTGACCGAAGTGGTCATGGCGAGCAAGGCTCCAGTCGGATACGAGGATGAATGGGGATTTCATTTCGGTAGCAATCCTCGGCACATGGCAGGAGCCCCTGGCACACAGTGACATGAGTCAATCGGTTTGACCGAACAGGCGGCGTCCACCCAGGCGCCGCTTTTCAATCTAGCTTCCAGGTCAGATGAATAATTGCGAAATCAGATTTTTTCCGATATGCTACTCACATGTTCAAAAAGAAACCCTTAAATAAACCCGAGGAAGGTGCCGAAAATGACGTTGTTCCAATTGAAGGCGCTGAAACAAAGTCAGCCTCACATGCTGTTGCAGATTCTGACACGCTCGATGATTCAGTTGTTGCAGAGGAGGCAATGGGTGAGACCATCAAAAAGCTTCGCGAAAAGCTCAAAAAAACAGAAGCTGAAAAGCAGGAATATCTCACCGGATGGCAGCGTGCCAAGGCAGATATGGTAAACGCCCGTAAGCGTGACGAAGAAGACCGTAAAGATTTTATGAAATTCGCTAATGAGCGCCTCATCGAAGATTTGATTCCTGTGTTAGCCAGCTTCGACATGGCGATGGGGAACAAGGAGGCATGGGAAAAAGCTGACAAGAACTGGCGCGTTGGAGTTGAATACATTTATTCCCAGCTTACCAAGGCCCTCACCGATAATGGTTTGAAGGAAATTAATCCGATAAATGAAAAGTTTGACCACGCACATCATGAGGCGACTTCGTATGAACCGGTAACGGATGAAAAGCTTGATCATGTGATACTTCAGGTAGTTCAAAAAGGGTACTCGCTTAATGGAAAAGTGTTGAAGGCCCCGATTGTGAAGGTAGGTGAATTTAAGAAGTAGTTACGACATATTTTTATTGTTGTGGAACTTGTGCGATTCAATATGAGGCGTATAATTTTGTCACGCCTGCATTATTAATCTCTAATTTGAAATAAATATATGACACAAAACCACACTCCAATACATGTTAACGAGCTAGCAATAGAAATGAGATCTGGATTTAAGGAAATCCATACGACAATTGACGACCTGGCTGGCATGGTAGCTAGAGGATTTAAAGAAGTAGATACTAACTTAGCTTTGGTAAGAAAAGATATAGCTGAAGTAAAGGAGGATGTAGCTCATATCGAATACCGTATTGATACCCTTGAAAAAAGCATCCTCAAAGACCATGACACCCGTATTCGTCGGGTCGAACGCAAGTTGCAATTAGCCTAACTAGGCCCATAGATGAGCAGAATCATGCCGCTTGCCCAGCGGTATTTTTCTGCTATAATACTGTTGCAATGTTGAATCCTATTCTTCCCGGCCAATTCCTTTCTCGCATCTTCACTGACCAGTCCGGCCAGCAATTTCGCCTGACCTTCTTTGTCACGTTTGTTAACGGGGAAGCCCGAGGTCATCTTGTCTCCGCACAGCCCATCTCGATGCACTCGCAGCTGCGTCTTTCCGGTAGCTGCGCAACTTCTTCACAGGTCTTTTGTTTGCCTATTTCAGCTCCCAAGAAGGAGCTCGAGACTGCCTACATTCCTTCATATACACCGATCGTTTCTCCTTTTACCGAACTTTTCTTTTTTACGAGCCAACCTACGAGAGCGCCTTCATATATTTAACTGTGTGTACTTTAACTTGTTAGAATGATGTTATTTGTGTGTATTGAACATTAACAACCAGGTATGTTATTGGGGTAAAAGAAAAGGCGGTTACTGCATGAGTGAGCCGCCAATCAGGTGACTTGTATTGTTCTAAGGTGTCATCCTCTAACCTTAATTTACGGCATTAATGATTGCTACGTAAATGATTAATCCGAAACAAATCAGACCAATCACTAAGCTAATCACGCTTGCCCACTTGTTTGTCCCAATGTTCAACAACATATCATTCCACTCGCTGGTTAATGGTTAAACTGACGAAATGGATCTTCAGTCCTTACCCCCACACTTACCGACGCAGGCCCAGTAGATGGCCAAGAACATCAAAGTCGGAATAATAACCAATGCATTTTTCATGCCTGTTGGTAGAGTATCTAGAGACTGGAACAAACTTGAAAGTGCATCAGCAATTATAATCATAATAGAACCTTTCTACGTTCGATTGTTTAGTTCAATTAAACACTAATAGAATAATATTGTCAATACTATGTCCAAAATCATCGGAATCGACCTCGGAACGACCTTCTCGGCTGTTGCAGTGATGGAAGCAGGCGTACCGAGAGTCCTCGAAAACGCTGAAGGTGCGCGTACAACACCTTCGATTGTCGCCCAATCTAAAACAGGCGAACGATTGGTAGGTCTCCTGGCAAAGCGTCAGGCCGTCACCAATCCAAAGAACACCATCTTCCAGATCAAGCGCTTCATGGGTCATACCTTTGATGAGCCGAGTGTTCAGAAAGATATCAA
>CAZUII010000004.1:13888-22428 GCA_964619985.1 uncultured Candidatus Saccharibacteria bacterium
TTCATCACCTCTGGTGCAGATGGACCAAAGCACTTGCTCGTCGTTATGACACGAGCACAGCTCGAACAGATGACGCAAGAATTCATCACCCGCGCCATGGAAATCACCAAGCGCGCTGTTGAAGCTTCGCCATTCAAGGTAAGTGAAATCAATGAAGTAGTTATGGTTGGAGGACAGACACGCATGCCAGCTCTACAAGAAGCAGTCAAAAAGTTCTTCGGAAAGGATCTACACATGGGTGTGAATCCTGACGAGGTGGTTGCGGTGGGCGCCGCTATTCAAGGCGGAATATTAGGTGGCGATGTCAAAGACGTTCTCCTCTTGGACGTTATTCCATTGTCACTCGGAATCGAAACCATGGGCGGTGTTGCTACCAAGCTCATTGAAAAGAATACGACTGTCCCTACCCAGAAGTCGCAGATCTTCTCAACCGCAAGCGACAACCAGACCTCGGTGGAGATCCATATCACGCAAGGCGAGCGCGCTATGTCAGCTGACAACAAGTCGCTGGGCCGCTTCATCCTCGACGGTATTGCTCCCGCACCTCGCGGTACGCCACAGATTGAGGTCTCATTCGATGTTGATGCCAACGGTATCTTGAACGTGACTGCAAAGGACAAAAATACCGGCAAAGCAAACTCTATCAAGATCACCGCTTCTTCAGGTCTCTCAAAAGAAGAAGTTGAGAAAATGAAACAGGATGCGGCCAAGCATGAAGCAGAAGATAAGGCCAAGCATGAAGCAGTTGAAGCCAAGAATATCGCTGAACAGCTGGTCTATACGGCTGAAAAGGCCTTGAAAGATGCGGGAGACAAGGTTCCTGCTGAACTTCGTAAGTCTATTGAGGACAAGATTGCTGACCTCAAGACTGCCAAGGATAATGCCAATCCTGATAAGGAAGCTATTAAAAAGGCTACTATGGCGCTGTCGGATGAGATACAGAAGATAGGGCAGTATATGAAAAATGATCAGGCCGGTGCCGGCGCTAATCCTGCGGGCGCTCCTGGATCAGATGGAAAGGGTGCGGAAGGAGATGTGAAGGATGCGGAGTTTAAGGAGAAGAAGTAGTTCTTGAAATTGAGATATAAAAAGACCTCTTCAGTCCTCGCGAGCTAGTCTCGTGGGGACGAAGAGGGGTCTTTCGGTTTGTGTTCATTCCGAATTGAGTTTTCGGTGAAGCTCTCCAAGAGCAACCCAATCATCGGCCGCGCACAACATAACAACGAAGGGCGCACCAAGCACCAACCAAAAGAAGGTGACCGCCATCGTGTTGACGGACGCCTGTTCCGGTTCGAGTAGGTAGGAAACAAAACCGGCTAGTAGCGCAATGAGTACTGTTGCGCCCAAGGCGACGAATCCAGCCTGTGCCGCAATTAAGGAACGGGACGAAAATAAATCCCATTTAGTCTTTGCTGTTAAATTTACAACTGACATCCGTGCGAACATATATGTTTCAATTAGGTTTCGGTTCACCTGCGGCTTCCTTTCAAGAGCCAACCCTATTTGATACAAAGCATACGATGCCTTGCAAAACTGTTTAACTTACCGTAACATATCAATTATTATCCGTCAACCACAATGAAAGACTACTACAAAACCCTCGGCGTCGAGAAAGGAGCCTCAAAAGATGACATCAAGAAGGCATTTCGCAAGCTGGCGCACGAGCATCACCCAGACAAGAACAAGGGCAACGCAGCCTCTGAACAAAAGTTCAAGGAAGCCAGCGAAGCCTATTCGGTATTGTCTGATGACAACAAGCGTGCGCAGTATGATCGCTTCGGTTCAGCGGGCCCAGGTGGTGCAGGATTCAATCCGAACGCCGGCGGCTTTGGTGGACAAGGATTTGGTGGGTTTGATTTTTCACAATTCACGCAAGGCGGCGGGTTCCAATTTAACCAGGGCGGTGTAGAGTTTGACCTTGGGGACATATTTGGAGATTTTTTTGGCGGGGGAGGCAGGGGTCGTCGTCCGCGCAAGGGTGCGAATATAAGCGTTGATGTGGAGCTGTCATTTAAGGATTCGATTTTTGGCGTTGAAAAAGAGATTTCAATTGATGGGACCAAATTATCCATAAAGATTCCGCCGGGTATAGAAAGCGGCCAAGGATTGCGCGTGGCGGGGAAAGGTGAAGAAGGTGCCGGCGGAAGGGGAGACTTGATCGTGCGTGTCTGGGTAAAAGAGCACCCCGCATTCAGAAAAGAAGCTTTCAATTTGATCACGGATTTGCCGATTAAGCTTTCACTCGCATTAACTGGTGGTGAGGTTGAGATTGAGACACTTGAAGGGAAGCTGGAAGTCAAAATTCCTGCAGGTACCTCACATGGAGAAATTTTGCGCGTAAAAGGGAAGGGTGTGCCGTATGAGACAACTGGCGGAATATTCGGCACCGGAGGGAAGAGAGGTGATCTTCTGATTGTTACTCATGTAGAAATGCCTCGAAAGCTATCCAAAAAGGCAAAAGAGTTGATTGAGGGATTAAAGAGCGAAGGAATTTGACTTGCATTAAATGTGTGTTGTGATATAGTTTCTACTAGAACTGTTGCTTACAAGTAACTTGTGTTACGGGCTTCAGTCGCAAACACCCTATAAAGCCGCGGAGCGGCAGGAGTGTATTAGATGATAGACATGACGATAATAGCCAACGGTGTCGTACCAAAGTGGTTTGAACATAATCCCGCACCCATCAGACTTATCGGTTTACAGCCCATTGGGCATCTGGATATTGGCTCATGGTACTGGCGGAGTTTCAATGGACTCAAGTCCAGTCTGGACCGACTTCTCGGCCCTGGTCTAGTCAATGATTTTACTTTGTTTCGGCCGGAAATCACTTCCGGCGGGTTCCACCGACAATTTGTGTGGGTGCGATATATCCTTGGAAAGGCCCGCGCGGTTATTTACGTCGGAGACATCGACGACTGCGACTTTACCTTCGAGGACGAGCACTCCGTGATTCTAGTGCCGATGAACTGGGCAAGGGCCGTGGTAAGTTGCTCCACTTCCTCGGGCGTGGTTGGCATTGAGCCAATACATGGCCGGATTCGTCTTTCAGACGGACAACAAGGACGCTTTGCTACCCAATCATTGGGGGCATAGACTCAAGTACCTACGCTTCCCGGATGAAATACTCCGGGTCGCTTTTTTTTATCCCAAATTCTGCTATCATATAGCCATGTCAAAAAAGATACTTCTCACAGGCGTTCAACCAACCGGCCAAGTACATATTGGTAATTATTTCGGCACTATGAAGCAAATGATCGATCAGCAAAATTCTGGTGGCTACGAAAACTGCTATTTCATGCTCGCCAACTATCATGGCCTTAACTTCATTCACGACAAAAATGAGATGGCCCAACTTACAATGAATTTAACTCTCGATTACTTGGCTATCGGATTTGATCCGAAAAAATCAATTATGTTCAAACAATCTGATGTTTCCGCACACACCGAGCTCGCGTGGATCTTTGATACAATCGTGACTGTGCCATATCTCCAGCGTGCCCATGCCTACAAAGATGCCGAGGCGAAAAACAAAGAACTCAATGTCGGCACTTTTAATTACCCAGTCCTCATGGCAGCAGACATCCTTCTATACAACACTGATGTCGTACCTGTCGGCCAAGATCAGAAACAGCACGTTGAGTACGCACGCGACATTGCACTCAAATTCAATCATATTTTCAAAAGCGAGACATTCAAACTGCCTGAAGATCTCATTATGAAAGAAGTGGCTATCGTGCCCGGAACAGACGGCCGCAAGATGTCCAAAAGCTATAACAATACAATCCCGTTATTCGCCACACGAGAAGAAATCACCAAAGCGGTCATGTCCATCGTGACCGATTCGAGCGGCCCGGAGGCAGGCGGCATTCCTTCCAATGTCTACAACATTCATCGCCTATTTAGAAGCGAAGGAGACCTGAAACCTATATATGAGGCTCACAAAGGTAAATATAAGGCCCTTAAAGAGGCTCTAATTGAGGATATAGACGTCTTTTTAAAGCCTATGAGGGAAAGGAGGGCAGAACTGGCTAAAGACATGACAAAAGTCACCGAAATACTCAAAAATGGCGCTGAACGAGCACGCCAGCAAGCGGATGCCAAGCTCGTTGAAGTGAAGCGAGCTATAGGCGTGATGTAGAACTTCAGCAAAACTTTATCACTTCTTTATTCAAACTTTATCTCCAACTGATATGGTGTTTTTGTTATTAGTAACCAACAATAACCATGTCACTAGATCAAAAAGATATTGAGCTCATAGAGCGATTGCTGTATAAAAGTTCAGACGATATCGCCGTATCCATTTCACGGAGCTTTGAACGGCTCGAGGAACGCATTGATGCTGGCGAAGCGCGACTGACGTCTCGTCTTGCGGAGATTGACGATAGAATCGAGGCTAGCCGCCAGGATGCTTCCGATAGCATTGGCGAGATAAAAGAAGAGGTACGAGATGTGATGCGATTGAGGGACTAGCCTATTTTGCCACGATCTTTACCCCATCAACACTATCGATAATGCCGAACCCGCGCGCTTCAATTTCCTGTCTCAGAGCGTCCGCCTTTGCCCAGTCTTTTTCCTTGCGGGCATCCTCGCGAGCCTCTACAAGCGCGCTGATTTCGACTGGAACGTCAGCCACGATTTCATCGTCGACAGCCTGTACCGAAGCGAGGTTAAGTCCCAAAACTTTGTCAAAATCCAAGATCGTAGCCCGTTTGTCGGCATCACCGATCGTTTCATTCTTGAGGATGTCCCAGATCAGAGCGACTGCTTTTGGCATGTCAAAATCATCATTGATGAAAGTCAAGAAAGAGTCCTGATGGGTACCATCAACGATTCCGCCATCAGGAAGGGAGCTCACCTGCTTCATAAGCCGTACGAGGGCATGTTGAGCTGCCCGGACTGCCTCAAACGTAAAATTGATAGGTGACCGATAATGCGCCGTGAGCAGCCAGTAGCGATAGGCGAGGGGGGATATGGTTTCGTTCGCCAAATCTTCCAGCTTAAGAAAATTGCCCTTGGATTTTGCCATTTTCTCGCCGGTGACATTCATGAAAGCTCCATGAATCCAATAACGGACGAATTGTGTACCAGTGGCGCATTCCGACTGGGCAATTTCATTCGTATGGTGCGGAAATACCAAATCCTGACCGCCGGTATGAATATCGATTGTCGGGCCAAGAATCTCCATGGCCATAGCCGAACATTCTATGTGCCAGCCCGGACGTCCGTCGCCAAACGGGGCTGGCCACGTGGCAGTACCATCCTCCGGTATGCAAAATTTCCAGAGCGCAAAATCCCGCGGGTTTTCTTTATCGTATTCGTCATTCTTTATTCGCGCATGCGTTCCATCATTTTCCTGCTTTTTCAATCCGATAAGTTGCCCGTAGTTTGCGACTTTATCTATGCTCATGTAGACGCCGTCAGCCGCCTTATATGCGTAACCCTTGTCAAGCAGCGTCGTGACCATTTCGATCATAGTCATAATATGGTCGGTGGCGCGAATGAGATGCTTCGGCTTCTCGATGTGTAGGTCACTAAGTCCCTCAAGAAAAAGCTTTTCGTATTTTTCTGTGACACTTTTGAGGGGTACATGCTCCTCCAGACTTCTGCGAATGGTCTTGTCGTCAACATCCGTGATGTTCATGACCTGCTTTGTGCTATACCCATTGTACTCAAACACGCGGCGAATGATGTCATCCAGCACAAACGTGCGATAATTGCCCAAATGGGGAGTGTCATACACCGTCGGTCCGCAGTGATACATCGAAACCTCGCCCTTGTTGAGCGGCTTGAATACTTCCTTTGAATGAGTCAGGGTATTGTAAATAAGTATATCAGCCGTATTATTTCTTTTTCCTTTTTCCATATGTCGTTCTGGTATTACACCCACTTCTTTTTCTTGAAGAAAAACCAGATGCCTACGGTGATGACAAGCATCAATATCAGGATGCCGTACCAGCCGAGGCCGTGCTCGATGATTGGCACATTGATGGCAGGGATGGTGAACAGCGCTGCGATAAAGGTCATAGGCTGGAATATGAATGCCACCACAGTCAGCATCTTCATGATGTCGTTCTGCTTGGTGTTGAGGAGTGAATCATTGGTCTCGCGAAGATCAGCGAGAAGTTCGCGGGCATTGGTGATGAGTTCGCGGATGCGATTGAACTCGTCACGGATGTCGCGGGCATACACCAAAAAATCCCTGCCAAAAATCATGGCCTCATCATAGCGGATCATGTCTTCCCAGATATCTTGATGCACACGCGCCGTCTGCTTGAAATCGATAAGCTCGCGGCTCAAATTGGAGAGAGCTTCGACCATCTTGCGCTCGTCACCATTGAAGATGCGGGTTTCCGCGGTGACAAGCGAGTCTTTGATATTCTCCAAATCCTCAACCATGCCGGCATAGATTTTCTTGACCATATAATAAAAAAGGTGACCGGCGTGATCCATCTTGTCGTCTTTTTTGAGAATTGAATTTGCTTCAAATATTTTGGTAAAATATTCCAGCTGGTCGATAGTATCGGTGCGTGACGTAATAAGGAAATTTTTGCCAATGACGAAATCAACCTCGCGGTCGACAATCTCGTACCCTCCGGACTTTGTTCTGACGCGGACCGGCAAGGTGAGAACCACCAGCATGTAGTCCTTATAAAAGTCCATCTTGGCCAACGAAGACGATGACTTGAGCTCCTCGCCAACCAGCGGATGGAGATCGTAGCGTTTTATAAGGCCGGTAATCTCGTCATCGCTCGGATTGGACACATCAAGCCAGACAAGCCCGCGAGATGCATGGTGGGTAATCATGGCATCATTATAAATGGTAATCTGCAAACGCTCAAGTAGTCATACGACTAGGGCTCCGCTCGCATGCTCGCGGGTTGTAGTTCTTTAATTCATTATATGCAATAATGTCCCAATGAATTTACATGACCGAAAACTAGTTATCCTGTTGATAGGGTTGCCGATTGCGATTCTCGTTTTCTTTATCGGTATCTATGTCGGGGAAGGGAGGTCGCATGTGCCCGACGAGGCTCTCAACAATGAGAGCGCCGTCACCACTGACCAGTTCGATTCGTTCTGGAAAGCCTGGCAGATTCTCGACGAGAAGTTCGTCGAATCGGCAAGCACTACCGCTCAGCAAAAAGTGTACGGCGCCATTCAGGGATTGGCATCCTCGTACGGCGATCCATATACCGTATTTTTCCCTCCGGTTGAGTCAAAGCAGTTTGAAGAAGACATTGCCGGCAACTTTGAAGGCGTGGGCATGGAGATCGGCATCAAAGACAAGCAGCTTCAGGTGGTCACACCGATCAAGGGGAGTCCGGCGGAGCGCGCCGGGGTCAAATCAGGCGATTATATTCTCAAAATCGATGACAAGAGTACGGTAGACATGCCGGTGGACGCGGCGGTCAAACTGATCCGCGGCAAAGGAGGCACGACGGTCAAGATTCTTTTCTTTACCAGGGGCGGTACAAAGCCGATCGAACGTTCCATTGTTCGAGACGTGATCAATATTCCTACCTTGGAGACAAGCACCAAGCCCGGTGGCATCTTCGTCATCCGTCTCTATAGCTTCACTGCCCAATCGCACAATCTCTTCCGTAACGCGCTCCGTGAGTTTGTCATATCAGGCAATCATAAACTCATCCTTGATCTGCGAGGCAATCCAGGCGGCTATCTTGACGCGGCGTGGGACATGGCATCATGGTTCTTGCCGACAGGTACGACGGTGGTGACCGAAGATTTTGGCAAAAATGGCAGTCCGACCGTATACCGCAGCAAGGGATACGACATTTTCAACAGCAACCTCAACATGTATATCCTCGTTGATGGCGGATCGGCCTCGGCTTCGGAGATTCTGGCCGGAGCACTCAAGGAAAATGGCATCGCCAAACTCATCGGTTCCAAGACCTTCGGCAAGGGGTCTGTCCAACAACTGGTACCCATCACCTCGGACACGTCCCTCAAAGTCACTATTGCCCGTTGGCTGACACCGAAGGGTCACAATTTGTCGCATGACGGACTCGAACCTGACTACAAGGTTGAACCTACTGACAAGGATATTCAGGATAAGAACGACGTAGCTCTCAATAAAGCTGTCGAGTTGTTAAATAAAGAAAATTAGTATAGTATACCGATATGAAAATTATACTCCTTAAAGATGTCGCCAAGCTCGGTCGAAAATACGATACCAAGACGGTAAGCGATGGTCATGCCATCAACCTCCTTATTCCTCAGGGATTGGCTATTGCTGCTACTCCTGATGCCATAAAGCGCGTTGAAAACCTCAAGGCTGCCGCAGAAGGGGAGCGTAAGGTCCAGGAAGAGCTCTTAGTCAAGAATATCGAAGGACTCAAGACTGCCACGATTACCATTGTCGGCAAAGCAAATGAAAAAGGTCATCTTTTTGCCGGACTTCATAAAGAAGCCATTGCTGCCGAGATTGAAAAGCAGACTCGTCTCCAGGTTGATCCTTCATTTATCCAGCTTGAACATCCCCTCAAGACCATCGGTGAACATGTCATTGAAGTGTCTGCGGG
>CAZUII010000005.1:0-21528 GCA_964619985.1 uncultured Candidatus Saccharibacteria bacterium
GCTGGTAGAGCAGATCCCTCTTAAGGATAAGGTCGTAGGTTCGATCCCTACTGGGCGCACTGAAATGGTTAGATTACAAATAAACTTTATGAGCCCAAGCAAGGTGCATGTACACCTTGCTTGCAGGGATCGAAAAGGTTGAGCATGTCGCACGCAGCGAAGCGAGTACGACGCGAAACCTGTACCGTTCCCGTAGGGAAAGATCCCTACTGGGCACACACAGAATTCAAGACACAAATACTTGACATGTATTTATAAACATGCTAGTATATGGCAAAACCTTACACATGCTGTTAACATCCCCGTCTACGGATTGGGGAGCAGCAACATTTAAAAATGTCTGCGGCGGTAACGTCGTAGAGTGCATTAGCACACTGGAGCCACATAATGAAACGAACTAAAACGGCCGCAAAGGACAACAACACTCGCAAAGCCAAACCTGTGAGCGCAAAAAAAGCGACGGACGTGAGGGTAGCCAAGAAAAAGGAAGCCGGACTGCCCCTCTACTGCAACAGGAAAAACCCCTTCACGCCTGAAGCGTGGGACTACGTCAACCAGGAAAATCTCTGGCCAGGTACGGAGAAGCCCCTGTGCTTCATGCCGCCACCACTAGTCTTCAAACTGGACGAAGCACAGGGCAGACCTTTGGACTTGGAACAGGTGAAGTCATTGGTTTTCCCGG
This sequence comes from uncultured Candidatus Saccharibacteria bacterium, assembly GCA_964619985.1. Lineage (GTDB taxonomy): Bacteria > Patescibacteriota > Minisyncoccia > Phycocordibacterales > PALSA-1337 > C7867-002. The sequence continues at coordinate 683 of CAZUII010000005.1, forward strand.
AGGGACCAGATGCCGTGATGTGCAGTCTGACAAAGGAAAGTGCCGACGAGGAGAAGTTCTTCACTCCTGTCAACTACGCCTATGCCATCAGCCCAAAAGGTCTCAAACAGGTCGAGGAAGGGGTGCCTTTCGATCAGGTCTTGGGATTCTTCCGAGGTGGACCTTACTACGTGAACAGGGGCAGGACGGAGGCGAAGGCCTTCAGCGGAAGCCCTTTCCGTTTCAAGGTATCCAGAGGTGGGTACTGGCGGAACGATGGATCTCCACTGGTCATCATGGCGATTGCCGCAGGGAGTGTGAAATGTCCTTCCTGGGGTGTCCCGTTCAGCGAAATCCAGCGGCTTATTGATGCGCAGGCTAGGAAAACCGCACTCAACGCGGTCGCTTCCAAGATGGCCGCAGAACTCACGAATGGTCGTGTGCGTTACCGCGATCGAGATCGCGACAGCTGGACATCTGGTGACGGCCGATTTGACCGGTTGAATGGCTTGAAGATTAAGCGCAAGAAGCAGCCGCGGGAAAATCGACACGAGGCCGAAGAAACAGCCTCTTCTTGAAAGTCAATCTCGTGAATTGAGATCAAAACAATATGAACCCGCCCCAGACGAATCACCGTCTGGGGCAAAACTTTTTATAATGAAAATCCTTATTTTTTGGGCCTTTTTTACCTTAATGTAATCAGGATACATTACGACGGCTTGACAAACACATCGCATATGTTATAATATTACCAGCAAACGAAGGTCCGACTGTAGTGACTTTTGAAAACATAACCTTTGCCAAGACCATAGTGTTTTAGGCATCAACAAGGAAAGCAACCGAATGAAAAAAACATCCGCAGGATTCACTGCCGCACAAATTGCCGCGGCACGAAAAAGCGGCGGTACCATATCTCTCACCGGAGGTTCGGCACCGGCAAAGCCAGTAGCTGCAACGGCAAGCACTAAACCAGCTACCAAGCCGGCGACAAAGCGAGCAGCGACCACCGCCAAGGTGAGCGCGAAAACAACCGGCACTGCCCCAACGAAGGTAGCGCGTACCCGTAAGGCCGCAGTTGCCTCTACTTCGGCGGCTTCTACAGGAACGGGAGTCCCGCCAATAATCCCACCACCGGTTATACAACCGGCCTCAACAGGGCAACCAGCTCAGGCGGCGGCGCAACCAGCGCCGAAACTCAAACGAGCCTGGAACTGGAGCATGGATCACCTCAAAAGTTTCGGGAACGGCCTGCGGAAACGCTGGCTGCTCTTGGTCCTTTTAGTGCTTGCCATCATACTGAGCATCTTGGCCTACCGCGATCGCGACAACATCGCAAAGGGGTTTGACTCCATGCGAACGAAGGTTTCCAACAAGGGCACAACGGGTCCCTCGAAACCCGCCGGTACTGATCGTGGTCAGCCGGTCGACAAGACTGATGCTGACGTTACCAAATCGCAGCGGCAGTCAGGAACAGGGGCAAACGGCTTCATTCCTCATCTACCAGCAGCGACCACCTCGATGGGTGGCGGCAACAGTGCGGAAAAAATCACGGTCCGTACGCGGATGAAGGATGTAATCGGTGATGGCAACATCATCGGCAATGGTCAGGTGGTAATCAACAACCAGACCAACATTGTCATCTACAACGGTCTCGGTCACAGCACGCCAGCGTCAGCGGCCGGTCAGGTTCCGGCCATTCACATTCCCGGAACAGTCACTGGGCCGAAAAGTGTGCAAGGTTACCACTGGACGACCAATCTGGTTGCGGGGCAATGCTTGCCCTATATCTACGATCGGAGTCAGTGGAAGATGAAGACGTCCCACACCTTCACCGATCCGGACCTGAAAGTTGAAGTACTGGGTCTAGACGGGAATTGGCACGTCGTGCCTTCAAACGGCATAAACACCATCATCGCGACTGGCGCCCGTTATACGGTTTCGCCTAACGCGACCGATACGGTTCAGCTGGAGTTCTGGCTGATTCCGAGAAATTGATCTGTCTGCCTCGCAAGAGGACCAACTGCCCCGGACTCGTCCATACGAGAGTCCGGGGTTAGCTTTTTATTGGGAATAATTGCATATTCCGACTAAGAAATATCTTTGCGAAAAAAGTTGACTTTTATATAAAACTATGTTAGTGTATGCTCAAATACGGTTATGAGAGGCCGGGCTGTTCCCTGTCTCGTTCGTTAACAATTTGAGCAAACAACAAATAAAGAAGTCTCTGAAGACTTCTTCCGGAGAACAACTAATGAAAAAAATAAAGAATCCGCCGCCGCCGTTAAATCTGACCTACACCGATGATGATGCCATACCGCCGGAGGAGATGCCGCCTGGCTCTAAACCATACAAGCTTGAGCCTCTGGATGTGGACTATATTATCGGACGGGACTGGAAATCATTGCTCACAAATGCCCTCTGGGCGATTGTGATCTTTCTGATCTCCTTCCTGTTTCTGGTAAAGAAGGTGCACTTCTCGTACACGTGGGCATCCGCCGTCTCCCTATGCATCATTTCAACGCTTGCAGCATTGGCATTCGAACGCCTGTACACCACCGTCGAATCTCGTCAGGGAAAATTTTTCCTTGATCTCCTCACTGGAGAAATGAAGGTGTACGGACTTGGATTCAAATTCACGACATGGCATTCACGACACGAGGTCGAAGAAATCGAATTCCAGAAGCATGAAGTTATCGTCGCCTCCAAAAAAGACGGGACGGAGGTGATTTTTCCAACCCAGGACGGCAAGATCGAAATGTTTTCCGAATTTAAGCTCTGGTTCCAACGTGTCGAGACCAGAGACGCGCTCGGAAATTCACTGAACTATGAGATTGAAGAGATACAGGACATGGTTCTTGCGCGGCTAGCTCGACGACTCTCCGACGTGGGTGGCAAGCACTCCTATGAGTCGTTGCTGTACTACAAGGCGGATCTGGTCAAGCACGCCGGTTCGATCTTCGCGACGCGAAAAAATCGTTCTCAATGGGAAGTAGAACTCGGCATCAATGTGACCGACATCAACTTCACCAGAATTGACCTTACTGACGAATCCCGCAAGTTTGTAAATATGCGAGCCGTCGGTGAAATGGTCGAGAGCATTACAAAAGAACACAGCGATGAGCTTGATGTCCATCCAGAGACAGCCTACCAAGGAGCCTTGGCTATTACTGGTGCTGTCCCTCAAACAAGAACCACCAACGTAGTCAAGGTTGAGGGCATTCCCGCGGGAACCCAGGTAGTCTCAATCGGAGGAACCGGAACCAACCTAGCAGTCAGTCCCAGCCAAAAGTAATAATCGGGAGGAAAAACCTATGGCTGAAAAAGACACAAAAAAGGATGCACCCAAAGAAACAAATAAGGTCTCGGAGCTGAAGAAAAAGGGGTTGTCAAGAAAAACGTGGGTAATCATCTCGATGATTGCTTTCATACTTCTTGTCACCTTAATCAATTCACCTCCAACCTCACTGACATTGTGGGGATCCGCAGACAGAATCGACCCCCGCGACGTCGGTGTGATTCACCTCACGACGAACTATCCGGATCCGGAACAGTGGATCGTAACGGAGCCAGACGAGTACGTCGACTTCCAAACGGTTCATAACGTTGACCTTGAATTCGCTCACAACGGAATTCCGGTGAGGCGGATATTCAATGCCGGCGGGTCGGAAAATCTCGCAGCTGGCATCGAGGTCGGACCGCGCACAAACCTCACCTACCGCATTTGTGGTGGCACTGTACAAACGACGGACCTGTACTACGTGAAATATCGTGGCAAAAGTCCTCCTCGAGGCTGGTACAAAGCCGCCCTCGAGAACCAATAACCAACGACCCCGGAGCGCAAGCGCTCCGGGGTCTCAACATATCTACATATGAAAGGTATAACCTATATACCGGCTACCGTATTCGATATCAGCCGAACAATACCCCAAGCCGAGAGCATGATAAACATACCGATAAGGCCACCGATCATGCTCATTTTACCTTTTTTTTGATTCTCTTCCCCTCCCCAGACAATCTGGAATACGCCGTAGACAAAGACAACAATACCCACCGCAAACATGAGCATCAAAATCGGATTGACGATATTTTCAATGACTGGATCAACAACCTTGCCAAAGGCTGTTGCGTCAACCGCGGCGCGTGCAGTCGAAACGAGTAGACTCATGGATTATGGTATCTGGCGAGGATACTGGACTTGCGGATATTGATTGACTGGAGCGTTGGTATCGGTACGGAAGGTATTGGTCAGGATGCGTACGAGACCCCAAATGGAGAGGATGACGAAAAGACCGACAATGCCCCAAAGGATGGTTGTGCGAAGAGCCGTTCGTTCTTCCGGACTGCCGGAACCGACCATGATAAAGCGGACAGCATTGAAGATAATCCAAATGACCGCAAAAGCTATGAGGATCTCAATGACAACGTTGCCGATATTGGTAAGCTTGTACGTCAGCGAGTTGACGTCGGTGATCGCCTGGGCCGAAGCGATAGCAGGGAGAAAGACCGCAAGAGTGGCTATGATTTTTTTCATAATACTATTAATGTTATCTTTTTATTAGTGTTAGTAATTATACCCTATATTTTGGAATATCAACAAGAAGGATGGGGATTGCTAAACTCACTCCAAATTTAATCCTCCAGTCCCCCGTGGACGAGGAGTTGACGAACCGCCCGCATCCCTTGGAAATATGTCAGTATACGCCGACCAGGAACCAGGACGGGAATTGGTGTTATTGAGGCCAAAGGTGTTAAGGAGAATATTGACCAAGCCCCAGAATGACAAAACCACGAAAAAACCGATGAGGCTATACATTACATATTTTCCACCTTCTTTCCTATCTGCATCCGCCATGATGAAATATTTGATGACATAGAAGACAAAAATGACGACAGCAATGCCAATCATCAGCACTAAAATAACATTCGCATAACTGATGATATACATAACCAGATCATACAAAGTTGGCTTTGTAGTGCGGCTGGTCAGCTGTGCGAAAGCTGCAGAAGGAAGTAATGTTAATGCTAACCCACTCACATAGAATAACGTTTTTTTAATCATGGTTTTATAAAATAATAATATCTCGCTACTTGGCAGTAACGCCTTTAATAGTGTTAAACGTATTGGCATCGACGGTGCCCGTCGCGGACAATGTGTTGATGACAATGTCTACAATCAGACGCGCGCTGACAACCACCGCGATTCCCACCACAATCCATAGGAGCCATTCCTTGAGCTCTTTCATCTTGGCGACATCTCCACGTGCCAAGATGAACTGGAGACCTACCCAGATGAGAGTCAAGACCGCTAAAATAATAACCACTGTACTAAAGATATCAACGAAATTCTTTACCAAATCACCCACTGAATTGACTTTGAGTGGGTTGGAGAGTGTGAAAGTCTGCTGCGGCTTTGGTGCAGGTTGAGAAGTGGGCACAGAAGTGCCACGTGTTCCTTCGGTCCCAGATGTTCCATTCGTCTGGGCAATTCCTATATTTGGAACAAGGGAAAATATGAAAAAGAAAAGTGAAGCAATCAGGATACCTGACAGAAATGCTCGTCGTGAAATCTGTGCGTGATATATGAACATATACTTAAGACCCCAACAGCGTCTTGAACCCGCTATTATTCGTCAGCCAACTCAATATCTGATAGACGATAAACCAGGCTGACAACATTATTATAAACCCCGTGAAGACTTTAGGGAAGATGCTTCGGGCCTTGTCGATCTTGGGTTTCTGACCCGATATGAAGAGAAGTCCGGCATAGGCAAACATGCAGATGGCGGCCAAGACGCCGAGCACCAGCATGATGTTGATGAGATGCTGGACCAGTAGAATGACGGCATTAAAGTCGCACGGTATGTATTCGCGTCCGCCTAGATCGGCCCGTGCTTTGGCCAAAACCTCCGGTTGATTGGCGGGAATCGTAGGTCCGTCGCAGACGGAAATCTTGAAAGCAGAACTATTGGGATTCTCCGTAGCCGGATCAATGGGCGCGGTCTGCAGAGTGCGAGTCTGGGTGGCAACCGGATTGGCAGGAGGAGCGTCGGCAACGCCGGCTACAAGAAGTGATCGTGGCGTTGACGCAGCCGCCAATGCCTGCCTCAAAATAATATCGTATTCATCCCCCGCATCTTGGATGGCCTGATAGGTAGTCTTGGAGCCACTGGTAATCGCTTCAATCATCCGTCCCAAAATATCTCGTGACTTTGCCGGATCGGCATCGAGCCAGGTTTTTGAGACCAAGGCCGCCTGGTTGAATATGGTGATATATGGATCATTTGAGCCTTGGGCGATGACATCGCGACGAACGGTCGGCAGATACAGCATCTCGTTCAGCTGGGAAATAGCGGACGGATCAGTGAGAATGGTAATAATCTGGAAAACGGCGTTCGGATTCGGCGAGGTGCGTACAATGGAAAAACCGTTCATGCGCGCGTAGCCTGCTTTGAGACCGCCGGTACGAATTTGAGGCAGTGGCGCAACGTCAAAATTGATATTTTGGTTTTTGGTACGAATATCGTTGAGCTCGGAAGCGAAACCGAAGTAGGTCGCCAGACTACCGGCAAGAAAGGCTGACTTGGACGGAGGCATTCCCCTATTCCATGAATAGCTTGCGGAAGCTGGATCGACAAATTGCGTAAAATACGTGACGGCTGGAGTCGGATCCGCTGAAGACGAAGGCTTGAGAGTGCTCTGGATAAAACCATCCTTGTCGGTTCGGGTGATCGGATTGCCCACCTGCATGATGAGCGAAGCCAGAATCTCGCGGGCATTGCCCACATTACTAAAATCGCCGAGAGCTATGGCCGACTTGCGAATATTGCCGTTGCCATCTTTGGTTGTCAGCTTGGCATTGAGCCCGGTAAACTCATCCCAATATTTCGGATAGGCGGCAATGCCGGCGGCATTGAAGGTATCGCGATTCCAATACATGACCAGCGGATCCACGGTGAACGGAATGGCGATGAGACCGCTTGCATTGAGGTACACTGTCCCCTCTTCGATAAAGTTATCAATGAACGTACGCTGCGGCAGGGCGCTAAACGGTATGGCCGAGAGCTTGTCGTAGTGGGGCAGGAGCATATCCGCCGGAATGAGGATGCCATCAGGTCCCTGACCTCGAGCCAGGGCGGCGACGAATTCTTGCGAGAAGGTGGCCTGGTTTTTCTGCACATACGTGACCGTGATCGGCTGCGCAAGCGTACTGTTGACCTTGGCGACATATGAGTTGAATGTATCGGCCGGAAATGTTCCCCAGAAGGTAACGGGAGGAATAGTCGTACTTGAGCTGTCACCCTTATAGAGCGCGAAAGCCGCCACCCCCGCAATCAGGAAGATGAGGAAGATGCCGAGCGTGATGATTTGAAATTTAGTTATTTTCATGAAAATGATGCGAATGAAGCATACAAAATATCCTGGCGGTTATTGCCGCACGAACACAAGCCCATAATGGTGATCGCCGGCGCCAAATGAGTTTTCGAACTTGAAACCATTTTTTTCAAACAGCATCTGGGCCTTCATGGCCGGCACAACCTGTTTGGGACTCAAGGCGCTGACCTCGCTCCAGTCGATAAGAAGCGCCTTGCCGCCGGGCTTGAGGATACGCTTGATCTCGAGACAAAAGTCATCAGGCTTTTCTATTTGGAATAATACGTTCGAGGCGATGACGCGGTCGGCAATGCCTTCGCGCAACTTGGTGCCGCCGATTTTCTCGGCATTTCCCCACACCACTTCGATGTTTCGCACGCCTTGAGCCGTGGCCATGGAGCGCAAGCGTTCAAGGAGGTTTTTCTGCACATCAACCGCGTAGACACGGCCGCTGGAACCCACTTTCTTGGCAGCCTCAATGCTATAAAATCCGGAGCCCGCCCCTATATCAACGACTTTATGGCCGTCGGTCAAGCCCAATTTAGCGAGATTGGCTGCGGGGTCGGAAAACATGCGTTAATTATAGCGCATCATACCCAAGCCATGAAGGACGCGTGGGGACAAGAGATGCTGAAGCTACGCATGCAACTGCGGAGGGTGAGGGATTCGAACCCTCGGTGAGATTGCTCCCACACAACGTTTCCAACGTTGCGCACTAGACCGCTATGCGAACCCTCCACGGACAATCATTATATAAAATGGAAAAAGCGGTAACGAAATAACAACTAGAAAAGTAGCACAAATCATCAATTCTTTCCATATTTGCTTGTATCTTTCTTCGCTTTTTCTACCACCTTCCACTCGCACCTCCGCCACCGGAACTCCCCCCGCCAAATCCGCCGAATCCGCCACTGGAATCGCCATGACCGCCGCCAAAGAAAATCGGCCAAAATCCGCCATGACCGTCTCCGGAGCGAGGAGGATGTTTTGAGACAATAAAATCAAAGAGAAGTCCGAGCACGATCAGAATAGGCATGGCGATGATTCCGGCATATAAAAATCCCCAGATAAGCCCGATGATGGCACCCACGAATGCACCGAGCACGCCGCCAAGCCACCAGGACTTGGTCTTGCCCAGTATTCGACTGAGCGCATTGAGTACGACTATAAAGAGGAAAAACGCCCATTCAAACCGTATACCTCCTGAGCGGGAGCCGGCCGGCTTCGCAGAACCGCCGGCGGAATAGTTCGCGGCCTCCGGAGATTTGGCTAGGATAAGCATGAGGGCATCCACTGCGCCGGAAATACCGGCGGCATATTCCCCTTTTGCAAAAGCCGGAACCATGACATCACGGATAACAGCGGCTGCCTGAATATCGGTGACGGCGCCCTCTGTGCCATATCCTGTTTCAATCTTGACCTCGCGTTCAGTGGGCGCAACGAGAATAAGCAAACCGGTATCCTCCGTGGCCGACCCCGGTTTCCATTCCTCAAACAATTTCACGGCATACTGTTCGATCGTATCTCCGCCCAAAGATGGCACGGTGACGACCACTGCTTCAAACCCGGTCTCGTGCCGCAATTGCAACAGCCGCGCCTCGATGGCGCGCTGTTCCGCCACGCTCAATACCTGCGCAAAATCAGTTACAAGACCGGTGGCTTTGCCTGGGCTGGTATAGCCGAAAGCAACATCAGGAGACACCAGACAGGAGGCAAGAACGCACAAGCCAATAGCAATGGATCCAAGCTTCTTCATCAAGATGGAAGAGCGCGCCGGTTATTGGAGATCGACTTTAGGAGCGTTCTCCGCGCCCGATTGCGCTTCGAAGTAATTCATGTCTTCAAATCCGAACATGCTGGCGACCACTGAACGAGGAAATCGCTTGATGGCGACCTCGTACGCGCGGACGTTGTCATTGAAGCGCTGACGTTCGACTCCGATGCGGTTTTCTGTGCCCGCTATCTCGACCATGAGGTCTCGCACGGTATCAGACGACTTGAGCGTCGGGTAATTTTCGAGAATGACGAGCAGTCTGCCGAACGCGGACTCGACCTGCGTGGCCGCTGTGGCCTTGTCATTGACCGTCTGGGCACCGGCATACCGGGTGCGCGCCTCGGCAATATCACTGAAGACTTTCTGCTCCTGGGTGAGCACTCCTTTTGTGGAAGCGACGAGGTTTGGAATAAGGTCAAAGCGACGCTGGTACGAAGTTTCCACTTGCTGCCACTGCGCGGTCGCCTGTTCGCGCATAGTCACCAATCCATTGTAGGAGGACCATCCATACAGGACAATCAACACGATAATAATGCCGATGATAAGTAAGGTTTTTTTCATGAGTAAGGTAGGAGTTGCACTAGACTATTTTTTGACCGGAACTTTGGTCTCATCTATACCTTCTGCCGCTGCCACGAATGCGAAGGTCTTGACCATGTCGGTAAAGGCCGTGTCCGATGAATTGATAATGGCCTTGTTGTTGTTCTGCGCTTGGGTGATATTCGAACCGGTAAGACCCTTGGTGGCAGGATCAAGCGTGATCGACGAGAAGGTGAAGAAATAACAAACGCTGTCTTTCTTGAGGGAATACATGCGGTTGAAATAGCCGCGGCCCTGAACCGTGTTGGACATGGAGATCATGCTGAATGAAAGGGCGCCAACTTTGAGCGTGCTGCGATCCTTGACCGTGGTGACGGCCGGAAACGAACACTTGCCATTGACGGCCGAGCTGACGTTAATGTCTGCCTGCAATTTTGCCAGAGTCGAGACCTGTGCCTTGTCGATCGGCATAACGAAGGAGACACCCATGTCAGCCTCTGCTTTTTCCCATGCCGTCGGATATTTGACCGAGAAGCCAAGTTCGGCGTTGTGGTATTCCGATGTCTGATTTGAAACCTTGGTGGTCTCGCTCACTGGAGCCGAAGGCGTTGCATCTCCCGTAACGACTGGAGTGCTGGTAGCGCCCGTTGAAGGCGTTGTCGGTGTTGATGAACTACCACTAAGAACAATGATAAGGACGATGACAATGATAACTACGATAATCGCACTGATGCCTTTTTTCATAAAATAGATTAAATACTAAATTGCTAAAAACGAAAGTGACCGCTTCCTGTTTAGGATACTATTGTATCACACACCCGCTTAATAGCCCATACCACCCATGCCAGGGCTAGCCGGAGCATCTTTCTTCTCCTCCGGCTCATCGGCAACGGCGGCTTCGGTCGTCAAGAGGATTGCCGCGGCCGAACAGGCGTTTTCGACACCCAAACGGGTTACTTTGACTGGATCAACGATACCCGCGGCAATCATGTCAGAGACCATTTCATCTTTGAGTGCGTCGTACCCCAGATTTCCCTTGCCATTCTTAACTTTATCTACAATCACCGAGCCGTCAGTCTTACCGGTATTGATAACAATCTGACGAAGCGGAGCTTCGAGGGCACGGATGACGATATCAGTACCGAGTGCGACCTCTGACGAACTAGTTTCTTTATGATTCTTGAGCCATTCTGCCAATTTACCGGCAACTTTGACTAATGCCACACCTCCACCCGCGACAATACCTTCTTCGATGGCGGCCTTGGTAGCATTGACTGCATCTTCAATCTTGAGCTTCAAATATTTCATCTCGGTTTCCGTAGCGGCACCGACGCGGATGACCGCAACACCGCCAGAAAGTTTGGCGATACGACTGTCGAACTTTTCTTTGTCATATTTTGAGCTGCTATCATCACGCTGCTTCTTGAGCTGAGAAACGCGGGCTTCAATCTCTGATTTCTTTCCCTTTCCTCCAACGATAACCGTGGAATCCTTGGTTGAAATAACCTTGCGAGACTTGCCGAGCATGGAGAGATCGGCTTTTTCGAACTTAATACCCACCTCTTCGGTAATAACAGTGGCACCGACGGTAACAGCGATATCCTGAAGCATGTCTTTCTTCTGATCGCCGTAGCCAGGCGCCTTGATTGCAAGAACATTGAAGGCGCCGCGCAATTTATTCAGGACAAATGTAGCCAAGGCCTCACCGTCGACATCTTCTGCAATAATAACCAACTCCTTTTTGCCGGTTTGGGCCAACTGTTCGAGAAGCGGCAAGATTTCTTTGATAGAAGAAATCTTTTTGTCGGTAACGAGAATGGCAGGATCCTTGAATTCGGCTTCCATTCTGTCTGGATTGTTAACCATGTAGGCAGAAATGTAGCCTTTATCGAACTGAATACCTTCGACAATCTCCGGATCTTCCATGGTTGTAGATTGAGATTCTTCGACAGTAACGACGCCATCCTTACCAACTTTGCGAATAGTATCGGCAATGATTTTTCCAAGTTCAGCTGATTCAGCCGAAATAGTGGCCACCTGATGAATCTCTTCATCAGACTTTATGGGCTTAGCAAGCTTCTTGAGCTCATGAACCGCATATTTTGAAGCATTTTCAATGCCAAACTTGATACCCATAGCATTCACGCCCATGGTGGTATGCTTCATCCCTTCAGAAATAATGGCCTGCGTAAGAATAGTAGCCGTTGTCGTGCCATCTCCAGCGCTATCATTGGTCTTGTCAGCAACCTCTTTGATAATTTCAGCGCCCATGTTCTCAAATGTATCCTTGAGGCTGATTTCCTTGGCAATTGAAACGCCATCATTGGTGATAGTCGGACTGCCGTAGCCTTTGTCGAGAACCACATTTCGGCCGCGGGGACCGATGGTGATTTTTACCGCATCAGCCACGGCATCAACGCCACGTTTCAGGGCCTTTCGTGCGTCTTCGTTGTAGAGAATTTTTTTGGACATACAGAATTATAGAAAATTAGGAATACATAAGCGGCGCAACCTATTTGATAATCGCCAAAATCTCACTTTCTCGTACGAGGTAATATTCCTCACCATCAACACTGACTTTATCGCCCCATTGGAAAATAACTTGTTGACCGACTTTGACTTTCATAGGAACAGTTTTGCCTTCTTCGCTGCGGCCCGGGCCAACTGCAACGATTTCGCCGCGCTTGCCATTTTTATCTTCGTTAACGGTCACGGGAATAATAATGCCCGATGATGTTTTCTTCTCTTTGTCGTCAGCATGCTCTCTGATCAATACGCGATCCTGAAGCGGTTGTATCTTTTTGGAAATATCTTTCATGGTGTTCTGTATATATTATTAGGCTGATAATGTATTCGCATTATATAGAAATCGTATCCAAGCGCAAGAGGCAGCTGCTTGACAAAGTTGATACTTTTCAGTATTATCGAAACGAACAATCTGAAACACAACAAATAGAAATGGAGGTAAATTGTGCTCTTTGGACAAAGACCCCAGAAAAAAGATCCTCATTCGGCCATTGTTTTCGGTGGCGACCTTAATCCTGATGGATCACTGCTCGGCCCATGGACCATCGCCCGCCTGCGACGCCTCATTAAAGCCGTCCACCAGGAAAATCGCAACATACCTCACGTCATATTGGCCGCGGGATTTGCCCCCGCACATCTTCGAAAGCCCCGCCAAGATCGAATGATGGCGACGATGATGCGAGATTGGCTCATCGGGGAAGGAACGTTCAAACCGGCATCGATTCATGTCACTGACGATTCAACGACGTGGACTTGCATGGGCGAAATCGAGAAAGCCGTAGAAATCATCATGCGGAAGAATCTTTCCCGAAGCGTGCTGGCAATTTCGTCATGGAACAACGTGTACCCACGACTCTGGATGACGATGCAAATCCTGCTAAGCCGCAAAAAAGGTTGGAGCGTCAGCTTTGCATGTTCCTGGGATCACACCGTGCCGATTATGCATGAAATCGGCGGAACGTTGTATTATGTGCCGCGCGCACTGTTTGCTAGCCTCAGCTAGATTTGATGCAAGCTTACCCCGCCCGACTCCGGTCCAGCGGGGATTTTTGTATGAATACACAAAATAGAAAATCTGTAGTCGGTTCCGCTATCTATCTTGAAATTCAGTCAAATTGGACTTGACATGGAGGTTTATTTGTACTACAGTTATGTGTAAACAACTGACCTTTTTAAACCTATGAAAAATACCCCTGCGACAAATAAAAACGTCTCGGTTATTGACGCACCGATTGGGCATACGTGGCACTCTCAGCCGGTACGGGCAAGCTTATGGCGCCTCATTTGGTTCGCCCTAGCCAGCAGTGACTGGAGTCGAACTCACGTCAACCCTCTGACTTCCCAGCTCTACCGTTCAAATCTCGGAGGAATTGCATTTTGCATTGATAGCGTCCTGGCGATGACAAAAGCCGGCATAAACAGATTGCTCGGCTTGGGCGATTGCTATGAAGTGATTGCCGCGGGATATCAGCGTGTCGTGTTTCGACGACCAATACGGCTCGGCACTACTTTCTGTTGGCGATTCACTCTCCTCGAGCGAAACCCACTGTCAGGAAAAATGTGGTGCAAGCTTCGGTTTGAGATTGTGAATGCCCATGGCGGCGACATGTTTTGCTTTGGCATTTTCAAGATCGGATTTTTTCCCGTCGGACGGACGCCCCTTGGAACGTGTCTCGCACGAGTTCCCAATTCACTCATACGCACCGGTGGCATAGCGGCATCAGTCATGATGATTCTGGTTGGTTCGGCTATATATCACCAGATAACCAAGCCGACATGGCCGCAATTCTTGGCGAGTCTCGAGCCGCAGGCACGAAACTTCTTCCTTGAATCAGATGCTGAGCTCCTCGTTCGCACTCAACGAACCGGAAACACAAACGACCTGAAAAAGCTTGGCACCTTCGAATCCGCCGCAGAAATGTGGGGAGTTGGTCCATAGATATCTACACCTCTCCCCTGCCCCGCCCGACTCCGGTCCGGCGGGGATTTTTTTATTTAAAAGGTGAATGAAAAAATCTCTTGACGAGAGCATAACCGTTGTATATACTTCGGTTATGAAAACAATCATCAATATTAAAGCTGACAAAGAGGTCAAGGAGCAGGCGGTCCAAACCGCTCAGGATATGGGTCTCCCTTTGAGCACTATCATCAACGCTTTCCTCAAACAGTTTATACTTGATAAAAGTGTTGTTTTTACAGCACCATTTAGACCAACAAAAGCCCTTGAACGCCGCCTGAAAAAGGCTGACAACGATATCAAAGCTGGGCGCAATCTTTCCCGAGTATTTACCTCTGCAGACGACCTGATGCGAGATCTCACTGGTTAACCATGAAAACATTATATGCAAATAACCGGATTCATCAGACACTCACAATTCAAGAAGCAATTCTCGAAGCTCGACAAGTCTGTGCAGTCCGCATTTGCTGACCGTGTGTATATTTTCCTCAAGCAACCCAACCACATTCTTCTAAATAACCACCCTCTTCGTGGAAATCGTGAGGGATTTTGGAGTATTAATATTACCGGAAATATGCGGGCCGTATACAAACTTAATGGGACAATTGCTATTTTTCTTGAAATCGGTACCCATAGCCAGCTTTACGAAAAATAATTTAGAATTTGCATATCCCTCCCACCCATGCTATGATACCAGCAATGAAGTCTCTCCTCCCCTATATCCAGCTTATTCTGTCGGTACTTCTTGTTGCCGCAATTCTATTGCAGCGCACGGGTGCTCAAGTAGGCGGTGCCTTCGGCGGATCGGACAACTTCAGTTCTGCATTCCATACGCGTCGCGGCTTTGAAAAGATTCTCTTCATCGTGACCATCATCATCAGCATCCTCTTCGCCGTGTCCGCTCTTGTCAGCCTCTCTCTTGCATAAAAGTCGTCTCCACTTAGTATCGTGACCGAACAATTACCACCACAAGAACTCCGTTTCAAACGCGGGACCAATATATTGAATTATATACGCCAATTCTCCGCCACCGAGAAAGTTATTTTCGGCATCTTCGTCATCGCTGCCTTTGTGACCATGCTGATCATGGCGGCGCGATTGAGTAATCAATTTACCGTTAAAATTCCCGCCTATGGCGGCACGCTCAATGAAGGCGTCATCGGCCTTCCCCGCAGCATCAATCCGGTACTGGCATTGAGCGATGTAGATCGCGACATATCAGCCGTCGTGTATTCAGGATTGACCAAGTACGACAACGGAGCCATCGTGAAGGACCTGGCGCAGTCATACACTATTTCGGCCGACGGACTGATCTACACCTTCAAACTCCAGCCGCATCTTACCTTCCATGACGGCAGTCCTCTTACTACCGAGGATATCGCGTTTACCATCCAGAAAATTCAAGACCCTGCCATCAAAAGTCCCCGCCGCGTCGATTGGACGGATGTGACGGTAAAAGTCATCTCTCCGACCGAGATACAATTCGTACTTAAACAGCCATACAGTCCATTTCTCACCAACACCACTATCGGCATTCTGCCAAAACATATCTGGGGCTCGGTCGGCGATGACCAATTTATCTTCAGCCAATACAATATCGAGCCGATCGGCTCCGGACCATATCGCCTTTCGAGCATTGCCCGTGACAATGGCGGCGTACCGACGCAGTACACGCTCGTGCCATCGAGCGAATATTATGGCAAGTCCCCTTACATAAAGACGATTATCTTCAACTTCTTCCCCGAAGAAAATGTCGCGCTTTCGGCGCTTGATCAAGGTTCTATTGACAGCGTAAGCGGCCTGTCGCCGGCTGCCGGCCACAAGATTGCCGCCGATTCAGCGCAGGCATACACCGTTATTTCAACGTCGCTGCCGCGTATATTCAGCATATTCATGAATCAGGATCAGGCGCCGATATTCGGCGACAAAATCGTTCGCCAGGCGCTAGACATGTCCCTCGACCGAAATGCGCTAATCGCGAGCGTACTCAAAGGCTACGGCACTCCTCTCGCCGGTCCGGTCCCTTTTATTTCATCGACGCCGCAAAACTCCCTTCCCGGAAGCACGACACCGATCAAGGCAGCTCAGATGCTCTTGGAAAAAAATGGATGGAAGAACATCGGCGGCGTGTACAGCAAAAAAGGGGCCAAGACGGGAACCACCACCTTGGCATTTGATATCTATACCGTGGATTCACCCGATCTCAAGCAGACCGCGGAATTGGTACAAAATACTTGGACAGCCCTCGGTGCGCATGTCACCGTCAAAGTATATGAGAGCACGGATTTTTACCAAAACATCATCCGCACCCGCAAATACGACGCCCTGCTTTTCGGAGAAGTCATCGGCAAGGACCGCGATCTGTATGCGTTTTGGCACTCATCGCAACGCAAGCCGCCCGGCCTCAATGTAGCTATGTACGCAAACGGCAAAGCTGACGCCTTGCTTGATGCCATCCGTACAACCAATGATGAAGATGCGCGGGCAGCCAAATATGCGCAATTCGATCAGCTCATCCGCACTGATATACCGGCCATCTTCCTCTATGCTCCCGACTTCATCTATGCGGTACCCAAATCCCTCAAAAACATACGCATTAACTCGATGACGCTTCCCGCAGACAGATGGAGCAACGTACCGGAATGGTACCTGGAGACCGAAGATGTATGGAATATAAGCCTATTTACTAACAAATAATAGTATGAACAACAATTTCAAGTTTCAGCGCCGGCCGCACCAGAACCAGACCCGCACTCTGCGAAATGACGCAGGCCCGCACGCGTCCGGAACGGCGAAACACCAGACGCCTCACCTGCACGCTCCGAATGGCCACCGCGTCGTTCTTGGTCGCGGGGCTCTCAAGCACCCTGGCGCAGTCAAACATATCGCCGGCGCCCGCATGGAAATCATCCGACCCGACGCCGCCAAGCCGATGCGCCGCGGCCCCGCCAAACCTATGGTTCGCCGTGAAGGCGATGTCATACCCGCCTTAGCCGCCGACTCTATCCGCATCATTCCCCTGGGAGGCGTCGAGGAAATTGGTAAGAACATGACCGCCATCCAGTACGGCGATGATATCATCGTGGTTGATATTGGTTTTCAGTTCAAAGATGATGACACGCCGGGCATTGATTTCATTTTGCCTAATACCAAATATCTGGAAGAGCGCCAGGACAAAATCCGCGCCGTCATCATCACTCACGGCCACCTCGACCACATTGGCGGCATCCCCTATGTCATGCCGCGCATCGGCAATCCGCCAGTCTACACCCGCCTTCTCACCTCGATTTTGATTCAAAAGCGTCAGGAGGAATTTCCTCACGTACCAAAGATCAACATGAAGGTTGTCGAGAAAAATGAGACTCTGACCATCGGCAAACTCAAGATCAAGTTTTTCGCCGTTACCCACACGATTCCGGACGCCATGGGCGTCATCATTGAAACGCCTTTCGGCTCCATCGTACATACCGGCGACCTCAAGCTCGATCACATAGATGGCGTGCCGACGGAGCAGGAAGTAGCCGAATACGAGCGTGCCTTCAAACACGAGAAGGTCCTCATCCTCATGGCCGACTCTACCAATGTTGAAAACCCCGGCTTTTCCCTGCCCGAAAAAACCGTGCATAAGAACCTGGAAATGATCATCAAAAATATGACCGGCCGCCTGATTATCGCGACGTTCTCTTCCCTGCTTGAACGCCTGCTCAAAATCGTGGAGTTCTCGGAGCTCTACGGTAAAAAAGTTCTCGTTGAAGGACGCTCGCTCAAACAGAACATCGAAATTTGTAAAGGGCTCGGCCTGGTCAAAGCCAAAAAAGAAACATTCATCACGGCTGATGATATTGAAAACTTTCCGCCGGAACGCATTGTCATTTTGTCCACCGGCGCGCAAGCCAATGATTTTTCCGCTTTGGTCAGGATGTCGAACAAGACGCATGCCAAAATCAAACTCACGCCGCGCGACACGGTTGTCCTTTCTTCGTCAGTCATTCCAGGTAATGAAAGACCGATTCAAAAGTTGAAAGACAATATTTCCCGCCAAGGCGCCAAGATCCTCCACTACCGCATCGCCGACGTGCACTCTTCCGGCCACGCTAACCGCGACGAAACGGCCTGGATCCATCGTGCCATCAAGCCGAAATTCTTCATGCCTCTTCACGGCTATCACTACATGCTGCGTGCGCACTGTGATATTGCCAAGGAAGCCAACGGTCTTGCCGAGTCTGATGTGGTTATTCCCGACAACGGTTCAGTTATTGAGATTCAAGGCGGCGGCACCAAGCTGGTAAAATTGAAAGAAAGGGCTGCTTCGGGCTTGGTACTCGTCGACGGTTTCTCCGTGGGCGATGTCCAGGACGTAGTCATCCGCGACCGCCAAGCGCTGGCGCAAGACGGCATCTTCATCATCTTCGGTATCTTGAACGCCCAAACCGGCAAGCTCAAAAAGTCTCCCGATATCATCTCCCGTGGCTTCGTCTATCTGCGCGAGTCACAAGATCTCCTGCATGAAGTACGCCTCCTCATCAAAGATACGGTGGAAAAATCCACCCGCGGCCAAAATCCAATCAATCTTGATTTTGTGAAGGATACGGTGACTGATACGGTCTCAAGGTTTCTGATGCAAAAGACGGCAAAGAGGCCGATGGTGATACCGGTGTTGTTGACTATTTAAAGGGTATGAAGTATAGGTATAAAGTATGAAGTATTATACTTTTACTTTTTTGACGTGGCTGATTTCATAAGCCCTCGGAGAAGTGCCTGGGAGACATCAGCTTGTGCCATGAGCTGCTCAAAATCATTTACCGAGAGATACTTCAGGTCTCGCGCAGCAAATAATTGACTCTTAATTTCAAGGAGAGATCCGTTTGAGTGGTAATAGAATTGTATTTTTTCTTTCGAGGACTGCCTTCCAAATCCTTCAGCAATATTTGAAGTAACAGAAATAATTGCACGTCGCAATTGATTTGTTAGGCCAAATTTTTCCTTATCTGGAAAAGAATCTGTAGCTTTATAAATAAGCAGCACTAAAGCATGAGCCTCTTGCCAAGCCTTAAGATCATTAAATGAGTGAATTTTAGACTTTGGTTCATACATCATACTTTATACCTATACTTCATACTAAAGTCCCTGCAGCGGATCAATCATCGTCCTTTGTATTGTATCTGCCCTCGAAATAACCTGATTGCCATAACTGGCGACCAGAGAAGATGCGCTGCACGATTTTCCGGAATAATATCTGCATGCAGCATTGCGCTCGGCAGAATACGTACCCTTCGAAGCACCCAGGTCTCCAAGATAGATGGACGAAGCCATGAACGCGTGCGCCGGATTCCATGGATCAGGAATGCCGGATATGCCCAAGTTGCCGGAGATTCGATCCTCGAAAAGAACCCACGTCGAAGCGATAAACTGCGCGGGGCCCATGGCGCCTCCCCAGCCGACAGATTGCGGACAGGAGACCACCTGTTTGTACGGATCGCCGCCCAGCGCCTTGACGATGGTCAAAAACGGCTCCACATCGCGCCCAGGCTTCATGACATTCGATACTACAGCACCGGTTTTTTTGTTGATACCGGCGCCGGTTGACGCATTGGTCAGATAGCAGGCGCCGACGTTGGCGCCGAGGGCCGATTCTTGAGTCAATATTGCCAGTACAAATGCCGGCCGCACGCCGGTCTTCGCCGCGGCGGCCTGGGCATATTTTAACGCATCTCCGAATGGAATCGGGTTGGCATCGCGAAGTTGGAACAAGGCGCTTCGGATTTGCGCGGCACGGGCGCGCTTGTCAGCCAGAAGCGTTGAATATGATTTTTCGTTATTCTTGCTGACATTGAGCAGTCGCTGCTTTTCAGCTTCGTCGGCTTTGATATTCTTTTCTTCCTGTTGAATGGCGTAGCGCGCGTCCATCTCTGAATTGCGGCGCTTGTCGAGAGCGTCTTTTTGAGCTTCAGTCTCGGTCTTGTCAGAGCGAATCTGTTCAAAGGTTGTTTTCAGCCCTTCCTGAACCGCCTGAAATGAATCGAGATCGCTAAAAAAACCGGCCACGGTCGATTGGGACAGAATCATCTCGGGCAACGAATATGACCCCGCTTCGTTGGTCTTGCGCATGATGGCGGCCAGTGAATCCTTGCCGCGATCAATGCGATTTTCGAGACCGACAATGACGGTTTCTTTATTCTTTATATCTTTACCCAGGCCCTCTATGAGCAAATTTTTCGCTTTGATATTGAGCTGGGCAACCTTGATCTTGGCATCTAGAACAGTGATATCACGTTTGAGCGATGCGCTTTGGCCTTGCGCAGCAGAAAGGTCTGCCTCTGCCTGCTTTTGTTCAGCCTCCACTTGTGCAAGCTCTGCTTCAAGTTGCGCTTTCTGTTGGGGCGTCAGGGCTTGAGCATGAATTTCAGGTACTCTGAAAACCAAGGTCGCAACCATAAAAAGTACAACAAATAAAATAAGGTTGGTGGGGCGCAAATTCATTGTCCTAATTATACTATGATTTATGAGAGAACGTGGCTTTGGAAAGCTTAATGATAAGGGTTGAGGGTTCCACACTCCGAATTTTGCCACTTTAGTTAACTAAAGTACTTAAATTTGATACACCCCACCCACCAGCCCCCGCCACGCGCCCCATCTTTTTCACTCAATATTAGACCAATGCGCTTTACATTATACGATATGATTAACTGGAATACAACA
>CAZUII010000006.1:0-20926 GCA_964619985.1 uncultured Candidatus Saccharibacteria bacterium
ACCAGCTCGTTTGGTTAGTTCGACAAAACGCTTCTTGTCATCCTTGCTCGTCCAAAACGCTGAATGCTTCTCATCGCGAGCGATGAAACCATCTGCGGTGACTGCGGCTATGATATATGCGCGGATCATGAGCGTTCTCTACACCTTAAACTGTTCTTTCAGTGCTTTGATATCTCCTTTGGCCAAGAGATCAACTTCTTCTTTCTTCTCCATAAGGACACCCTCGATGATGTCTTTTTGATGGTATTTACTTGGTCGTGGCACCACCTCTGATTTGAGTTCTTCAAAAACAACTTGGCAGAGACGCTCTCCTGGGTAGAGGCGAATGGCCTGTGATCGAGTGTTGTTGCGAATAGGAAGTATGAGCTGGCCTTCATAGCCTGCGTCGATGACACCAGTAAGGTCGAGGGACAAGCCTTTGCGGTTCGTCGATGAGCGAGGATAGAGAACGGCCATAAGATCAGTTGGCATCTTGATACCTTCGAGCGTCGAAACGAGGATGTATTCCTGTGGAAGAAGCTCAAAATACTGACCTTGCTCAAGCTCGACTACCTCGAAATATTCATGGTTGCGCTTGTCGAAGTGCGTGATGTCGAGAGACTCTCGACCCTTGGCGGTCATGTGCCACATTTTAGGAATCATGAAGGTAAATCCAAGGCGCAAATCCACGGAGTGTTCTTGGAGCTGGAATTTATCAAGGTTAGGTTTGAATGTGAGTGAACCGTCGGCGACGCGGGCAAGGATATCTTTTTTGGTGATGATGGACATGGAAGTTGAAAGGGAGATGGAAAGAATAAGGAAAATAATTACAATGCAATCTTGAGACCGGTGATGGCATCCATAGGATTATACTGCTTTGTGAGATTTTCTACTACTTGGTCAGCAAACTCCTTGTCCATCTTTTCGGCTTTTTCAAAGGCATTGTCAGGAAGTTCAAGTCGGATGGGTGCATGTTCGTGAGTTCGCTTCATAATCTCCTCCGCGCCAGCATAATGGTTGCTATAAATGTGTGCATTGGAGATTGAATGTGAGTAGATACCAGGTTTGACGCCGAGTCTTTGGGCAAGAATGCACTGCAAAAGTGCAAACCCTGCGACGTCTGCGGGTGTGCCAAGTATGACGTCGTTTGATCGGATAATATTATGAAGATGGAGGCGTCCCCCGATAATATTTACGGTGAATGTGTAGGGGCAAGGGACATTCTTTTTCTTGGCCAATGAAAGGCCATCTTGGGCTGGGTCCCAGGTAACTATGACACCCTGTCGTGAACTTGGCTCTTTTTGGAGTAAATCAATGAGAAGTCCGAGCTGGTCACGTCCGAAATGTTTGCGCCAACGATATCCATAGGCGACGGTGACAACATCGCCTGGATTGGTGAAGAGATCCCAAATCTTAGTATAGTCGCGCAAAAAAATCTCAGGTTTGCGTGCTCCAGATATGAACCAGACCTGTTCAGCAACGAACATTTTTATGGGAATCTTACGAAGGGTCAAAATAGGGAAGCCGTCTTTTTCGATGTCAGTCGTAAAATGCATGCCGGGAATAGCTTTTGTATCATATCCCGTACGCTCACTGAATTCGTGGATGCCAGTGGTCATAATATCTCGCACCATCTTTTGATATATCTCGTCAAACTTTGTCATTGCCAGTTAATTATATATAATCAGATGAGCATTGAACAACCTTGCGCATAACCAATTAACGTATCCAAATGCAAACCGATTACCCGTATCTTCCTGAAGGAAGGTCATTCATCTACGTACCGATTACCAATCCATTTATGGCGGAGACCAAGCGCGTGACTCTTGCTGAGTCCACGGATCGTCAGCATCCGACAGGCGCAGTGATTGTGAAGGATGGAAAAATACTTGGGGCTGCTTCCAATAAGTCAGCTCTCAAAAGTGAGAGGCTGATGAAATTCCATCGTGAAGTATTTTGTGTCCGTCGATTTTTCAAGATTCCGACCGGCCAGAAGTATTGGATATGTCCAGGGTGCGCTTCCTCCAAGCTTCATTCGGAGCCACGCGCTATCAAACGTGCGCAAAGTAAGTACGGCGACATTACTGGTGCTGACCTCTATCATTGGGGCCATTGGTGGTGCTGCAAACCGTGTTGGGATGCCATGATTGCGGCAGGTATCAAGAATGTGTACCTGATGGAGGGTGCCAAAGAGCAATTCCAACGAGGATCTGGTACGAGTTCGCATAAATAAGTACGACCACATCAGACGAACCATGGAACTCCGCATCAAACGACTCAAACCAGAAGCCAAACTACCAACATACGCCCATCCAGGCGATGTTGGTCTTGATTTATTTTCTCTCGAAGACAAAATACTTGCACCAGGTGAGCGCTACATTTTCTTTGTGGGGTTTGCACTCGAATTTGGTGAAGGGTATGCTGCGATAGTCAAAGATAAGGGAAGTCTGCCAAAAAATGGTGGTGTCCACTCCATGGGCGGTGTCTACGATGCTGGATATCGCGGTGAATATAATGTGAACCTGATCAACTTGGGAAGTGAGCCGTATCATATAAAGAAAGGCGACAAGATTGCTCAACTTGTTATTTTCCCTGTTGCTATAGCAAAGCTGACTGAAGTCCAGGAATTATCAACTACATCACGCGGCGAAGGCCGATTTGGAAGTACCGGTAAGCAATGACCGTTTATTATAATCCCGCCACACTGCTATGATTTCACCTCTCATGTTCATCAAGAAGAAACCACCATTCATTGTTATTGAGGGCGGGGAAGGATCAGGTAAGTCGTCAGTGTTGATGGCGCTCAAAGAAGAATTGGGAGATGCTATTATCACCACGCGTGAGCCGGGCGGGTCACCGTACGCGGAAGTTATTCGTGATGTGACTCTCAAGAATCCCCTTGCCAAAGGAACTCCTGCGGAGACGACTTTGTGCCTCATGTTTGCCGCACGTTTTGATAATACCGCTCGGGCCATTGTTCCTGCATTGAACTCGGGGAAACCAGTTATTGCCGATCGTTTTGATGCTTCTTCCTATACCTACCAAGTGTGGGCTCAGTCTGCGGGCGCTCTCGATAAACTCTTTTGGCTCCTCCGCGAACGTTTGGAGGTAAAGCCAGATCTTTATATTTTCTTTGATGTTGAACCAAAGGAAGGAATACGTCGTGCACGCTCACGCAATCAGTCATTGCTCCAAGGAAAACAATATGACCATTTTGATGACCGAGAGATCGAGTTCCATGAGAAGGTTAGGGAAGGGTATCTACAATTTTTCAAGAAGGTCCCGCATATTGTTATTGATGCAAATCAGCCCCTTGAGAAAGTTAAGAGTGATTTTGTGGCCAAAATACGCGAATTGATATAGGTCTTGACAAGATTATAGAAAGAGAGTAATCTCGTCCACAGAGCGCTGTTTGGCTCTAGTCGAAGCAGAAAACGAATGCGACGGCTTATTGACAACAATGTGGCGATGAAGCCTATGTACGATTCCAAGCGGGATTAAACCTGCTGTGGCAAAGTTTCAGGTTTCATCACCGGATGCGCCCCCTAGCCTTAATGGGTGGCAAAAAGTAAATCCACCAAGTGTGGTAATGTAGCCGCGGTTTGCACAAGGTTGTGTTACGAAGTACCTATTATCTTAAGTGATTCCTGGCGGGCCGATTCGCGGCCTCTCAAGCTAGGAGCGATGCGCACCTACTAATGATCGCAAGATCTCGGTGTCTGGTAATCGGAGCGGAGTAAAGTGCTGCCTACGGTAGTCTCGGGGCAGGAGCGGAGTTCGAGGATTCCAACATTGTATTCAAAGACATCAGCATGAAAGTCTTCAGTCGCTGAATGTTGGAGGATCCACAATGCGTTTCTGGTAACCGTAGCTCCTGACCCCCATTTTTCCCCTTGGACGATAGCCATCGGACTTGGGGAGTTTGTTGGCTCGACCTATCCGAGCCGTTGTGGTAAGAGCGGCCTCATGCCGCACGTCAGTCGTCCGCCGTCGCCCCTGGGGTGCCGGCGGACTTTTTATTTAACCGGTTTCTTTGCTAGAATGCTTTTACATACTCCCATGCTTACCACCACCTACAGATCTATTTGGTCCTCATTCGTCTAGACTTTTTTCAGATTGACTGCGCGATTATTATTTTCATTTATTCCCATGAAAGACACACAGATTAAGAAACTTATTGAAGCGGAGAAAAATCGTCAGAAAAAAGTTATCAACCTTATTGCCTCAGAAAATTACGTTTCAAAAGACGTACTTGAGGCTCTCGGTTCTGAACTCACCAACAAATACGCAGAAGGATATGCGGGCAAGCGTTATTACGGTGGCAATGAGATTGTCGACAAGGTTGAGTCACTCTGTATTGAACGCGCATTGAAACTATTTGGGCTCAAACCTGCGGAGTGGCAGGTCAATGTCCAACCCCTCTCAGGTTCACCAGCAAACATGGCTGTGTATGTTGGACTTGTTCCAAAGGAGGGAAGGATTATGGGTATGTCACTTGATCACGGCGGTCACCTTACTCATGGCCACAAAGTATCTGCGAGTGGAAAGTTTTGGACTCAAGTTCCGTATGGTTTGAATAAGGATACGGAGTTGCTCGATTATGCGGCGCTAAAAGAGCTTGCTCTACGAGAGAAGCCGGCCATCATCGTCGGTGGTTACACGGCATATCCTCGCATTGTTGATTTCAAGAAGTTGCGCGAGGTTGCTGACGCCTGTGGCGCGCTCTTCATGGTAGACATGTCACATATTGCCGGTTTGATTGCGGGCAAGGCATATCCTTCACCGTTCGAATATGCGGATGTTGTTACCACGACCGTTCACAAGACTCTCCGTGGTCCTCGTGCGGCACTCATTTTCACCAGGATTGACGCACGTGAACTCGGCAAAAAGATAGACAAGGCAGTCTTTCCTGGATTGCAGGGAGGACCACACATCAATCAGATTGCGGCAGTCGCTGTAACGCTCAAAGAAGCAGCGTCACCTGCATTCAAGAAATATGCAGCGCAGGTCAAGAGAAATGCAGTAGTTTTAGCCGAAGAATTGAGGCACAAAGGTTGGAAGATAATTTCTGGTGGAACCGATTCGCACCTTATACTTGTCGACACATGGATGAATGGTGTGAAAAATGCACAGGGCGCCGGCGCTGTTCCTGGAAAAGTTGCCAGTGATGCGCTTGAAAAAGCGGGTATTATTGTAAACAAAAACGCGATTCCATTTGATACGCGACCGCCGGCTGACCCATCTGGCATTCGATTGGGTACAGCCGCAGAGACCACTCGTGGACGAAAGGAAAAAGATTTCAAAAGGATTGCGGCGCAGATGGATGCGATTCTTCGGAACGTTCAGGGAAAATAACGGCAAACATATTTCCACGATTCACTTGTTTGGAAAAAGAAAAGGCGCGAACAGAAGTTCGCGCCTTGAAATTCAGAACGGACCCCCGGATATAAAGTGCAAAGGGTGGGGGCGAGGATGGCAGATAGCAATCGTTTCTTCGGCGCCGCCATGGCATTGAAGAGTTCTTGGAGGAACAGATTGTAATCTTTCTGCATGGCCACTATGTGGCGGACAGAATACACATGAGCACTGTGGGCATGATCATGATCACAGGGCCTCTCTACCTCGGCTAGTCGTGCGGACCTAGCTGTCGTCGGTACCGTTCTTAGTGCATGCTCTGGACGCATCATAGTTCATTTTGGCATGAATGTCAAATTCCTGTGATATCTCCAGCTTATTTGCTACAATACGTCCATGAAAGAAACCCTCGAAAAGGCCCTGAAATTAGCCCTCAAAAGCCTGGGTATAGCAGATCCAGTTGTTAGGCTTGAATACCCAGAAAACGCTGAACACGGTGATTTTTCCTGCAACGCGGCCATGGTATATGCAAAACAGCTCAAATTGGCGCCACAAGTGCTGGCCGAGAAGATTGTTGCGGCATTCGAGAAGGTTGCGCCTGACTGTATCCAATCAGTCTCTGTGGCTGGCCCGGGATTCATTAACTTCAAGATCAAGGAAAAAGTTTTTGCCCAGGAAATAGTGAACATCGTCGCGGGAGGCGCGGAGTATGGATGGGGGAAAGCTGATGCTGGCAAGAAGGTCATGGTTGAATATACAGATCCAAATACATTTAAGGTGTTCCACATCGGCCATTTAATGTCGAATGCTATTGGTGAATCCGTGTCACGTCTTATCGAAGGATCGGGTGCTACGGTTGTTCGCCTGTGTTACCCGTCCGATATCGGTCTCCATATCGCAAAGTCTATTTGGGCCATGAAAAAGCATCTCAATGAAGTTCCGTCAGATAGTTCTGCTATTCAAGCTAAGACAGATTTTTTGGGAAAAATGTACGTCGAGGGAACTGGTGCGTATGATCAGGATCCATCTGCAAAGATTGAGATTGATGTGCTTAACAAAGTTCTCTACGAGAAAACGGATGACGAGGTGAATGCATTGTACGAGAAAGGAAGGTCGTGGAGCTTGGAACATTTTGAACTTCTCTACAAGACTCTGGGCACGACGTTCAACGGGTATCTTTACGAAAGTGCCATGGCCCCTATTGGTCTCCAGATCGTTCGTTCACATGTTGGAAAAGTATTCCAAGAAAGTGAAGGGGCGGTCATATTTAAAGGAGAAGATTATGGGCTGCATACTCGCGTCTTCATCAATTCTCACGGGTTGCCAACCTACGAGACCAAGGAAATGGGCCTCAACGTGACGAAATTCAAACAGTATCCCGATGCGGTTGAGTCCATTATTGTCACTGCCAACGAGCAGAATGATTACTTCAGAGTAGTTCTCAAGGCCCTTACCCTCATTGATGAAAATGTTGGCGTAAGGAGTAAACATATTGGTCATGGCATGCTTCGTTTCGCTTCTGGAAAAATGTCGTCTCGAACAGGGAAGGTTATTACTGCTGAAGCCTTGCTGTCAGACATCAAAGCGCTTGTTACTGAAAAAATTGCAGAGCGCGAACTTACGACTGAAGAAAAAGAAGATATTTCCAACGCGGTTGCAATCGGCGCAATCAAGTACAGTATTCTACGCCAAGCAGTGGGTAGCGATGTTATCTTTGATTCGTCAGCATCTATTTCATTTGAAGGAGATTCGGGTCCATATCTGCAGTACGCGGCGGTGAGAGCGGGGGCAGTATTGGAAAAAGGTAAGACGCAGGAAGCAGGAAGCAGGAAGAAAGGAGAAGGGCAAATAGTACCAGACTCAGTGACGTTATTGGAAAAGTTGGTTTCTAGGTTTCCTGACATTGTCGAGCGAGCTCGAGCAGAGTATGCGCCGCAGACAGTAGCCAATTATTTGATTGCGCTTGCTGGCGCATTCAATAGTTATTACGCCTCAAATCAGATTATTGTCGAGAATGATCCGCTTACTTCATACAGGCTGGATCTTGCTCAAGCGTTTCTAACCACGATGACGAATGGATTGTGGCTCTTGGGCATTAAGGTTCCAAAGAAAATGTAGTTCACTTGCTACTATTGCATTTGTGATAGATGGTGGTAGATTGTATGCAACTGTTCAGTGTACAACCAATGAGGTGACCTATGAATGCAAGCAATGTTGAAATTCTTCGTGCGGTGTATTGTCTGATGGTGGTCAAAAATCTCGAACCGCAGCTCGATCCACGCACCCCGTTGCCACGAGAGGGTTTCTTTTTCTCAACATGGGGCGAAAGGTTTTGTGTTCGGATTGTGTTCGGTGTCCCTGGGTGCGGCGACTTTGAATACTCTGCGCAACTGACGGTCTATGTGCCTACCGAGACACTCGGTCAAATTACCGGCGACGTTTTTCTTCAGTGCGTTGCGGTTAGCGGCGAAGGGCTTGATGTTCCAATCCGCATGACCATGTATCCAGATGTGCCAGAAACTGGTTCGTTAGCAGAGAGGGCTACTAGACAATCGCGTGAGGAGACATGTCGATTCATTGCTGAAGAGGTTTATGAGTATGCGCGTCAAGCCCGCGTTGATCTCCAAAAGGACGCTCGCCTTGTTGTTACGTAGTAATGCTTCAAACCGAATCAGACCGGTGCGCTTGTCTCAGCGTTCCGGTTCTTTTTATTCTCAAAACCGTAAAAAATGCTAGAATAGCGCAATGAAATCACCCCATGCCGAGCGCGAGGAGCGCATCCTATCTTCTTGGAAAGACAAGGATATTTTCCATAAAACACTCAAGAAAAACGAGGGTCGTCCGGAATTCGTGTTCTTTGAAGGTCCACCAACAGCCAATGGACGTCCTGGTATTCACCATCTCGAAGCCCGAGCCTTCAAGGATGCTATCCCTCGTTACAAGACAATGCGAGGTTTCCATGTGCGCCGCAAAGGGGGCTGGGATACCCATGGTCTGCCCGTTGAGCTACAGGTAGAAAAAGAGCTTGGACTCAAGTCAAAAAAGGAGATTGAGACCTATGGCATCGGCGCGTTCAATGAAAAATGTAAACAGAGCGTCTGGCAGTATGTCCACGAGTGGGAGGATTTTACCAACCGCATGGGATATTGGGTGGATCTCAAGGATCCGTATGTTACGTACACATCTTCATATATCGAATCATTGTGGAATATCGTACAGACGGTTGACCGCAAAGATTTGCTCTACAAGGACTACAAGGTTGTTCCGTGGTGTCCTCGCTGTGGTACCGGTCTGTCTTCACATGAATTGGCCCAAGGATATCAGGATGTAAAAGATTTGGCGGTGACTGCCAAGTTCAAAGTTGTTGGGCAAGAGAACACATTTCTTTTGGCGTGGACGACGACTCCGTGGACTCTTCCGGGAAACGTGGGATTGGCGGTAGGGAAGAAGATTGAATATGTGAAAGTTGAACTGGGCACCGACAAATACATAGTGGCCAAGGATCGTATGGCGGCACTCACCGAACAATTCAAAGATGCAAAAATTATCGAAACAGTGACAGGTGAATCTCTCGTCGGTCTTTCGTACGAACCACTGTATCCTTTTTTGAAAGACAACATCGCTGGTGCAGAAAAAGACAAGATGGAGAATGCGTACAAAGTATATGCGGCCGATTTCGTCACTACCACCGATGGTATGGGCATCGTTCACACTGCAGTTATGTATGGCCAAGATGACTTTGATTTGGGAACCAAGGTTGGTTTGCCAAAGTATCATCTCGTTAACGATGATGGAACGTTCAAAAAAGAGGCGGGATTTCTCGCGGGAAAGTTTGTTCGCGACGAAGCAACCGCTGTCGATATTATAAAGGATCTCGCCAACCGACCGACGGGTAGCCTCCTGTTTCATAAAGAGAAACACGAGCACAGCTATCCATTTTGCTGGAGATGCAAGACCCCTCTCATCTATTTTGCGCGTGATTCGTGGTACATCAAGATGTCATCATTGCGCCAGGATCTCATTCGAGAAAATGAAGGGATCAATTGGGAGCCGTCGCATATCAAAGAGGGACGATTTGGTGAATGGTTAAAGGAGGTCAAAGATTGGGCAATATCCCGTGAACGCTATTGGGGAACACCGTTGCCAATATGGATATGTAATACATGTCATGGCAAAAAAGTAGTTGGCTCTATTGAAGAGATTACAAAGAAATCTCGCAACGAATATTTTTGCATGCGACATGGTGAGGCTGAGCAAAATGTTCAGAATATTGTGAGCTCTGATCCACATCAGCACTACCATCTGACGCCGCGGGGAATAGAGGAGGTGCTCATGTCAGCCAGGAAGTTCAAAGGCTCAGTTGATGTTATCTACTGTTCTCCTCTGGCGCGCGCACAGGAAACCGCCAAATTATTTGCACAAGTCTGCAAGTTGTCTGAGTCTATTATCTTGACCGATGATCGCCTCCGTGAGATGGGTATGGGTGAGCTCGAAGGTAAGCCGGTTGAAGAATTTTCTCATATTGCCTCGGCGAACGGTAATTTCTTTACCTCGACCACCCATGGAGTGGAGAGTCGCATGGATATCAAGAAGCGTGTTGGAGCATTTCTTGAAGAAATTGAGAGTAAGCATCAAGGAAAGCGCATATTGATCGTGAGTCATGACAGTCCGTTGTGGATGCTCACTTGTGCTGCTCTCGGAGCGACTCAGCAGGAATCAACCATACTCAAGACCGGCAGAGGATTTTTCTTGGATAATGCAGAGATCGCCCCGATCAACTACACCATTCTTCCACATAACTCGGATTATGAGGTTGATTTGCACAGGCCGCATATTGATGCGGTTACCTTGCCATGTTCGTGCGGTGGGACAATGTCTCGCGTCAAAGAAGTGATGGATGTGTGGTTCGACTCGGGGGCCATGCCATTTGCGCAGGATCATTATCCGTTTGATACACCAAAGAGGGGGTTGTTCAAGAGAAAAGTATTTCCATATCCAGCTGATTTTATCTCAGAAGCCATCGACCAGACGCGCGGATGGTTTTATACTCTGCATGCGATCGGTGTACTTATGGGCAAAGGCAAGGCATTCAAAAATGTCATTTGTCTTGGTCATGTGCTTGATGCCCAAGGAAAAAAGATGAGCAAGTCTATTGGCAACGTGGTCAACCCGTGGGACATGATGGACAAGTACGGGGCTGATGCACTGCGTTTCTGGATGTATTCAGTCAACCAGCCGGGAGATTCAAAAAACTTTGATGAAAAGACTGTTGATGAAATGGTAAAAAAGGTCTTCAACCTGGCCGGCAATGTGCTGACGTTCTATCAGACATATGCTCAAACTTCTGACTCCAAACTTCAAACTACAAAAACACAATCACATCACGTACTTGATCGTTGGATAATTTCGAGAATGGACCAGGTTATTTCGACAGTCACGAGCGGATTGGATGCATATAAATTCTTTGAGTCTACACGTGCGATTCGTGATTTTATTGCTGATTTGTCACAGTGGTATCTGCGTCGCTCACGTGATCGCTTCAAGGCCGAGGACGCGCAGGACAAAGCTGCGGCTGTTGAGACGACTCGATATATACTCATCACACTCGCAAAAGTTATGGCCCCGTTTACTCCATTTTTTGCTGAGCATGTATACCGTGAGGCAGGAGGAGCTTTGGAAAGCGTACATCTAGAAGCATGGCCAGTGGCAGGGAAGGTTGATGCAAAACTTATTTCCGATATGGACATAGTGCGATCCGTTTGTTCCAAGGGACTCGAAGCGCGCATGTCTACAAAGATTAATGTTCGACAGCCTCTCGCCGCACTACACATCAAAAAGGGTGTCGTTGATTCGCTTTCAACTGAACTCATAGCTTTGGTGCAGGATGAAGTCAACGTGAAGGCGGTTGCGCTGGGTGCCTCAATTGAAAAAGAGGTAGAGCTCGACACTGCGATAACACCAGCTCTCAAGGAAGAGGGTACTATCCGTGAATTGATGCGCTTGATTCAAGATTTGCGCAAGGCGCACGGTTTGAATGTGGGAGATCGAGCCATGCTCACTGTCGAAACTGATGGAGTGGGGCGAAAGCTCATAGATACAAATGAGGCACAGCTCAAGGCGGCCTGCGGTATTTCTGAAGTCCGATTTGGTACGGTCGCCGGAGAACCAACTCTGCTTGGTGATATTCCGTTCAAGCTCGGCTTGTAACATGTACGCCATTCATACAACCCCCGGTTTTATTATCGAGTCGCGACCTTCGGGAGAGGCGGGCAAGTTGCTTTCGATATTCACCCGGGATTTGGGCTTGGTGCGGGCTATTGCGCAGGGTATTCGTCTGGAAAAATCGAAGTTGCGGTACCACACGCAGGAATATTCTTTCGGCGAGTTTTCGTTTGTGCGCGGCAAAGAGTTGTGGCGGCTGACGAGTGCGGATGAATTACCGCGGCGAGGCGGACATGGTGATAGGGCAGCCTATCGGACACGAAGTGATCAACAAGCAGTCGCTTCGAATTCTGCGCAGGAACTGATTGGTCGCATCGCGCTCCTCCTGCGCCGGTTGCTCCAAGGCGAAGAGACTCATCCCGAACTTTTTATGGAAATAGAATCTGCGGCCCGCTTTATTTTCGCCGCCCATTCGCTATCTCCAAAGCACTTTCAGACATGCGAGTCACTGGTAGTTTTTCGCATCTTGAAACTGCTCGGCTATATCGGCGCCGACAGGGGAATTGAAGATAAATTTTCCACCGAACCATTCTCCTTTTCATTGATTGACGAGGCGTCGACGCGTCGGAAAACAGTGAATATGCATATAAATAAGGCACTCAAGGAAAGTCATCTATAAAAAATGCCCGCACGCAAAGTGCGGGGTGTCCTCCAGACGTGCGGAAACAATGCCGTAGTTGCAGTCAAAGCCTAGTCGGCTGCCCACAAAAACTTCGCCCAGTCGCTGTTTTCGGCGAGGTTGACGGAGCGCTTGTGGCGGTCAAGCCGTCTTGATTCTGCAGCATCGGCTTCTTCCAGCACCCGCTCACATTCATCAGCCGCGGTAGCGGCTGAAATGTCGCCAGGTTGTGCGTAGTTAACCTGGGGGAATGCCGGCTTGATTCGGGCGAGAATGAGAGGTAGAGCTTTTTGTACCATAGTTTTTCCTTGGTTCGGTTCGCATTCATTATAACCTCAAAGTATAGTAAAATAAAGCATGTGCCCCCAGCAGATGAAAAAAATCGCATTGAGGAACTGAAGAAGTCGCTGTACTCGCGATCGTCGCCGGATGTGCGCACGCGGCGCAAACTTCGCTTTACTCCGACTGAAAACACTGTCAGTACGGATTGGGGAACGAAGCCGGCGGCAATCGATCCGACCACGTTGAACAAGCGCTACGAAGATCACTCCATGTCATTTTTCACCAAATTTCTCATAGGGTCGCTGATATTCTGCTTTATTGCCGTGGGCATCGGCGTATATCTTTTTTTCAATGGATCCAACCTCATTTCAGCGGATAATATTTCCATAGATATAAGCGGACCGGTCTCCATTCCGGGAGGGGCGCCCGTGTCATTTGACATTCAGGTAACCAATAAAAACAACGTCGATCTCGAATCCGCCGACTTGGCCGTCGACTTTCCAGCGGGTACGACCAATCCCGCTGATTCGACCCAGGAGCTGAAGACCTTTCGCGAATTGCTCGGCGATATTTCCGCCGGCGGTTCCGCCAAGAAAACAGTGGGCGCCATCATGTTCGGCGAGGAAAATCTCCAAAAACAGATCGTCGCCACCGTGACGTATAAGGTGAAAGGGTCAACCACGCTCTTTACAAAAAAGACCTCATACGACGTGCTGATAAATTCATCGCCGATTCTGCTGACTGTTTCGTCGTTCAAGGAGATTACTTCCGGCCAGGAGTTTGATACGAAGATCAGCCTCAAATCAAATTCAGCCGATATCCTCAAAAATGTCATTCTCAAGGGCAACTATCCATTCGGATTCACCTTTGTTTCAGCGAGCATCAAACCGCTTTCCGACAACATGACCTGGAAGATAGGGGATATACCGCCCGGCGGCGAGCGAATAGTGACGATCAAAGGCAAAGTCCAAGGCGAAGACAGCGAGACTCGCGTCTTTAGGTTTGCTGCCGGTGCCCAGAGCTCGACCGATCCAAAAGCCATAGGGACCCAGTATATGTCGGTCGAACAGGCCATGACGATCCAGAAGCCGTTTATTTCCTTGGGTATCGGGATTGATAATGATACGTCGCCGGATGACTTTATCGGACAGTTCGGGCAAAATGAGCGCGTGACGATATCGTGGTTCAACAACTTGCCGACGTCGGTTTCGAATATGGTCATTACCGCCAAGCTCGACGGATCAGCCTATGACAAAACGGCGGTCCAGCCTGACCAGGGATATTTTGACTCGGCCAGCAACCAAATCGTTTGGAACCAAAAAACAACGCCGGAGTTTGCTTCGATAGGCGCGGGGGAAAGTGGCACGGTTTCCTTTAGTTTTGTGCCCAAGGACAAGAGTACCGCGTCAAGTCCGGTGGTCAATCCTACTGTCATCGTCACCGCTGGCGTCTCGGGAAATCGTACGCAGGAATCAAATGTGCCGCAGAGTTTGGCGTCGGCCGTGTCGCGGACCACACGCGTCTCATCTAATGTTTCATTGACTGGCCGCATTGTGCGCACCACGGGGCCGTTCGTGAATACCGGACAGGTTCCGCCGAAGATTGAACAGCCGACGACGTATACAGTTGTCTGGACCGTCGACAATACGACCAGTGCTGTCGGCAACGCCCGAGTCACCGCCACCCTGCCTCCGTATGTGAAGTGGCTGAAAGCCGTCAATCCATCAGCTGAAGCGGTTACCTACGACGAAGATAGTGGTCTGGTCACCTGGGACATCGGCAATATCAGTACCTATACGCTTAATTCTTCCCGCCGGCGCGAGGTCAATTTCCAGATTTCATTTCAACCAAGCATAAATCAGGTTGACCAGTCACCGACCTTGGTCAATCAGGCGACACTGACGGCAGTTGATAATTTTACAGGGGCCCAGTTGCAGAGTCAGCAAGAATATTTGACGACACGCTTTAGTACTGACCCTGCGTATAGAGAAGGACAGGCGACGGTGGTGAAATAGTAATTTCACCTACTGGGTGAAATAGCCACCTGATCAGCCTGCTTGACTTCATTGTGTGCTTCTTATACTCTACTGATAGTTTTCATTGAGATGTGGTGTCCGTTCATAGGTACCCGTAGGGACTTACGGGTTGTGTCTTGGGGCACATGGACACCCTGGCGCGGTCGTCGTAACGCGCCCACAAAAGGGACAGTCGGTCCGTCGGGCTACGGGCTCATAACCCTCCCGATACGATACCGCCGGCTGTGGTTTGGCAGCCATCCCTCTTCAGCGACTCGCTCCGCATGCCTCGGTCAAAAGCCGCACCAAGGTTTAGGCTACAGCACGGAGCGAGTACGCTGTCGATTTTGTTCATTTTTTGGGGTAGCGGTAAGGAGCATCACCCAGCTCCAGTCGGCACGTCTTTGCCTACAGGTTTACTGGGCGAGGCGTGCCGGCATTTTTGTTTTTCCATAATTTGGTATAGAATGGCCCTATGTCTAAAGAAAAGGAAAGAAGTAAAGAACTAACGAATGAAGAAGGTCAGCCCGGTGTTATGGAGTCACTTATTGCTCTCTGCAAACGCAGGGGCTTTATTTTCCAAGGGTCGGAGATTTATGGGGGATTGGCAGGTACCTATGATTATGGGCCCCTCGGGTCTCTCCTCAAAAAGAATATCGAGAACTCTTGGTTGCATTTTTTCGTGACATCACGGGAGAATATGTACCTCATCGATACGCCCATACTTATGCACCCAAAGGTGTGGGAGGCTTCTGGGCATACCTCAGAATTTATTGATCCACTTGTTGATGACCTCAAGACAAAAAAACGCTATCGTGCTGACCACCTTCTGAAGGAAGCTGGTGTGGACGCCGATGAGCTGACAGTATCCGAAATGGATTACAAGATTAAGGAACTGAAACTCAAAAGTCCGGAAGGTAACCCGCTTTCTGATGTGCGCACCTTCAATTTGATGCTCGAAACGAAAATGGGCGCTGTCGCCGAGACGGCCACTTCTACCTATTTGCGTCCCGAAGAAGCACAGAGCATGTTTGTTAATTTCAAGAATGTTCTTGATTCCATTTCACCCAAAATACCATTTGGCATCGCGCAGCTCGGTAAGGCATTCCGCAACGAGATTACTCCGCGTGATTTTATCTACCGTCTTCGCGAGTTTGAGATCATGGAATTTGAATACTTTATTCATCCCAAGACCGCCTGGGAACCATTGTTTGATCAGTTTCTGGAAGAACAGAAGCGATGGCTTCAGAGTATTGGCGTAGATGTCTCAAAACTGCATCCTCAGGAACACCCAGATACCGCTCGTGCGCATTACAGCAAAAAAACCGTTGACCTCGAGTTTGAATACCCGTTCGGCACTAAAGAGCTCACTGGTCTTGCTCACAGGGGTGATTATGATCTCGCCCAGCATCAGAAGTTTTCTGGTATTTCAATGGAAGTTTTTGATGAAGAATCCAGGGAGAAATATATTCCCCATGTGCTTGAACCGACAGTGAGTGTTGACCGGTCGATTCTGGCACTTCTCGTTTCTGCTTATCGCGAAGTTGCAGATGAAAAAGGGGAGAAGCGGGTCTTTCTGAAGTTCCCTCCTAGGGTCGCTCCCTACATCGCATGTGTTTCGCCGCTCCTCAAGAACAAACCGGCACTAGTCGAAAAAGCTCGTGAGGTGTTCATTATGCTTAAAAAAGAATTCGGCAATGTCGTCTTCGACGACAACGGCAACATCGGTAAACGCTATCGCCGTCAAGATGAGATTGGCACGCCATTTTGTGTGACTGTTGATTTTGATACTATCGAAAAAGGTGCAGGCGTGACCGTGCGCAATCGTGATACGGGGGAGCAGGAGAGGGTGTCCGAAGAGGAACTCATACGCTATTTTAAAAAAGCGGGTATTTAATCTCTCGTAACATCCAGTATGCAATTCACCAAAACCATCCTTGCCAATGGTCTCCGCCTCATAACCATCCCCATGAACGACAATCCGTCCGTGACGGTATTGGTCATGGTCGAGACCGGCTCCGAATACGAGACCAAGGAGATCAACGGCATCTCGCATTTTCTCGAACATATGGTGTTCAAAGGCACGCCGCGCCGCCCAAAAGCCACCGACATATCGCGTGAGCTCGATGGTCTGGGAGCAAACTATAATGCTTTCACCGGACAGGAATATACCGGCTATTATGCCAAAGTCAGCGCCAATCACGTTGACCGTGCGCTGGATATTATCTCCGACCTGTATCTCAACCCGCTGCTCAATGAAGAAGATATGGAGAAGGAGAAGGGCGTCATCATCGAGGAGCTGCGCATGTATCAGGATATGCCCCAGCGGGATGTGCAGGATCTCTTCACTTCGCTTTTGTTCGGAGATCAGCCAGCGGGATGGAATGTGGCGGGCACTGAAGAGCGGGTCCGCTCCTATACCCGCGAGCAGCTGGTCGCATATCGGCGAGCTCATTATGTCACGGCGGCGACAACGGTTGTCATTGCCGGATCATTTGATGGCGCGCGCATCGAAGCGGAGGTGTCCCAGTCCTTCGGCGGCATGTCAGCTTCGCCAAAAATAGGAAAGACTCCCGTACGCGATGTTCAAGAGGCTCCGGCCATTGCGCTCAAATACAAGGAGACGGATCAAACGCATCTCGTTATTGGTTTTCGCACATTTCCGTTATTGGATGAACGCCTGCCCGCCGTTCAAGTGCTTTCAACTATCCTCGGAGGCGGCATGAGTTCGCGCCTCTGGGAGCGTCTGCGCGATCAGCTGGGCATGTGCTATTACATACGTTCGTCGCATAACCCCAATACTGACCACGGCGACTTGACTGTTTCTGCCGGCGTGGACAATGGCAGAGTTCCTGAAGCCGTCAAGGAGGTTCTGGGCCAGATCAAGAAACTGAAAGATGAGCTGGTGAGCGACGCGGAGCTCAAAAAAGCACAGGATTATATTTCGGGGACTACGCTGCTTGAGCTCGAAACATCCGAAGCTCGCGCCGAATACGCCGGTTTCCAGGAGACGCTCAAGAAAAAAATAGAGTTGCCCGATGAACTTCTGTCCCGCATACGAAAGGTGACGGCAGCTGACATTCAGGCTCTGGCCCGGCAGATTTTTGTCGACAGAGGACTCAATATGGCTGTTGTGGGGAAGTTCAAGGACGAGTCCGTTTTCAAAACACATTTTACTGTTGATAGATAGCGATATGCTACTATACATATACT
Source organism: uncultured Candidatus Saccharibacteria bacterium (assembly GCA_964619985.1). Classification (GTDB taxonomy): domain Bacteria; phylum Patescibacteriota; class Minisyncoccia; order Phycocordibacterales; family PALSA-1337; genus C7867-002. The sequence goes on from CAZUII010000006.1 coordinate 17,686, forward strand.
GACAGCTATGGACACCTCATCACGCGATATGCATTTCAGTATCAGCACCGGAACGATCATCCGCTTTTTCGGCATACTTGTCGTCTTGGCCGTGCTCTATTACATGTCCGATGTGTTGTTGGTAATACTTGCCGCCGTGGTCCTGGCTTCGGCAATCGAACCGATCATTCGTCGACTCAAGAGGTATCATTTTCACCGCATTGTTGCGGTCATCTGCATATATCTCTGTATTGCCGCTGTTATTTCGGCCATCGTCGTGTTTTTTATGCCAATGGTTATAAGTGACACGGTAAGCTTTCTCGACACCGTGCCGAAAACGATTTCCTTGGACTCGCTCTGGAATCCGGCCGGTGAACTCGGTGTGCATGCGGGAGGCGCTTCGTCAGTGTCGTCGCACCTGTTCTCGCTGTCCGACGTGGCCAGAGGCATGCAGGATTTTCTCGTCGGAACAAGCGACAGCGCCGTCCAGACCATCAGCATGATATTTGGCGGCATGCTGAGTTTTATCCTGATTATCGTCCTATCATTTTATTTGGCGGCAAAAGAAGAAGGCGTGGACGATTTTCTCCGTATTATCACGCCGGTCAGGCACTATGACTACATTATCGATCTATGGAAGCGCTCGCAGCGCAAGATCGGCTTGTGGCTGCAGGGGCAGGTGCTCTTGGGCATCATTATCGGACTCCTGGTCTACCTAGTCCTGATGGTCGTAGGCATTCCCCATGCGCTCCTCTTGGCGGTATTCGCGGCGCTTCTCGAAATCATTCCGGTCTTTGGCCCGATCGTTTCGGCGGTGCCGGCAATACTGATCGCCTTTACCAATCGCGGCACCGGCATCGGCTTTCTTATTGCCGGACTCTACCTGATTATCCATCAGTTTGAAAATCACCTCTTCTATCCGCTGGTAGTCAAGAAAATCATGAATATCTCGCCGATCGTGGTCATCATAGCTTTGGTCATCGGCGCGAAACTTGCCGGCGTACTTGGCGCGCTGATTGCGGTTCCGCTGTCGGCGGCTTTGATGGAATATATTGGCGACATTGAAAAGTACAAGAAGCTGGAAAGGGCGGAGCGTGCGGCGGCGAAGGAGAACGCGTAAACCCCACGGCTTTAGGCTCACAACACGTCACTTTCCCGAACCGCATTTTCACGCTAGACTATGATTTACATGGATAAAAAGCCTTTCTACATAACAACGACACTGCCGTACGTCAATTCTGACCCTCACATCGGTTTTGCCATGGAGATCATACGCGCAGACGTTATTGCACGGGCCAAGAAACGTGCCGGATTTGAAGTCTTTTTTAATACAGGAACCGACGAACATGGGGTCAAAATATACCAGAAAGCCTTCAATTTGAATGAAGATACGCAGGCGTTTGTAGACAGATACGTCACCAAGTTCAAAGAGCTCAAAGAGGTGCTCGGCTTGAGCGGCGATATTCATTTTGTCCGTACGACGGATGGGCACCACGTATCGGCGGCGCAGGAATTTTGGCGCAGATGTAATAAGAATGGTTTTATTTACAAGAAACTCTATAAAACAAAATATTGTTCGGGCTGCGAGCTAGAGAAGACGGATACGGAACTTGATGCTAACGGCAAATGTTTCATCCATCCAACGACGGACCTGATCCTTATTGATGAAGAAAATTATTTCTTTAAGTTCAGTGCGTTCCAGAAGCAACTGCTCGATCTCTACACGAAAAATCCTAAGCTGGTGGTGCCCGATTTTCGTTTCAATGAGATTAAGGCTTTTGTCGAAAGGGGGCTTGAGGACTTCAGTATTTCTCGTCTGAAAACAAAGATGCCATGGGGAGTTCCGGTACCCAATGAACCCGACCATGTGATGTACGTCTGGTTTGATGCTCTCACGAGTTATATCTCTACACTCGGTTGGCCTGAAGACACAAGAAACTTCGACACATTTTGGAACAAGGGAACTCCGGTCCAATATTGCGGCAAAGACAATCTCCGCCAACAGTCGGCTATGTGGCAGGCCATGCTCATGTCTGTTGATCTGCCGCCGACACAAACCATCGTCATCAATGGTTTCGTCACCGGTGAGGGGGGCATTAAGATGTCAAAGTCTCTGGGTAACACCGTAGATCCCCTTGATATTGTCAAAGAATATGGCATCGATGCGTTGCGCTACTATGTTTGCCGAGAACTGAGTCCTTTTGAAGACAGTCCCTTTACCATGGAAAAATTCAAGGAGGCCTACAATGCTCATCTTGCAAATGGCATCGGCAATTTGACCAGCCGCATCATGAGGATGGCGACAACCAATTTAACCTCGGCGCCAGAAGTGCCCGAGAAGACAATCCCAGATACATTCCTGGAAGCAGTATCAACATTCAACCTTCAGGCCGCCTCAAACATTGTGTGGGAACATGTCTCAGCTGCTGACCGGATCATTCAGGAAAAAGAGCCGTTCAAGCTCATTAAGACTGACAAGGAAAAAGCGCTCGGAATCATCAATGATCTATGTGTTCGTTTGTATACCATTGGACGAATGCTCAATCCGATCATGCCTCAAACGTCAGAGACCATCAAAAAGTTGGTCAAGGAAAATAAGATGCCAGATGCGCCGCTCTTTGTACGCAAATAGCATGAAGATACTTCTCATTGATAACGGCACAACTCTTTTACGCAAATTAGAGAAGCTTGCCGGTCCGCACGAAATAACCAAGAAATGGAACGACATTTCCATTGCGGACGCTACATATTACGATCTTATAATTCTTTCTGGAAGTAGTCAGTATTCTGTGAACCAAAACTATAATCTGTTCGAAACAGAAATAGAGCTCATCAAATCTACCCGAGTGCCACTCATAGGTATTTGTTTTGGATGTGAACTTATTGCGTATACATTTGGTGGAACATTAGGCGAACTCAAGAAAAGACATCAGGGAATACGGGAGATCCATTTCCTTGAGAAGAGTCTATCGTTACAAGAGAATGTTAAGGTCTATGAAAATCATCAGGCGGTAATTACTGTTATGCCCGCGGGTTTTTCTATTGTTGCAGAATCTGCAGACGGGCCAGAGATGATTAAACACACATCATTACCAATATTTGGATTACAATTTCATCCTGAACATTTTGTTGATAAAACCGAGGGCGATGAAGTGTTTTCTAGGATCGTCAAATCAGTAACTACATTAACTCTATGAAGTTTATAGACATTCACGGACACATACAATTTCCCGAATTTGATGCAGATAGGGAAGAGGCGGTA
>CAZUII010000007.1:0-20564 GCA_964619985.1 uncultured Candidatus Saccharibacteria bacterium
GTATGACCTTCAGAAATCTCACCGCGACTCAAAGCGTCCTGAATATCCTGAGGCAAAGTCAGTATGCGCAAAGAGTTCGACACGTACTCGCGACTCTTGCCAACCTTTTTTGCAATGTCGACGTGTTTGAAATGAAATTCATTCGCCAGTTTTTCGAACGCTCGTGCGCGGTCGATCGGGTTCAAATCCTCGCGTTGGATGTTTTCAATGATAGCGAGCTCAAGCTTCATGAGATCAGTCTCCTGTCCTGTTTTGATAAGCACCGGCACCTGCTGAAGTCCAGCAAGCTTCGAGGCACGCAAACGACGCTCACCGGCAATGAGCTCATACTCGACCGCAAGGCCGCCGTCAGGCTTTTCGAACTCTTTGCGTGTTACTACGAGCGCCTGGAGCACACCGTACTGCTTGATAGAATCAGCGAGGCTGTCGAGTTGTGCCTGGTCGAAATCTTTGCGGGGCTGGTATGGATTTGGCTTGATTTTTTCAACATCAATCCAAAAAACTGAGTCGTTGAAGTAATGTGACATGCCGATATTTTAACATAACTCACCGGCGCTACTCGACTGATTCACTTTGATTTTTGATGAAATTTTAGTAGAGTGTGGAAGCTCATCCCTGCCGGGATGGCGGAATTGGTAGACGCACACGACTCAAAATCGTGCGGAGCAATCCATGGGAGTTCGATTCTCCCTCCCGGCACATGAAACAAAAACTACTCGTTATATGCGGACCCACCGCCGTGGGCAAAAGCGACATGGCCGTGCAGATAGCTGAATACATCACCACGCACAAGCTCGGCGGTTTTACTGGTGCCGAAATCATCTCCGCCGATTCCCGCCAAGTCTACAAAGGTCTTGATATTGGCACCGGAAAAATCACTGCTCCGGAAATGCGCGGTATTCCTCACCATCTCCTCGATGTTGCCGATCCTCATGACCGCTTTACCGCGATCGACTGGAAGCAACGCGCCGAACAGGCCATCGCCGAGATTTCAGCACGTGGCAATCTGCCCATCATCTGTGGCGGCACTGGTTTTTATATTTCTACCCTCATAGACAACCTCGGCTTTCCTGATGTCAAAGCTGATACCGAGGAACAAAAGAAACTCGAATCGATGTCCGTAGATGACTTATTCAAAGAATTGAAGAAGGTCGACCCCAACCGCTCATCAACTATTGACCCCAAAAACAAACGTCGTCTCGCACGTGCCATCATCATTGCTCGTGAGCTTGGATCAGTGCCTCCCGTCACTCAAGCCAAAGAATCTCCGTATGATATTTGTATGATCGGTATCAACCTACCGCCCGAAGAATTGAAATCACGTATCAACGCACGCCTGATCAAACGTCTTGATGCAGGCATGATTGAAGAAGCGCAACGACTACACGCAGATGCTCCGACGGGTGTCGGCCTTTCATTTGAACGCATGGATGAACTCGGTCTCGAGTATCGTTTCCTCTCCTATTTTTTGAAAAATGAATTGACGCGTGACGAACTTATCGAACGGTTGTCCGCAAAGATTTGGCAGTATGCAAAGAGACAAATGACCTGGTTCAAACGCGATCAGAGAATCACGTGGTTTACGCCGACACAGGCCGAAGAAATATGCCGATCCGTGGCTCAATTCCTAGATTAAATTGAGGTGCCTGGGAACTTGATTTTATCTAAATATAGTGGTAGAATAGTAACAGGCTCTTTGTAATGCCTGAAATAATGAAACTCCTAGACCGGGGTCATGACGTGGCCTCGGCCACACGGATCCCTTTAACTCCGACGGTCGCACCCGCGATCGTCACCCCAAAACGGACAACTCCGTTTCTTGGTATCAGTGGACTCTGGAGCTTCGGCAACCAGTGGACACTCGCGCCATCAGCGCTCGACCGATCACTCATCTCATTTCCGCACCGCGGGCATGGGAAATACGACTCGACTCCTCTTGATCACGTGTCCCTCATGGACTACGTACTCGATGCGGAAGAGCATCTCAAGTCCAACGGCCCCTCAATCTTGATAGGTCACTCGGCCGGAGGGTACGAAGCACAGATTCTGGCGAACAGAAATCCCAACTTGGTCAAAGGTGTCGTGCTCCTCGCGAGCTCGATGCCCAAGGCACCAGGCGTACGAAAAGTACGTTTCCAGGCAAAGTTTCTGTGGTACACGTGGTACCTGCTAACGGGACACGAGTTCCGCCTACGACCGGCTCAATACCGATTCGTTCAAGGGCGCACCAAGGTGCTGCTCGGACGCGAGTCAGGTCGTGCCGCTGCGGACGTGCTCGGACGCAAGATTCCTGTCGAGCCGATCCTTCACTGCCCTGTGTATAGCATCACGGGTAACATGGATCAGTTCGCGGACGTCGAACGTCAGAAACTGCTCGCCAAGTATCACCGTGCGGACTTCGAAGTCATCTTCGGAGACCACATGTTCATCTGCGACCAACAGGTCGCACCTCGAGCTTTCAGGCTCATTCGGGACTGGTGCTTCAAACACCAGATCTGAACTCGCGCAATTTGCCGGAACCTCATCACTGTGGTTCCGGCATACTTTTTTATACAAATAAAAAGCGGCCGGACGGTGAACGTCTGGCCGCGGAAGCGGATACCTTAGTACTACATGCCACCAAGATCAACGGGGTCTATTGCGCCACACTCGCTCAATTTCAGACGCCGCAGCAAACACTTTTGCCACACACGAATATGTCGTCTTGAGTTCACTGTACACCGTTGCAAGTTGTTTCGTTTTCACATACATGCCACTCGGCTGATCAGGAAACCGTGATTTCAGATCCAGCGGCTCGCCCGTCACTGCCGAGATTATCAATAGTGCGTTCGACAGATCTACCGTGCTCGTCGCTGCAACAGCTGGCAACGCCAATTCTTCGATAAAAAACACAGCGGCTGTTCCACGATTGAGTTCAACTACTTCATGGGGGCCGACAGTTTTTTTCCAAGCACCAAAGTGTTTGACCACCTTATTCGACTCAGCGGTGCTGAGACAGCGGCCGAAGTGCTCGAACGCCCTCCCGTCGCTAAGTGCCGTCGCAACAAAACCAGGGACTCCACTCCCATTGTGACCAGTGACCAACACTATCGCAGTACCTGAATTGAAAGGGACATTTTGTGATTTCATTTCATTTCCTTCGTTGAGGGTTCAATCAAAAAGCTACAATAAATGCCCGGAAAAGTCAACTCCAGCCCATACTTTGTTTTACCTCCTCTTCAGATATTTCTTCCCCTTCAATTTCTCCGGCAAATAGCTTTCCGTGTCATATTTCGTATAATTTTTTCCATAGCCCAACTCCTTCATGAGTTTCGTCGGTGCATTCCGTATCTTCAAAGGTATCGGTAAATTACCCGTCTTCCTGACATCATCCAAAGCCTCAAAATACGCATCATGGGCACTCCTATCTTTTGCCGCGAGCGCCAGATACGCCACCCCATGCGCCAGGTTGATCCCCGCTTCGGGGAGACCAATAGACTCCACCGCCCGAAAGACTTCATTGGCCACAACGAGCGCTGTCGGTTGTGCCAGTCCGATATCTTCAGAGGCAAAGATCACCATGCGTCGCGCAATGAATTTCGGATCCTCACCACCTTCGATCATGCGGGCTAGATAATAGATGGCCGCATCGGCATCGCCGGCGCGCATACTCTTGATGAAGGCCGAGATCGTATCGTAATGTTCCTCGCCTTTCTTGTCGAAACGGATGAAGGCGTGTTCGAACGTATTCTTGAGGGTCTCCAGCGTGATGGAGCCATAGAGTCGCTTGCAGTTCTCTAGAGCGGTGATGGCAATGCGCGCGTCACCATTGGCGAGTGACACCAGCCAATCCAGGGCATTCTTCGGCACCTTGATCTTGGTGCGCTTCACAATCATCTTGAGGTCAGCCTCGGTCAGTGACTTCAGCACAAATACCCGGCAGCGTGAGAGCAATGCGGGGATGACTTCAAAACTCGGATTCTCCGTGGTCGCACCAATGAGGACCAAGCGACCACTCTCCACGTACGGCAACAAGAAATCCTGCTGCGCCTTGTTGAAGCGATGGATCTCATCGAGAAACAAGAGTTTGGTCGGACTCTCCAGCAGATTGTCGGGCTCGTCAATGATCTTTCTAATATCATCCTTACCCGCCGAAACTGCCGACAATTCGTAGATGCGCGCATTGATGGCGTTGGCATAGATGCGGGCAATGGTCGTCTTTCCCACCCCCGGTGGTCCCCAGAGGATGAAGGAGAAGATATGCTTCTCTTGTATAGCGGTACGCAAGGCCTTGCCCGGGCCAACCAGGTGTTCCTGGCCGACAAAGTCCTTGAGGGTTTGCGGACGAATTTTTGAGGCGAGGGGTTCCATGCATTACTAAAATTAAACAATTGGTCTCTCGTTAAGTTTGACAATAATTGGCCTACGTGAGGAAGATGCTTTACCAAACAGCACAGCCTGTCTTCTAAGTAGCGTGCTTAAAGCTTGAGAATGTTCTTCTCCTATATAGTTTTTCAAAAATTCTAAACCTGTTTGATCAAATGACTGCAACGCAAAAATTGTATTACACTGATTGAGTATTGTCTTAGTGATATTTGCCGTTCTCTGGGTGATGACCAAGGCACCGACTCCATACTTTCTCCCTTGCAAGATAGCCTGACTAACTTTATTTACCTCTTCCTTGTCGCCCGCAACACTTACTGAATTCCATTCAGGAATTAAAGAGTGCGCTTCTTCAAAAACTACACAGACCTTGGCTTTAATATTTTCTCCCTGCTGACTTCTAAGGTTCAGTTTTGCCCAATCAAGTACATGGCGAACAGATATTGCTGTCGCCTTTACAAGAGTTTCAGAACTGGTTGGCGAGAACTCTGCTATAGCAATGTTACTATTTGCATCTTCAAGAAAAGGAGTAATCTCAATAGTTCCAGTTAGTCTACTTGGACGTAAATCCGCCAAGTCCCTTGCATAGTCAGTAGAAATATCAAATATAACCACCTTGATACCCGATGAGACCATCTTCCTAATTAAATCATACGCCAAGAACGTCTTACCACTACCAGTAATACCTAATATGGCTGTATGATGAGTAACAATATCGTTGATTTCAACATGGACTGGGTACTCAGCATTTGGTAGTTTGCCCACAATCGCGCGCGTATCTCCTATCTCTCCCATATTAATTGCAGGTGTCCCCGTCTCAGAAAATACAACGTCACCAGGCTGCGCAACCCATCCAATAGATTCAAAACGTAATGTGGCCTCATCCCATCTACCTACTTGTTGCCCAATAACCAATACGTAACGATCTTCATCATTTTCGTAACCCTTGGATTGAGTAATAGCATTAATTATCTGATATATAATGGGCTGTCCATAAATATACACTTTAACCAAATGACCTTCTTCTAAGTGGCAATCCCTCAATAATCGAAATCTTAATTGCTCAATATTTGAATTATCTTCAACATATCCAATTAAATGCTTCCGCATATTAAAAAGTTGATCTTTTTTTAAATCACCAGAAACAAATTCTGCCTTTACTAGTTTTGCAGCAGACACTTCAACTATGGAAGAAATCGAACTTAAACTACTATCAACCTTAGATACAATCAATGCGTTCAGGATTTTTTTATCTTTTAAGGAAAAATGACTTATGGGTACAGCTATCAATTTATTGTTTTGAGAACATATTTCTATAAGATCATTTTCATCAATCTTTAGGTTGGAAGAAAGTTCAATCTGGTAAAAACGAGGACTGAGTATCCGAGAAACTTTACCAATCGCATTTTCTTTATGTTTTATAGAATCAATAAAACTATCGATAAATCCCGGGATACCTAAAGGTTCCGAACAAACAACTATAGCCCAGAAAATTAGAACTAAAATTGCAGATAAAGATGGAATTTCAAAATAAGAAAAAATAGCCAAAAACAAAACGGCTGAAAAAAGTCTTTTGGCGCTGCCTACAAAAGTGGCAAAATTATATAAAACTCTGGCTATTTTCATTCCGAGTATGGAATGCGAAAACGTTTGAAAAGCCATAGAAAGAAAGGCGCAAATACCTACCGCTAACAAAATCCCAAATGCAACATTCCAAAAAAGAAAATTTTCTCGATGTTCTAGAGACAATAGAGTAACGATAGCAGCTATGACATTTGCGACAACATCTACTGGTTTAACAAAATGCTTTTCAATAAAAAATGACCCCAGAACGACCATCAATAATCCCGCCTGGAACCAGATACTTTGATCCCCTGAAGGAAGATAAAACCAATGATGAGTCACAAATCGACCAAGCACTATTAAAATGCCGAGGAAAGCAACTGTAAGTATTAATCTGCTTGACTGTTTCATGGCTTAATTACACCTCATACCTCCACCCCGGCTGCCACTTAAATTTGGTCGTCACCAGCGTCTCCAACGGCACACCATTCACATAGTTCTCAATGCCATACTGGGTGGCACGATGACCGATCACCATGACGCGTTTGCCATCATAGTTCTTGGTGAGATCATCGAGAAATGACTTCATGCGGGCCGTGGTCTGGGTATAGCTCTCACCATTGGGAAATGGCTGGCTGATGCGCTGCGGCTTTTGGGCATCGACGACCTCGCTGGGGTTTTGGGTGAAGTCGCCGTAATTGCATTCGCGGAGCCGAGCATCCTGGATGATGGGCCAGCGGGAGCCAAAACCGATCTCGGCACTCTTGTACGCGCGCTGCAGGTCGGAGCAGAAAATAGCGTCAAAGTGGTCGTCCTTGTAGCGTTCGCCCATTTCGACGGACTGACGTTCGCCGAGGGGCGAGAGCGCGACATCATTCCAGCCGGAGGAGAGATGGGCTTCGTTGTCGAAGGTGGTGCCGTGAGCTTCGAAGATGAGGGTGAGGGACATGGGAATATATTAAGAATTCTCTACAGCTGAAATTGCCTCCAATACCCACGACCCACGGAGTTTCTCTTTGAGACTGACGATCTCATCAAACGTCATCCAGCGGGCATCCATGATTTCATCTTTTGGAAAGGCCAGTTCACCACCAATGATTTCGGCATGATACGCATGCTTCACCGCTTCGGTGGCTTCATTTTGATAAATACCGAGCTTCCTCAAAATCTTCACATCGTATCCGGATTCTTCTTTCGCTTCTTTAATTGCCGTCTTCTCAAGAGTATCTCCCACGTCGACTCTGCCTGCCGGCAAATTCCATTGACCATACACCACGGGTTTTCTTTCTTGAATAAGCAGGTATTTGCCATCTTTTTTGATGACGACGCCTGCGACTACAAGGGCTGAAACTGTTGGCTTTTCCATATGTACACTTAATCCTACTCTTCTATTGAGGTTTGGCAAGAATGCGTCTTGATTCCCTTCAATTATTTTTGCTACAATACCTTCACTAGAAATTCCCTCTCGTAACCCAAGCACTAACAGCGCATGCTGGGTGCTTTTTTGTTTATTAGTAATCTAACTATATTTTTATGGACACAACAACCGAACTCATAAAACTTATTAACTGGCTCCCGACAAAATCACACATTCAATTATCCTCGCGGCAACTATTTCCAAAACGACGTGAAATATGGTGGGTGCATCTCGGCCACAATGTGGGTGCTGAAACTAATGGCAAGAATCAATGCTTTGAGAGGCCAGTTCTAGTCATTACAGTTTTCAACGCAACAACACTCTTCGTAGCTCCGGTAACAAGTACGCTCGATAAACACTCGTTTCTTATTCGATTTGAGGACGGAAACAAAAAACGATCTGCGAACATATTCCAACTACGGACGCTCAGTATAAAAAGATTTGATAGAAAATTATCAGAAATGTCTGAACCTGATTTTGCACGAGTAGTCAATGCAATTCGCACACAAGTACTTCCCCTACAAACGGAACCCCCGTCATAAACGGGGATTCCTCGGAGCTCCAACACGTGGAGTAAATGTTGCGGAAAAGCTTTTCAGCCAAACCTCGGCATTGCCTCTAAGGACAATGTAATACGGTAATAATAGCGAAAAATGGATGAAAGTCAAGTTTGTTTGGGATTAACCCTCCTCCGCCATCCTCCACAACACTCTCGCTGCATACGTCCGATACGGACTCCAAGCCTTGGCCAGTTTTTCCATCTGACTATCGCTGGGCAATTTCTTCAACCCATAAAGCTGCATAATACCTTTGCGCAAACCCAAATCCCCTTTTGAGAAAATGTCGACGCGGCCAAGGGAGAACATTAGGATCATCTCGGCCGTCCATGGGCCAATGCCTTTGACTGACGTGAGAAGCTCAACTACTTTTTCATCTGGGTGCTCGTGGAGCATGACAAGGTCCAATGTACCATCTGCAACAACTCGAGCCAGACCTTGAATGGTCCGTGCCTTTGCTTCTGACAAACCGCATGCGCGGAGAGATGGGGTCCGTAATGTCAGTATGGCTGAAGGAGTAACCTTTCCTTTTCCGCCCATGCCGGTATTACGTCCGGAACCGCCAATCAACGCCTCCAATCGGCCAAAAATCGTATCCGCCGCCTTGCCTGACAGTTGTTGATTGACGATGGCATGCACCAGGTCCCGAAAGACATCTTTTGAACGCTTCACGTCGGCAATGTCATGCGCGCAGGCAGCCCGATACAGGATAGGGTCAGCCTTTTTGAAATGTTTCTGTGCGAGATGATACACAATCTTACACAACCCAGGCGATGATCCAGACGATGACGGCGATGACAACGACGACGATAAGGGTCTTAGTTGGTGTGGACATAGAGAATAGTTACTCTAGTAATGCCTCAACTATACCATAGTAGAATCTAAGAACAATCGGTGCCTGTGTATTGCAAGCGGGCGATCGAGGAATCGAACCTCGGACAGCGGTTTTGGAGACCGCAGTTATGCCACTTAACTAATCGCCCATGAAAAAAGAGGATGTTGTAATACTACCCTCTTTTTCCCTGCTTAGCAAAATTATTTCTTTGCTTCCTTGAAGACCACGTGCTTACGGAGCTTGGCGCTGTACTTCTTGAGCTCAATCTTCTTCTCGACGGTCTTCTTGTTCTTGCGCGACCAATACGTCTCGCCGGTAGACTTGTTCTTGAGTTGTATAAGCTTATCTTGTGACATATGGGTATAAAAATGACTAAAAATCGTGTCGACATACTATAGCATATAAAATTACGGCCCGCAACGAGGAAATCGTTGCGGGCCCATAGCGTTCACATGTGTCAGTTCAGCCCTTTGCCCATGCCGCCTAGTTCGGACCAATCATGGATGCCCTTGAACACTGTACGGATGTGGTACGTGCCGGCAGGGAGACCGAGGCCGATTCTTCCCTGGTCCGTAATACCAACCTCGTATTCCTTGTAGAGCTCGAGACCATTGGCTGGCCCGTAGATGGTGATTGGGGTAACAAAGGCTTGAGTCGGATGGGCTTTCTCCGTCGAGTTCCACACGGGCACCTCGAGAGTGAAGTAATCCTTGACCGCCGAATCAAACACCTGCTCAACAAGCGGCATCCGACCATAGACCAAGCCATTGTATTTGTAGAACGAGACTTGATCGGCGACGTCAATAACCGGCTTTTCCGGGCTTTTGAGGGGGAGTATGGCGCCAGAACGAATCTTGCCCAAAAGGGCGAAGACGTGCTTACCTTCAATTGTCTTGCCACCATTCAGGTCCCACCCAGTCACTTCGCCATTGTAATCGGCGATAGCCAGGATACCATTTTCCAACATGTAATCCTGCACAACGGTGAGACAGCCTTCGGAGTCGCTATAGACAGGCAACCATTCAGGCGGAAACCCATCCCGTGGAATCCACATCGCGGAACTGATGCACTTCGGAAAACGAATGGCAATCGAGTTGTTGATGGAAACGTAGGGTTCGAATTTGCTTGCCACCAGACTTCCGTCCGGAAGCGTGTTGATATTCAAGTAACCCCACCCATGAAGTCCCGTACGGCCGTCCTGGGTATAGGACGTCACTTCCACACGGACGTCGTACCATCCTTCGGGCGTGGGAATGACGTCAGGATTGAAGGGCACATTGGCGAGGGCATCGCTAAACTCCTTGAAGGAGCCACGGTGCACATACCCCAAGTTCACCAAGGCCTGCATGTCGAAGTACCGGTTATCCGGTGCTACGACCGACGTGCCCGAGAGGCCCAGCGTCGCATGATCGGTATTGATCGTGAGGAAGTCGGCAATCGCTTGCCGGCCGCGGACGACTGTTTCGATCGGGACGATAGGCGCCGTAGTGATGCCATCTTTTTCTTGGGCGGCAACGATGCCGGCGCCAAGGAACAAGAGACAAGCCACAACGAAGAGACGGGAGACGTTAAGGATATTGCTTTTCATAACTGTTCTTTGGTTTTGCTGCGTTTTGGATTTGGTTTACTGCGGTTTTACTGCGGGATTGTTTTGTTTGGGGACGAGGTTTGCGACTGAGCTGCCACCGAGAGTACGGGATGTACCCGAAACGACACCTTCTTGACGCCGTTGCTGGCGACCTGAACAGTATTCATATTCGTTTCCGTCGGAACAACGCGTTCCGCCGAAATCTCGACAACATTGGTCACAAACACGTCATGCCGTTCAACTTGAACGGTAATGTCCACCGACGGTTGTTTTTGAGGGGGGCGCGTCAATTTATCGAACACCATCCAGGCGATAGCGCCAGCGATGACGGCGTAAAAGAGCCGCGCGAACAGGTTTTTATTCATAATCCGTATTTCCTCCATTTTCCAACAATTCTTCTCCAACACACACAGCCCTCCAGAAACAGTCTAGAATGGCTTAACTAACTGACATATGTGTTTTCAAAGGACTTAAAAAGAGGCACGATGCCCCTCCATCTTTGAACAGTATACTAGCATAATATATAATATATGTCAAGTGCTAGTCTGGACCCAAACAGCGTACAATAGAAGCATGCGACGACTCCTCACCCACCTCTCCAAGCGCCGATTTCCCTATGAACCGCTTATTACGGTCCGCATCTCCCGCGAGCGTCTCATCCGCAACCTCCATGAGTTCATGAGGATTGCCCCAAAAGGCACCGTCGCTCCCGTACTGAAAAGCAACGCCTACGGCCACGGCCTCATAGAAGTCGCCCGCATCATCGAAGCCGAACGCCGGAGCGATGGCCGGGCAAAAAAAGATCGCATTCCCTTCATCATTGTCGACTCATTCTTTGAAGCAGTTGCCGTGCGGGCGGCGCGGATACGTACGCCGATTCTTGTCATCGGCTATACCCGTCCGGAGACTATCGCCCGCTCAAAACTGCGCGACGTCTCATTCACGATTACTTCGGTAGAAACTCTCAAGCACATTGCAGAGTTCCAATCTACTGTCTTTAACTTTATTTCCCGTCGTATTCCCATCCATCTCAAAATAGATACCGGCATGCACCGCCAAGGCATCATGCCCGACGAACTACCGGCGGTCACCGAAATCCTGGATCGCAATGACAGCATCGTCCTCAAAGGCATCTGTTCGCATTTTTCCGATGCTGACAATGCCGACCCATCTTCAACCGAATCGCAGATACATATCTGGAACAAAATTGTGCGCGAAATGCACGAACAATATGTCTCACTCGAATATATTCATATCAGTAACACCGACGGGCACCGCTATGTTGCAGAGAGTCATGCCAGCCTGTCGCGCCTCGGCCTCGGACTGTATGGCCTCATTGATGGCGGCTCATTCTCCCCTGCCCTTGATATCAAACCCGTTCTCTCCATGGAAACATGCATTACCGGCCTCAAAAAAATAGAGCGCGACGATACGGTCGGCTATGGCAATTCATTCAAAGCCGAAAAAGAAATGCTCATTGCCACTATTCCTGTTGGTTACTACGAAGGCGTCGACCGCCGTCTTTCGAATTGCGGCAGCGTTCTGGTTGGCTCGGACAAGATAGCCTGTCCGATTATCGGCCGAGTCAGTATGAATATTACGGTTATTGACGTCAGCCATGTGCCGGAGGCACGAATCGGCATACCTGTCGTCGTAGTGAGCGACACCACAGCCGACCCAAATTCGATTGTCGGCATGGCACAAACCGCGGGAACTATTCCTTACGACATTGCCGTGCATCTGCCGGGACAGTTGAAAAGAATCATTTCGTAGTGCAAGAAATTGGATGATACGGTCATTCGTTAACAGTGCGGAAAACAAGACGCAAAGCCAGAAGCAATTCTGGTCTTTTTTACCTAATAGTTGTGCGCCGTGCTGGACTCGAACCAGCGATGCCCATTGGGCCGCGGATTTACAGTCCGCTGCAATAGCCGCTATGCGAACGGCGCGTATACCCACTAATAAAGAACAAATCGATTCTAACACAAGAATCGGCTGTCCGCTATTTTTTCCTTACTTCTGCCCCACCATCTCACGGCTCACAATAGGACTCTCGCCTTTTTGCTTCTTTTTTACTTCAAATGAAAACTCGCCCCCTTTCACTCCCACTTCAATCGCCCCGCCCCTCACCACCTCCTGTGAAATGAGCAGGTTGGCCACTGGGGTAAGAATTTTATTCTGGATCAACCGCTTCAATGGTCGCGCGCCGTACTGCGGATTGTACCCTTCCTTGGCCAGATAGTCATAGACAGCCGGTGAGAGATTGAGACTGATGGACTTGTCAGTCAGACGCTTGACCACCTGCTCTACCTGGATCCTCACGATGTCCTTGATCGCCTCAGGAGAAAGGATATCGAAGATAATGGTGTCGTCGACGCGGTTCAAGAACTCCGGACGGAAGTAATCCTTGAGCGAGGACATAATCTTGTTTTTGGCCTCGATATAATTTTCGCGATCGCGGTTGCCGGCTGTCTCTTGCGCAAAGCCGAGTTTTTCCATGCGGTCAATATGCTGGGCACCGATGTTGGAAGTCATGATGATGACCGTGTTGCGGAAATTGACCACGCGACCTTTGGAGTCGGTCAGGCGCCCATTATCTAAGACTTGCAAAAGTACATTGAAGACCTCCGGATGAGCCTTCTCAATTTCATCAAAGAGAATGACGGCATACGGGCGATGGCGGACTGTTTCGGTAAGTCCCCCAGCTTCGTCATACCCCACATAGCCCGGAGGCGCTCCGATGAGTTTGGAGACGGAATGTTTCTCCATGAACTCCGACATATCGACACGGATGAGGGCCTTATCGTCATTGAAGAGGAATTCGGCCAGCGCTTTGGTCAGCTCGGTCTTGCCCACGCCGGTCGGTCCGAGGAATATGAACGAGCCAATCGGACGGTTGGGATCGGCGATGCCTGCACGAGAGCGACGGATGGTGTCCGCAATTTTGGACACCGCTTCGTCTTGGCCGACAATGCGCTTCTTGAGCTCTTCTTCCATGCGGGTAAGTTTGGATGCCTCCGACTCCAGCATGCGTGATACGGGAATACCGGTCCAGCGCGCCACCACGCCGGCAATGTCTTCGGCGTTGATTTCTTCCTTGAGGATGCGGCGGGATGACTGAAGCTTGCCTAGGCGCTTGGTCTTTTGCGCCAACTCCTTTTCCAGCGCGGGAATAGTGCCATAGCGGATCTCGGCGGCTTTGGCCAGATCGGCGCGTGCTTCGGCCATCTCGGCCTCCACGCGGAAACCTTCGAGCTCCTTTTTGATGCGCTTGAGGTCGCCGATGGTCTCTTTTTCATTGGTCCACTTGAGTTCGAGCTCCGAAGTCCCTTCCTTGAGATCAGCAATCTCCTTTTCAATCTTGACCATGCGGCTTTTTGCTTCTTTGCTGGTTTCCTTTTTGAGGGCCTCGCGCTCTATTTCAAAACGCATAATCTTGCGGCGGGTCTCTTCGAGCGCAGGGGGCATATTTTCGAGCGAGATGCGCAAGGAGGAAGCGGCCTCATCTATGAGGTCGACGACTTTGTCCGGCAAAAATCTATCAGTAATGTAGCGGCTGGCCAGCGTCACGGCGGCTACGATGGCGTCATCGGTAATGCGCACGCCATGGAAGAGTTCGTATTTTTCTTTGATGCCGCGGAGGATGGCGATGGCATCCTCGACTGACGGCTCGTTGACGAAGACGGGCTGGAAGCGGCGAGTCAGTGCCGGATCCTTTTCGATATATTTCTGATATTCTTTGAGGGTGGTCGCACCAATGGCACGGAGTTCGCCACGAGCGAGAGCCGGCTTGAGCATGTTCGAAGCGTCCATGGATCCTTCGGACGCGCCCGCGCCGACAAGAGTGTGTATCTCATCGATAAAGAGAACAATCTTGCCGTCTGCTTTCTCGACTTCTTTCAAAATATTCTTGAGACGCTCTTCAAATTCGCCGCGATACTTGGTGCCGGCAATCAGCGAGCCGAGGTCCAAGGAAACCAGCTCCTTGTCCTTGAGGGATTCCGGGACGTCGCCCTGGGCCATGCGGAGCGCCAACCCTTCGGCGATAGCCGTCTTGCCCACGCCCGCCTCACCGATCAAGATCGGATTGTTTTTGGTGCGGCGCGAGAGGATCTGGATGATGCGCATGATCTCGCTGTCGCGGCCAATGACCGGATCGAGCCTGTTCTCTTTGGCCAGCTTGGTCAGCGAGCGCGCGTATTTGTAGAGCGTGCGGAATTTCTTCGGCTCGGATTCCTTTGACTGCGGATTCTTTTTCAGATCCTCGACAATCTTAGCGACAGCGTCGCGTTCGATCTTGAAGCGGGCCAGGATATCGCGCGCGATACATGGCACGTCAAAAATCGAGAGGAAAATGTGTTCGGTGGAAATAAATTCTTCCTTCATGGACGAAACTACGCGCAGGGAGTTGTCCAGGATCTGGGCCAGGTCGGGAGTGAGATAGATTTGATATGAAGGAGAAAGGACGTTGGAGCCCTCGGGGGCCTCGATGTGCTCCAAGACCACATCGGTGAGCATGGGCGTATCGACTTCCATCTTGTCGAGAATGGAGGCCACCATGCTCTCTTCCTGAAGGATGAGAGCGCACAAAAGATGCACGGGATTGACATGATTTTGACCGCGCTCTATGGCCAGTTCATGGGCTCTGCGCAAGGCTTCACGGGCTTTGGTGGTGAGTTTCTGCAGTGGAGGCATATGAAGATATAGTACTATGAAAGAAGTTATTAGTCAAAAATCATTAGTTATAAGTCATTTACAAATTATTAGTCAAAGCACACGACACATAAGTACATGCGAAAGGACTTATAACTAATGACTACCAACTTATAACTCGTCCTTATTTCGCCACTTTCACCGCTTCATCAAACTGGATCGAGAGGAGTCTCGATGCGCCATCAGAACCCATGGTCACACCATAGAGCACGCCTGCTCGCGACATAGTCTCGCGATTGTGCGTAATAAGAATTAATTGTGAATGCTTGGACAAGTTTTCGATCATGTCGCCATACTTCTTCGAGTTGGCCTCATCGAGTGCAGCATCCGTCTCATCAAGAATAATAAATGGCGGCGGATTGACTTGGGAGACAGCAAAGAGGAGCGCGATGGACGTCAGCGCGCGTTCTCCGCCCGAGAGCATCATCAGACCCTTCACTTTTTTGCGCGGAAGAGACACGTTCACGTCAAGTCCTTCAGGGCCATCAGCTTCAGTATCCGCTTCTTCTCCCGAATCCTGAATCTTGAATCTTGAATCTTCACTAGAAAGTACGTCGCTCAAATCCTCCATATCGCTCTTTTTGCGGCGCTTCACTTCTTTGACCACGGTCAGTTCTGCCTTGCCACCACCGAACATCAGCGCAAAGAATTTCTGGAACTCAGTATTAATCTTGAGGATACCGCTCTTGAATTCGTAGTCGATGCGGACATCAAGATCGGCAATCAGGGTCAGCAGCTCCTTCTTGGCCCTCTCGAGATCTTCCAATTCCCTGCCAAGAAACGCATCGCGCTCTTCGGTCTCTCGGTATTCCTTCATGACCTCCTGGCCGCCGGCGGCTCCGGAATCTTCAAGCCTGATTTTTATTTTCTCAATCTGCTTGCGACAAAGCTCTTGCGTGCTACGATCACGCTCGTGAACCTTTGGCAGATCATAAGTGACCGCTTCCCTGCCTACCATGATGCCCGCCTCGCCCAGTTCACGCTTGAATGATTCTTCTTCGTGCATCAAACTATTGAGCGCAACAGTCAGCGTCCCGACCACGCTTCGCACCTCGTTTTGGCGCGCAATAATACGAAAGACGTCTTTTTCCGCGTCTCGATTTGTATCCTTTTCCTTTTCAATAGTCTGCTTGAGTTCGCTGTATTCGCGCACATATCGCGCCTCGGTCTCAGACAATGACGACAACTTTGACTCCAAGTAAGTACGCTCTTTGGTAAGCTTGCCAATCTCCTGTTCCATGTCACTGATCAAAGCCGAATCAGTATTCGAGCGATGGCGCGCAATAAATCCCTTGAGTGCTGAAACTACTTCCTGGAATAATCTCTTGGCATCCTCGATGGTGCCGAATGATTCCACCGTGCGGACGACTTCTTCCACGTCCTTCAAATAGACCGTGCGGGACTCTTCGCTCTTGAGGCGCGACTCTTCTTTCTCAATGGCGCGCTTGTTAGCGGAAATTTCACCCTCGATGCGCCCGAGCTCGCGACCAATCGTATCCTTGTCCGCGCGCGTCTGCGCCAAACGACCTTCAAGAGCGATAACGTCGTCGCTCTTCTTGTCTTTGTTCTTGGAATCAACCAGAATCTTCTTGGCGCGTTCCAATTCTCTGTCCAATTCAACCAACTCCTTCTTTGGCCCGGAAATCTCTTCCTGCAGACGTGCCTTTTCGGTACGAATATAGATATCCTCATGCGCAAAATAATCTTTGTAGAGCGCGACCAACTCACGACGCATTTCTTCCGCCTTCTCCACTTTCTCGACTTGTTTCTTCAAGAATTTCAAATGCGGCGCAATCTCGCGGCGGAGCGATGCTACTCGTTCCATGTTCTCATCCGTCCTTTCAAGCTTGCGGATACTCTCCAGCTTTTTCCATTGATAAATCTTGAGACCAAGCGCATCCTCGATCATCTCGCGGCGCTCGCGAATAGACGCGGACAAAATACGATCAGCCTCGCCTTGGGAAATGATATGGTGTCCGGTCGCACCGATGTGAGCTGTCGCCAATAGTTCGACAATGTCCTTGAGACGCACCTGCGACCCGTTCAAGAAATATTCGTTGGTATTATCGCGATGCACCACGCGTTCGATAGTCACTTCATCAAAATCAATACCGGAAAAAAGTTTCTGCGAGTTATCAAACGTTAGTTTGGCGCTGGCCCGATTTGCCCTGCCTGCGGCAGCCGGCCCGTCGCCACCGCCATTCCAGATCATGTCTTCGCCACGCTTGCCGCGCAAAGACTTGATGGACTGCTCGCCGAGTACAAATCGGAAGGCTTCGGCAGTGTTCGACTTGCCGGACCCGTTTGGGCCAACAATGCCCGTTATAGGCGTCGTGAATGACAAAGCCGACTTCTTGGCGAAGGATTTGAAGCCGGCGAGTTCGAGGCTCTTCAGGTACATGGGGATAGTATGGGTATATTTTAGCAGAAAAAGCACGAAATTCGAAGTACGAAATTCGAAACAAACTTGAATATCAAAACTGTAAACATGATAAAATTTAATTCATGATAGACACCCCAATTAAACCAATCTATGACTTGGAAAAACGGACCCTGCAATTCTCTAAGGATGTAAGGGACTTTGTACACGTGTTACCTAAAAATATCACTAATAGAGAGTACTCTTCCCAACTTATCAGATATAAAAATTTCAAGGAAAGAGTCGAAGGAAAGTATTTATTGGCTTGAATTGGTCGAGACTGGACTCAATGGTATTACAGAGCAAAAGAGAAAATCTCTTTCAACTGAAGCTACCGAGCTTATGAAGATACTGAGTACAATTATGAGAAAATCCATTTAGGATTTACTTTTTTGTATTTGTTTCGAATTTCGTACTTCGAATTTCGTGCTTTTACCATTACCACCCCTTGACCTCCAACGCCTTCTCGGCTGCCTGCTGCTCCGCCTCCTGCTTGGACTGCCCCGTACCCGAGGCGATCTGCACATCTTTCAAAAAGACTCCTAGAGTAAATTTCTTGTCATGGTCAGGACCCACTTCTTTCAACGTTTTGTATGACGGCGTCACATTTTCCTTTTCCTGCGCCATCTCTTGGAAACGGCTCTTGGCATCTATCCATAGCCGTTTGCTGATGATGTCTTCGATATCAATAACTTCCAGAACCCGCTCGGAAATAAAATTGGCGGCGGCATTGTATCCTTGGTCCATGTAGATAGCGCCGATAACGGCTTCGACCGCGTTTGCCAAAATGACGGAGCGCGCACGTCCCGTATCCTTGGCCTCCCCTTTTGAGAGCAGGATAAATTCGTTGAGCCCCAGATGCTCGGCCACCTTGATCAAGCTCATGGTGTTGACGATGGCCGAACGGTAGGCAGTCAGCTCCCCTTCTTGTTTTTTGGGATATTTACGAAAAAGGTAACTGGTAACTACAAGTTCGAGAACCGCATCGCCCAGAAATTCGAGGCGTTCGTTGTGCTCATGGCCGGCCCCTTTGTTCTCATTCAAAAATGAGCGGTGCGTGCAGGCCGTCCGCAGAAGCGTCATATCACGAAATTCCACGCCGATCTTTTTCGCAAGTTGTTCGATGGTATTTTTCATGTTCTTTTCATTCTTCTCATTCATTTCATTCAGTCTCTTACTTTTCCTCACTCACAATCTGCACGGCTTTGGTCACGATAGGCAAAATATCATTATAAAAATTGAGTTCCAGAATGTCGGCAAGCTTGAACCACTTGGCGTCGTCGAGGCCCGGTTTCTTGGCTAGTGTGAGTTCGGTGAACTTAGATTCTGCCAAATAATAATGCACCTGCTTCCTGATCTTGCCGATCTCGGGATCGTTGGCGATATATTCATTCTGACCAAGGTCGGCTTTGATCTTGACCTCGAGACCAATTTCTTCCATGACTTTGTTGACGGTGCCCTGGTCAGGCTCGACACCCTCGGGAATCTTGCCCTTGGACAGCGTCCAGTGACCGAATACGTCATGTACGAAGGCAAAATAGACCTGATCCTTGTCACGGCCATAGACAACCGCACCTCCTAAGTGCTGTATCGGCATCTGCTCATACGGCACCTCTACTTTCTTTTTCTTGGCTGGCTGGGCGTCCTTGCCTGGCTCACCGAGCTCTTTGTAGACTGCCCCAAGAACACCGTTCACGAAGCGACCGCTGGTCTCTCCGCCGAATGTCTTGGCCAGCTCGATGGATTCGTTGATGGCAACTTTTGCCGGCACTTCGGCACGATCGGCAAAAAGAAGTTCGTAGAGTCCGAGACGAAGCACGTTGCGGTCCACCGGAGAAATCTTGTCGAGCGGCCAATCAGGCGCGGCTTTGGTGATAATGTCGTTGAGGTCCTGTCTCTTCGCTAGAATTCCCTTCATCAAATCTTCGATGAACGAAATGTCCGTAACGCCCGGCGCAAACTCCTTTGCGTTGCGCGCGATAATGGCCGACGCGGTTTCGTCATGCTGGCCGCGAGCATCCCATTCAAAGAGGGACTGCAGGACGACTGAACGTGATAGATGTCTATTGGCCATGATTTGATTAAAGAACGGTTGTGTTGAGCGGTCGAGATTTAGGATGTAAGATTTAGGATTTAAGGAAGGCACACCTGCGACTATTCTTAAATCGTAATTCTTGAATCTTAATTCTTATTTTTTGGCGCCTTCTGCTTTCTTGGTCTTCTTGGCAGCTTTGGCCGCGAGGTCGATGACCTTGCGTCCATTATACCATCCGCAGCTCATACAAACAGTATGACTCTTGTGGCCGGCACCGCAGTTCTGGCACTTCGAAACTCGCCCCGCGGCAAGCGCGTGGTGCGAACGTCTGTTATTGCGATGTGAGCGCGTGGCGCGCATGCGGACTACCATGCCGGGCATTATGGCATACCACTCGGTTTTTCGCAAATCTCTTGGAATCTCGCGGCAGCTTCAGCGAAACTTTATCGAATCTTTATCAGGACTTTATCGGGGTCTGATACCATCCCTCATTATTCGCTAATGTTAATACTATGGATCATACATGCATACCCAATGAGTTTGATAGGTGGAATAATGAGAAACAAAAAATTAATATTCGACAAGATATGGGTGTTATTTATTTCAAAGAGCGTGAAATTTGGTGGTGTCATCTTGGAATTAACATTGGACACGAACAAAACGGCAAAGGTCAAAATTTTCTAAGACCGATGCTCATCCTGAAAAAATTAAGCAAAGACACATTTTACGCAGTTCCTCTTACCACTGTTAGTAAATCCCATATCTACCTAACTACTTGCGTGGCGGCTGATTCATTTTTTAGGCAAGCACATATTTCACAGGTACGACTCTTGGACAGTAAGAGGCTATATGGACGCATTACTATAGTCAAAAAGGAATCCTTCGACACAATAAGAAAAGCAGTCAGAGAACTATTCTGACTGCTTTTCTTCACAACGCTGGCAACCCAGATGCTGGTTACTGGAGCCCGAAGGCCACAATGCGGAAAGTATAGCAAAAATTACATCATTGTCAAGCAGCATAAAATCCTGTACATTAGTATTTGTTCATTCTTCAGTTTGCAATCCCACCGATA
>CAZUII010000008.1:0-4595 GCA_964619985.1 uncultured Candidatus Saccharibacteria bacterium
AGGCGAGTGCTCTAACCAGTTGAGCTATGGCCGCAAGTGAGGAACCGGATCCGTACGTTTACGTTCGGGTGCGGGTCCGAGCGCAGCGGCTATATGGATATATGGCCGCAATTGAGGAACTACGCCAGTATACATGATTTTAAATATTTATAAAGTAGGCACCTTCTATCGCACCGTCGTCGATGCTTGGGCCTCCGACGAGCCCTGCTCGACAAACACCAGCTTACCTGAAACAAGATGGGCCTGGATAGCATTGGCGGTCGAAGTTGAATGCTTCAATAACCCACCGGTATATTCAATACTGATGATTTGGTCGTGAATAGTAAGCGCTAGCGGTTTAACCTTGTCGCCGAGAAAGACGAGATTTGTCCCTGTATGACCTTCATCCGTCATCAGTGCAGCTACAAGATAGTACAACCTGCCCCTGTCATCATCATCCCGTGAAATGAGGAATGCTATATCGTCTTTACCATCATTATTCAAGTCTCCATAAGCCTCGGTACCAAAATAACGACCGGCGGGCTTTGTTTGTTGAGAGTGGATATCGGGTATATAACTAACTACTGACGACAGGTCCTCTCGTGCAGGCGGCATTCGGCGTATCGCCGCCCGCTGCTCAATAATGCCGCCAATGACGAGTGCAAAGAGGATGCACGCGGCGATGATGGCACCTTTACGGCCACGCTTCAGCAGTATGCCGAATAAGGCTCCATATACCATATAGGCAACTACAGACAGCGCAAAGACTAGGAATAAGGATTGATTGGCTGGCACAGACACCATGTCCGCCACTGGCCCCCATGACAAACCTCGCAGTATACTGCCCTGAACACCATGAGCGCTTAGGCTGTATGCGGAGTATGCCGAAACTACTACGCCGACAAAAAAACCGATAATCGTTGTCTCAAAAACAGTAGGGTTCCTCATGGGCTATCGAAGCTTACTTAATTTCTTGTTGATAAAGATATCAACCTTATCGACGTTGTCCTGGAGCGCCTTGAATATCTTCTCCTCTTTCTTATTGAGCGCGCGGTCAGCCTTGGTCCTCTCCAATATTTCAAGTTGCGCGGCCAATTCCTCCTTGAGAAGCACCATGGCATTATGGATGTCTTCAGCCGTATTTTGCATATCCCGTCGGACTTTTCTCTTGAGACCGAAGAACTTGTGCCATGCCATGTATAGAATGAATCCAAGGACTATGATAAGCGCCAGTACCGGAATGATAACGGAAAGGATATAGCTAAGGACTGAAGTTGTACGAACTAATCCCGTATCGCTCACCTTCAAGAACGTCTTTTCAGAAATTGGACTCTTGACCGTATCTGAAAATACAAGTTGAGACCACACAGTTGTGAGTCCACTTGAGTTAATAGTCTCCGGAGAAACGGTAAAGGTTCCGTCATCAGCCGTCATGGCAGTGTATATGACAACGTCTTTCCCTTCCGACTGCATAAAGATGACGGCTTTGGTATGAGGATACGATGTCTTACCACGTACCGTGACCGATTCTCCCTTGGTTATCTTGTCAGGATATACCTCAACGGAAGGGGCCTTAATCGCCTGGCCTACATATGCGACGCGGGCATCCCTCTTATTTCCAGCCTTATCATATGCGGTTACTATGAGCGTATGTTCTTCTTGGCTCAACACCGGAAGCGTATAGGTGTGATCTGTCAGCGTATCAGCCTTTACTCGAATGCTTTGCAGATCATCAATTTGGATATTATATGCATCAACACCAGAGAGTCGATCAATAGCATTCAATGTTACAACTGAACGTACGCCCTGATTTTGTACCACTGGCGTAAACGTCTCGGGGTCGGTTGAATCAACCTGAATCTTATAATGAGCCGTGTCTCCCCATCCATTGCTATTCTTATACCTGATATGGAAATACAGAACTCCGTCGCTCAAGTTACTGACTGTTCTTTGAGTAACAGAGCTATCATACGTAATTGTTGGAGTTGATTGCGGCGATGTACCGAGCAATGTCTGCACACTGCTGACGCCTGACGGGATAACCCAACTGAATGTCGCTGTTGTGTTCGCGTACCACGAATCGCTCTGTGGATGTGTCGTCGAGGTGACGACAGGCTTTGCTGGGGTGTTATCCGCAAGATTAGGTACGGTAGGTACCTCTATTTGCTGTGTGCCTTGAATCTGGAATGAGACTGGCTGCTTGAACGTAAGAATATCAGTGCCCAGACCGTCATTCTGGCGTACTGCTGAATCCCCAAACACTACCGAGGCTGTACCGGCTTTCTTGGCGCGAAAGACGATTGATAGTACTTCCCCTTGTTCACCAACAAACCCAGGACTTGGCACTCCCCCATTGAATTCTATCGTCCCAGCCGCATTTGAAAATTTCGGCTCATCAACCCACAATGAAAATATGGAGGAACCTTTGCTTATCGAGACTGCTTCCAAGAGATCCGCGGGAAACTGTATGACACTTTCTGCATTATTAATCGCCTTGCCTTGAGTAGCGACGCTAATCTTAACTGAAAGAATGTTGCCGACTGTTACTGCCGATGATGACGGTGTCGCAACCAGCGTTGCAGCCTGTGCCATGATAGAACATGACATCCATAGAACAAACGCAATGAGTATAGAAAATGCTGATTTCAAGCGTGTAGATTAGTTGAGCGGAGACATTGTGTTCGCGCGATTTTTTGAACGAAATATTTTTTTGATAACAAACCACAGTACGGCAATAACCACCACCGCAATGATAATGAAGAGCCAGTTTATGCCCGTTGAAGTCGAGGCGTCAGGATATGAGGAGACTTTTTTATTACCGGCTTTATCGAAAGCAACAACACTCAACTCAACGTCAGCATCTTGATCCTGCAACACATATGTACTGCCACTGCGGACGGCCTTGCCGCCATTTTCGCTAACCTCGTAGTATGCAATACCTGATTGATTATCAACAGCACTAAAGAAGGCAAATTTCTTTCCATCGAAAAGATTCTTATCCTGGCCGAGCACGACCACAAAATCTTCGGGAGCAACCGTATCGCCAGCGACAACACTCTTCCACTCATCACGTACTGGTTCACCAGTTTTGCGCGGGCCAACGTTTATGACGAGATTCTTCAGTTGTACGGGCACCTTCGTCCCCTTACCATCGCTTATGTACGCGGACATATTGCGTGGAGAAATAGTCACCGTTCCCTCTTTTTTCATTTCCATGACCATCTTGAATAGCGTCGCTCCGTCAAAGTTGAAACCTCCGGGAACTCCACCAACGAACGAAACCAACCTGCCATCCTTTGATAACGAAGGCGTGCGTGGCCACAAACCAAAACTCGATCCACCAAGGCTGAACTCCTGAATAGACGCGCCATCTGCCGGCGAAGTGATGGCAAACTCGCCTTCTACCGTATTGATAACTGCTGTGTCAGCGTTTATTTTTGCAGTAATGATAACGATGTCACCCGCTGAAACCTTGCTTTGGCTTGATTCGAGATATACCGTTGCTGCCTTGGCATTCGCGGGCACGAATACGATAAGGGTGAGGAGTGCGAGAGTTGCGGCGAGTTGGAGCGGTATGTGTTTTTTCATATGAGTAAATTAATTAATAGGCTTATTTCTTGCTCCAATCATACAATAGAATGGAGAAGTCTACGGAATCTATTTTAGCATCTTTGTTAATATCTACATACGGGTTCTTGAACGGTGGCCTTGATTTCCAATAATACAAGAGGATGGAGAAGTCTACGGAGTTCACCTTCGAATCACAGTTGAAGTCCGACCTTCTACAATCACCTACCGGAGTTATCGGTAACGATGGAGGCGATGATCCTGCGCCACCTCCGCCGCCACCCCCACCACCTCCCCCGCCGCCGCCCGGTGGAGTACCGCCAGTAGCTGCTGTGGCCGTAAAGCTACGAGAAGCTCCTGAACTGTCTGTACCAAAGTATACGATGACCTTGAAGTAGTAATTACCCGCTGTTGGAACAGTACCGGTGAGAGTTGTATTGAAGTCCTCACCCTGATTTATATATTTTGCGGCTGTTGCATGGAAAACATCATCACCTCCTCCACACGCGTTGTTGGCACTTGAAACAATACACCACTCATATTGATACTCATTACCACTCAAACCTTCGTTCGTGATAGTGACGTTCGCTCCAATCTCCGGAATAATGTCGTCTGAAATACTATTGATGATAACCTGTGCTGGTGTGGTAACCACTGACCAATAGTCATTGCCCGGCAAAGTCTTCCCTGTTTCAACAGTACTTGAGAAGACACTTTCCCATGTTCCTTCTGGAGCGTTGCCCGCAGTTGTGTACGAATATGTATATGTTCCAACACCTGTTCGTGTCATGGATGCCCCATTAACTACAACGTTACGGCTAGGATCATAGATCGTAACTGTAGGAACATTTGCCGAATCAGTTAGTGTGCCGTTATAAATCGTGTTTACATTCGCAAGATAATTCTGTCCTGCAACAATCGTACCGAAATCAGATGTGGTGACTGTCCATGGTGATTGCGATGAAAGTGTGAGTGACGTCAAAGTACGTGTCGAAGCGTTCCATACGTCTGATACGAGAGAGCCGAATGATGTAAGCGTGCGCGCACTG
>CAZUII010000008.1:4695-18830 GCA_964619985.1 uncultured Candidatus Saccharibacteria bacterium
TTAGCCCAGACTCCCGTTGGAATGGTTGACGCGAGAGAGGTTGAGGCGGAGAGAATCGTTGCGTTGGTATTGGCATTGACTGCAGCAGTACCAGCGGTGATCGCGGCACCAAGTGAGGATGAGGCGGTGAGAAGCGAAGCAGTGGTATTCACATCCACGACAGCAGCGATTGAGGATGAAGCGGTAGAGAGTGTACTTGCCGTTGATGCGGTACCGGCAGCGATGGCGGCAGCAAGTGAGGTTGAAGCAAGGTTGGTATTAGCATTCACTGCTGAGGTGATACCTGAGGTCTGGGTATTGGTATTGGCGTTCACGACCGCGGCAATTGATGATGAGGCAGTGAGGATGGATGCATTGGTGTTGGCATTGACTGCTGAGGTTCCCGAGGTCACGTCAGACTGGAGGGCCAGTGTACCTGAATCCAGTGTGCCATCAGAGAGACGTCGGGTGGCATATGACCAGACGTCGGAAGCCGTAATGGAGCCAGAGGTGAGCGTGCGGGTACCATTTGTCCAGACGTCAGCGGCCAAGGTGCCGAAGGTGGTCAAACTGCGCGCACTGTTAGCCCAGACTCCCGTTGGAATGGTTGACGCGAGAGAGGTTGAGGCGGAGAGAACATCTGAAAGTGTAGCCAAAGAACCAGAATCAAGAGATGCTCCAGTCAATGTCCGTGTGGTATTACTCCACACATCAGAAACTAATGTGCCAAAAGAACTAAGTGTTCTTGATGTGCTTGACCATATAGAGTTTGCCAGTGTTGTTGTTGAAACAAGTGTAGCACCGACCACAAATGATTTATCCAACTTAACTAAATCTCCACTTAGAACATTCCCGCAGGCCATTTGTGTAGGCCAAATCCCCTCCGGACCTATTGAAGGTATGGTGTAGTTGTAATGAGTCCAGCCATTAGCATCGGAAGTCATCGATGCAGCATTTACAATAAGCGACCCGCTTGGGTTATGTATAGTTGCTGTACAACCGGCAGTAGTTGTAGCAACAAAATTATCATCATAGACAAATTCACCTATGACTGCCGTGTCCCCTGCCGCATATCGCTCATATTCCGCGTGAGTTGCATGCACCCCAAAGATGAATACCAGAAAAAATATAGGTATGAATACTAATCTATGGTAAATAGAGAATGTGCAGGCGTTCATTATGAAATTGGTAGAAGAGCGACGAATCAGTGCTTAGGAGCGCTTCTTGTCATTCCCATCAGTGGATGGTGTATCTTTGAAAGCACCACGAAGATGGCGAATAGAATCAACCAAGTTCTTTGATAATTCAGGAATTTTCTTTGAACCAAACAAAATGAGGAGTATCACTGCGATGATGATGATTTCCTTCATGCCGATGTTTGCAAACATATTATTTAAAATTAATTACTAATAACCTCAATACTATGCGCCTCTTTTACACGCACCATCTTTGAATTTACAAAGATGGTAGCCTCGTAAAGAAGCACAAGGGGCAACGCCATTGCTAATAATGATATCCCATCAGTTGGGGGAAGTAAAGCTGTGAAAATGAAGATAACTAGGACCGCAATACGCCGTTTTTGCTTGAGGAATTCGACAGTGATTACCCCTGTCTTTATGATAAAGGTGAATACGAGTGGAAACTGAAAAAGTACCCCCAAAAGCGTCGAGGTGAGGATGATTTGGGATAAAAATACGCCTATATCCCAAATATTCTGTATGCCGACATGGGTATTGATCTCAGCCAATACAATGAGCGCGTAGTACATGATCGCAAATCCATAGAAGAAGCCGAATACGAACAATATGATGGCTACCGGTATAAGCATGATAAACAGCCGCTTTTCTTTGGCTGTAAGGGCGGGCCGGAGGAAGGTAAATA
Source organism: uncultured Candidatus Saccharibacteria bacterium (assembly GCA_964619985.1). GTDB lineage: Bacteria > Patescibacteriota > Minisyncoccia > Phycocordibacterales > PALSA-1337 > C7867-002. Next base: position 6,556 of record CAZUII010000008.1, read on the forward strand.
TGTGGTACACAGCCAGTGGACAACTCACTACAAACGCCGTGAGAAGGCCAATATTCAATGAGAGATCTGCAAATTGGAATGGCGAAGTCGTTGAAATGATAACATCCTGAATATCAAAAAAAGAAACGATAAACCGGAGCACGGTACTTGTGTACACGATGCCAATCACAAAGAAAATCGCAAAAACTATTGCGACACCATACATTCTCCTCCGTATATCCTCAAGATATGGAGCAAATTTAGCGACGAAATTTTTTATCTTTTCCACAATACTAGAATAGTACACTACTATTCCGACATAATGAAGATATTACCTCCTCCGCCGGTAACCGCTGGTACTTCAGCACACAGGATGGCACCAGCGCTCTTTAACAACACATCTTCCGGCGTGTAGCTCGCATTCCCCGCAGGGATTTCAACAATGAAATCCTGCCCATCTCCCACTTGTGCCAAGATGTCATTGATAGCCATGGATTATAAGCCCAATTTTTTGGTTATTTTCTTTTTTATAAGATTTTTGGCGAAGGCAACGACCTCGCTCGATGTGGCATTGGTATCAATAGGTGTCTCTAGCGCTGGCGGTATTACAACAGGAGGATCTACGACAGTAGGCGCGACTGACGGTGTTGTCGACGACGTGTCAGTTGACGGAGGAGTGACCGGGATATCCGTAATAGGAGTGCTCGTGGACATATTCAATGGTGGCGTTGAAGTAGCGCTTGTGTCTGGAACAATCACCACAGGCGTCGTAGTCGAGGTGTTGGTTTGAGGAGTGGTGGTAGAACTCGAAGTATCAGGTACTACAAACCCAGGAGTAGTAGTTGAGGTATTAGTCTGGGGAGTAGTCGTGGAGGTGTCGTTATTCTGGGGAAAGTTGACCTGCGGCGTAGTTGTAGAAGTTTGCGGGGTTTGGGGTAGGTTAATCTGTGGTGTTGTTGTAGAGGTTTGAGGAGTTTGAGGTAAGTTGACCTGTGGCGTGGTAGTCGCCGTATCTGTAGTCGTATCAACAACCTCCGTAGTCGCATCTTCAGTCAACACACCTGATTCCTGTGGTACGATTTCCTCAACCATCTTATCAACTGCAACCTGCTGACTGTCTTTGCCAAACAACGTCTTAGGGTCAATCGCGAGTATTTGTTCCATAAGAGCATCCGGGTCGGCGACAGAATAGACAATACCACCATATGCAACGAATTTTGCTTCGTAACGACATACGGGTTCATTTGGGGAAGTTACGCCTGCACATATGACTGAGTCACCGTCGTTATAATAACCAGTCGGATCATACACAACCAAACTTGGATTATCGAAAAGTCTCTGTCCTTTTGTTAAATAAATCATAGAATAAAAAGTTTCATCTTATTGAGTGAGCACGGCTCGTACCTTTATATTATCACCTAACGAAGCAGGTGTGTAGCGAATGTATGTGGTTTCATTACCTTTATCAGTCGTATTGTACGCACCCCATGACGTGCCGTCAGTTGACTTTTCCCACGTACCGCCGGTTCCCGTCGTATAATCATCAACCAATAAATCCCCCGTCAACGCATCATATAATCGTACGCGTAGCGTCGGTACAGTCCCACCAAAATCATCCGCAAAACGCCACACAAATTGCTTGCTCGCCGGATTTGATTTTGCCGCGGATGGCTGGTAGTGGGTATCAGTCGTAGATCCCGAGTCATCATATGTCACCGTCATATCCAATATCCTCGCCGGAATGCAGTACCAACCGACCGTCGAAAATTCAAACATGAACTGGATGCGTGGTGCCCCAGTCAAACCCGAAAGATCTCCGTCCTTCCCTACCGGAGTCCATTCTCCCGTATCGGTATAAATACCCTTGGTACGGAAATGCAACTCAAACGGCTCGGGTGTAAGTGTAAATTCACCACTTCCTAGTCGATTGAGATACGTTACTAAGACACGCCTGAACGTAGTACAGTCGGGAGTATAGATAATAGGAGTGATGATTCTCTGGTTAGTGGAACCCGCGTACGTCCAATGCGCAGAAAGCGGTAAGGCATACATTTGGCACTGGTTTGCGGTGTTACCATGTTGAATAATATGTGCGATGCCGTTCTGGCTCCACAAAGAAGCCATCTGCGAACCGGTATTATAATGAGGGACAAGACTTGCGCTCGCCGTCGGCAAATCCTGCTGTTTATCATCGATGCCCCACAAGGACTCGAACTGTTCGCCACCCGCACTTGGATATTTGGTAATGTAATGATGGATGCCGTTTGCGCCGGTCGTCAGGATGACGAGTCGATCGCACGCATCGACAATCTCAACACTATTTAAAAGGCTGGTTGCAGGAAAAGCATTGACGCTGGCGGCAGGAATTTCTGGGCGGTTATCAGCGATCCAATTGGTATTCCCTGCAAAAATAGCAGAAACTGGAGCTCGGTATATACGAGTGGTAGTGACAAAGTAGAGCGACTCCTGGCCTGATCCTGGGCCATGATTGAGTGTGCTAATCCTGCCGTTATTGACGGCAACTGTCGTACCAGTAACCAACACGGGAGCTGTCGATACAACGTCGGCCGAATCAATGACATATATAGTGCTTGAACCTATCGTTACCGAAAGGTCGGTGAGAGTTATGGACGTGCCTGATGTATACGATCCGATTGTATACCACGTGGTGATTGTGACCGGACTCGTAGAACCAAAACCAATCTTCATGCCAACCATACTTGATGCGAAAGCGGTACCACTGCCAGTTACCACCCCGGCTGCAACCGTCACTGTTCCTGCGGTGGTGTATGAGAGGTTCATCAGCATTTTTCCTGAAGTAATGGTACCTGTTGCTCGAAGGTTATAACGATACACTTTCATGAATGTCGAACCGATACCATCAAGAACATAGGCATAATGAAGTCCTTTCGACACTTCGGTCGCAATAGCACAGCCACACGGAGATTGATTTGTTACCACGTTAGTACCAGTCGTCGTACCAGCATCGGACAACCAATACACCAGTTTTAAATTGTCCGTACTTCCCGATGATGCGGCTATGGTGGTTCCTCCCGCAATAAAATCTGCATAATTCACACCCTTCACCAAAAATAAACCTCCGCTTGCAACTGTGGCATTACTTGTTGTTATAACAAATCGCAACTCCTCGATAACATAAGCGCCTTGTGCGACTGTACCAGCCGAAGCGGAAATCGTAATGCCTGTCTCGCTCCCTATGGCGGAAATAACATACCATGTTGAAATCTGTGTCGGATCTGTCGAACCAAAACCGATTCGTGCCCCAACCGCTATTCCTTCATCGAGCCATGTCGTGCTATACCCGGTAACCGCCGTGCCTGAGGCAGATGCTTGTCCTGTCGTATGGAGGTAGCGAAGCGCTCTAAATCCACGAATTGTATGGGCGGTCGATGTATTGAGTGTGGCGGTGATATACCCCGTCCACGTATATGTTGACGTTGTTTTGTTGTATTCATGGAGAAAGATCCGCCGCTCAGCAACAGCATTGGTACTATTTTCTATCAAGAACACCCAATCAACTGTCGAACTAAAGGTCAAGACGTGCGGATACATCATAGTCGTTACAATGACATATGACCCAGCAGAAATAGTCCCTGGTATTCCGCTCACCGTCAAACTTGTTGATGATGCACGTGACATGATCCTGTACCATTGGGTTATCGCCGCTGGACTAGTCGAACCAAAACCTATCGACATACCGATAACATCAGTACCGAATGATGCGCCTGATGCACCAGTGACTGTTTGATCAGCAATCACGTAGGAGCCAGCCGTCAGTATGATACCGGTAGTTCCGTTCGCTAATGTTATGACAGTGTTCGAGGTACGTGTTGCTATGGTATACCATGCAGTTATCAAAGCAGGGTTGGTCGAACCGAACCCTATCAACTTGCCCACATATGCGGCAGTCCACGTGGTACCGGTTCCTGTCACCGTCGCTCCCGCCAGAGCGGCTGTACCTGTTGAATACAAGCTAGTAAACGCCACTGCAGCGGTACCTGTTGTTGTAATAGCTAGTTGCAATGATGGCTGCGTTAAACCGATCGGTTTTGGCCCGATGTATTTGTCTTCAGGGTTCGATCCGGTGTTCTGAACCATGAGCGTTCCGAGATTCACCTTTGATGGATCATAGGTGCTAATCGCTGTCGTTGATCCAGTAAATGTATGTTTTGTTGCTCGTAGTGACATATTAGACTTGAGTTAACACTGCCTTAACCATCACACCACTCGAAAGCGGACTGCTCGGCGTATACTTGATGTAGGTGATATCATTCGTAACATCATCAGTATCATATACTATCCAGTTTGATCCTCCATCAATAGACTTGTTCCATGTACCGCTTGCGTGAGCAGTCGTGGTATCTGTGATGAGCGTCGCCCCAGTATCAGCATTCAATAACTGAACCTGTAAGGCTGGGACTGTGCCTCCAAATGGTCGTGAAAATCTCCAAGCAAATATTTCTGAAGCAAGATTCGACTGCGATGTCGAAAGTTGGTAATGTGAATCAGTTGTACCATCTTCATACAGAACGGTAAGGTTGAAAATGCGTGCAGGCAAACACAGACCACCTATCGTAACAAATTCAAACATAAACTGTATAGCATTTGCAGCTGCCACTCCTGACAAATCCCTATCGACTCCTAACACTGTCCATGAACTCGTTGCGTTCACGCCGATATTTGCAGTACGATAATACACAATAAATGTCTCTGTTGGCAGACGACGCTCACCGATACCAAGCGCTCCATCAAATGATATGAGGAGCTTATTAAATTTGACACATCCTGTTGTATCAATTGACGGAGTAATTACTCGCTGACTGGTAGTCGAAGCATACGTAGCGTGTGCGGAAAATGGAAGCGCATACATTTGATTTAAGGCAAGCGTGGTTCCGCCAGTCAACGCGTGGAGAATGCCGTTTTCTGACCATATCGAAATCGGCTGAGATTTGCTATTGAAATGCGGGGTAATAATTGGTGGAACATATGAAGTATCCTGTTGCTTATCATCAAGACCCCAGATGTGAGTAAATTGATCCCCATCGTTCGTCGGATATGCAGTCACATAATTGCGATACGCTGTTAGTCCGCTCGTAACAACCACCAATCGATCAATAGCATCTGCAATTTCTACTGAGGCAAGATCGTACGTAAATGGATATGAAGCCAAGCCTCCTGGTGGGACTTCTAGGCGACTATCGGCCAACGTAACAAAGTTGGTACTAGCGGCAGTTATATTTGCTAGGATTCCGCGGTACAATCGAGTACTTGTCACGAAATAAAGTGATTTTGTTCCACTTGCAGGACCATGATTGAGTGTACCGATACGACCATTGTTGGACAACGAAATAAGACCGTACAAGGTTTGGTTTCCTGTAATAACAATATTCGATCCTGCCAAAGTCATCTTGCCGGCCGTAACCGAGTTATTTGCGCGTAAATTATATTTGTATATTTTTGCTACATCATTGAGCCCATTGATGACGTACGCTGAATGATCTGTCTTGCTGACTTCCGCATCAATCGCGCACCCGCAGGCAGTTGTATTTGTAACCGTTCCCGCATCTGCCAGCCAGTAAATTCCTCGTTGATTGTCGACATTGCTTGCAATAGAAGGAAATGTATTTCCTGCTGTTGTGAAATCAAGGTAGCCGGCACCCTTTACAAGGAAAAGCCCTCCGTTAGCAGCAGTGGTGTTAGTAAGCACGATGGCAAAACGGAGTTCCTCAATAACATACGAAGTACCAGCTGCGATAACCCCCGGTGAAGTGACGAGGTTGAGGGATGTATCACTAGCAATACTTCCAATCTGATACCACTGGGTGATCTGGGTGGGGTCAGTAGAACCGAAGCCGATACGTGGACCAAGACCTCCAACAACTGCCGTTGAGGCTGTACCAGCAGCAATACCTTCTTCGACAAATTTAGTGCTACTACCTGTCACTGTGCACGATGCAATAACAAAAGCAGATCCTGCAGCGTATGCACTCGAAACACCTAAAAGTGTGAGTGTCGCCGTTGTTGGGTTTGCCACAATCGGATGCCAGCAGTTGACCTTGGTAACGTCGGTCGTACCAACGCCCATCATGAGACCAACATGAGCCGGCAAGAATCCAGTGGCAGAGTGTGTAGCTGTTCCTCCGACTGCAACTGTAACTGTACCTGTTGCAAACACACTTACCGGTGCCGCGACAGAAACTGTCCCTGTTGTATGGAGGTAGCGGAGAGCACGAAATCCACGACAGATGTTGGTCGCAGACGGAGTTGTGGCAGTAATAAACCCTTTCCAGTTATACGTAGCAGCACTCTTGTTGTATTCGTACAAAAATATGCGCTTTGCTGCTGTTGCAGAGTTCTCAATCAAAAAAACCCAGTCGATGGTCGAGCTGAAGGTGATAGCATGCGGATACAGCATAGCAACACCAGTCGATTCTTCCATCGGTCTTGCCACTGCCACTGGCAATGGACCGACGAAGTTTTCCTCAGGATCAACACCACTTTTTTGTATCATCAAGGTCCCCAAGTTTGTCTTGGTAGAATCGTATGAAGCTATGGGCGTCGTAGCTCCGGTAAATACATGTTCGACAGCGCGTAGTGACATAGTTATTAGTAGAGTGTGAGCAAAGCACGAACCTTCACATTGTCTGGCAATGTTGCCGGTGTATAACGAATATAGGTCGTTTCATTACCTTTATCAGTGGTGTTATATGATGACCAGTTACTTCCCCCATCGGTCGTTTTTTCCCATGTCCCAATAGGTGTCGCTGAGTCGTCATCGAGTAGCAATCCGCCCGTGACTGCGTCAAAAAGCCTGACACGAAGGGTTGGGACGACTGTGCCAAAAGCTGTAGCAAAGCGCCATGCAAACTGCTTACTTGCCAAAACAGTCTTGCCGACTGAAGGTTGGTAGTGCGATTCTGTCGAATAATCATCATACAACACCGCGACTGACATGATACGACCAGGAACACATAATAGACTGATCGTCGAAAATTCGAACATGAACTGGATAGCACTCGCAGGGGCAAGACCTGTCAAATCACCATCTTCCGACAGACGAGTCCATTCGCCAGAATTGTCGCTAATGCCATTTGTTCGATAATACGAAAGAATTGAGGAGGTTGGAATACGATACTCCTCACTTCCCACGTGATCGACAGCGGACATCATGAACCTCTTATAAGATACACAGTCTGGTGTCGATATTGACGGTGTAATAACACGTTGATTGGTGGAACTTGCGTAGCTCCAATGAGCCGATAGTGGCAAAGCATACATCTGATGAAGTGCGGCTGACGCACCATGTTTAACTATATGGGCAACACCGTTTTCGCTCCACACAGAACAGACCTGAGAAGCAGTATTGAAATGGATGGGGGCATTGGGATCAGCACTCGACTGGTCCTGTTGTTTGTCATCTATCCCAAAAAATCTGCTGAATTGTTCTCCTGATACTTCTGGGTATTTCGTAATGTAGTGTTTTATTCCAGCGGCCCCTGTTGTAAGTACAATAAGACGATCAATTGCATCTGCAATCTCGATAGTGTTAAGCAAGCTTGTCGCTGCAAATGTCTGAATACTTCCTGGCGGTATTTCTGGCCTGTTGTCAGAGATCCAGCCAATATTTCCCGCAAAAATATTTGAGATTGCCGCTCGGTAAATACGCGTTGTCGTGACAAAATAAAGCGACGGAACTCCACTACCTGGACCATGATTGAGTGTGCCGTAACGTCCGTTATTGAGCGCAGAGACGGTACCAGTTACCAATTGAGGACCGGTACAGATAACATCTGCGGCATCGATCACATAGAGCGTGCCACCACCCAAGCTTCCCGCTGAGCTGTCCAACGTAATAGACGTAGCTGATGAATATGCAGTGATGGTATACCACGTTGTTATGAGCGCAGGGCTTTTTGAACCAAATCCGATTTTCATGCCAACCATTGCCGCAGTGAATGTCGTGCTGGAACCTGTGACTGCAGTGCCTGAAACAGTGACCGTACCCGCTGTATAATACTCGACAGACATAGTCATTTTTCCTGCAGTGATAGTACCAGTGGCCCGAAGATTGTACCGGTACACCTTAAGAAACGTGGAACCTGTTCCATCGATCACATACACATAATGAAGACCCTTGTTAACCTCTGGAGCAAGAGCGCACCCACAAGCCGCATTGCATGTATTAACGTTCGTTGACGTTCCCGAATCCGCTAACCAATACACTCCTCTTTGGTTATCGACGGCACTTGCAATAGAAGGAAATGTATTTCCTGCTGTTGTGAAATCAAGGTAGCCGGCGCCTTTGAGTAGGAATAATCCTCCGTTCGTTGCAGTAGTGTTGGTGAGAACAATGGCAAAACGGAGTTCCTCAATAACATACGAAGTACCAGCTGCGATAACCCCCGGTGAAGTGACGAGGTTGAGGGATGTATCACTAGCAATACTTCCAATCTGATACCACTGGGTGATCTGGGTGGGGTCAGTAGAACCGAAGCCGATACGTGGACCAAGACCTCCAACAACTGCCGTTGAGGCTGTACCAGCAGCAATACCTTCTTCGACAAATTTAGTGCTACTACCTGTCACTGTGCACGATGCAATAACAAAAGCAGATCCTGCAGCGTATGCACTCGAAACACCTAAAAGTGTGAGTGTCGCCGTTGTTGGGTTTGCCACAATCGGATGCCAGCAGTTGACCTTGGTAACGTCGGTCGTACCAACGCCCATCATGAGACCAACATGAGCCGGCAAGAATCCAGTGGCAGAGTGTGTAGCTGTTCCTCCGACTGCAACTGTAACTGTACCTGTTGAAAACACACTTACTGGCGCCGCAACAGAAACTGTCCCTGTTGTATGGAGGTAGCGGAGAGCACGAAATCCGCGACAAACGTTGGTTCCGCTAGGAGTCGTAGCAGTAATAAACCCTTTCCAGTTATATGTAGCTGTAGATTTGTTGTACTCGTACATGATGATGCGCTTTGCGGCGTTGACCACGCTCTCAATAAGAAAGATCCAATCTATAGTTGAACTAAAGGTAATGGCGTGCGGGTACATCGCTGTAAAAGCTCCTGTCGACTCTTCCCATGGTCTCGCCACTGCCACCGGCAATGGACCAACGAAGTTATCTTCTGGATTGACTCCACTTTTCTGTATCATCAACGTCCCCAAGTTTGTCTTGGTAGAATCGTATGAAGCTATGGGCGTGGTAGCTCCATTGAATACGTGTTCGACAGCGCGTAGTGACATGATGGTATATAAGCAATAAATTAAACTTCTAAATAATCGATGTTAATCTGGACGGTGGTGGTGCCAGCTATTACGCAATATAAGGCCTCATCCACTCCCCCTTCAATATAATTGGGATGATTGTTTGCACCATACAGGCCCCCTGTTTTCGGAGTGACATACTTCTCATGATCAGTACCACCTGATGTGAATCTAAATGATACCGATGTCGCATCAGCTGTAAGCGAAAATCGTGATGCATAGACACGAATCTTTTTTCCCGAAGCAGGTACGCGGACGTTTCCAGAAGCAGCCAGGCTCACTGACAATTTTGTAACTCCCTGACCTGAAATAAGCGACTGCAAGCTTTCTTCAGTCGCAGGGTTAATGCGCGTATTACTTGAATTTTTGACTCCAACAACGCTTGATGACGGAGTACTACCCATTACCAAAGCTGATGCTTTGCTTGGCAATAACTGTGAAGCAACAACACCTGCGCCCGCGAGACCGAGCATTTTCAAAAAGAAACGCTTATTGTCGTCTTGGGTCTTAGGAGTAGCGCCAGCTTCCGGGGCATAAGTTGCCTCAAAAGGCATTTGTTGCATCTTGAGTTTATCCACTGAAACTAGGCGAAAAGAGTGTTTGTTGCTAAGCATAAAAAGCTCTGGGTATTTGCCATAATTATCTCCTATTCAGACATGCTTCGCAAGACGAAAATCAGTGAATAACTAAGAGTCACCGACGTTTTATATGGTGTAATATCTGAAACCTATTTTGGGCACTGTGTGTTACCTACTATCTAGTGTCGGCGGAAGGGATCGAACCTTCGACCTTGGGCTTATGAGTCCCACGCTCTAACCAACTGAGCTACGCCGACATGGATGCTGAACTTGTATGAAGCTCGGCTCTAACAATAAATGAAAATGGTGGTTTATGCAACCAAAACCTTGCAATGACAGCGTCTTTGTGGCACAATAGACAAACTATCGCGGGGTAGGGTAACGGTAACCCGTCAGGCTCATAACCTGAAAATTAGCGGTTCGATTCCGCTCCCCGCAACAAGGTTTCGTGCGGACAACTAAATATAATAAAACTCCTCAAACACCTTCTTGTAACGGTTTATGGCCGACAGGGCGTCGAAGTGCGTCAGATTAAACTGGGCCTCGTGAGCGATCTGGTTGCGCACCTTATGCGCCTCCCAGGCATCCTGAACGGATTTGAAATCACCCGACACTACGCGCTTCAGCTTTTCACCAACGCTCTCTCCCCTGTACCCCATGGTGGTCAGGATCTCATCGAGCATCATGTCAGCCTCAAGGATAGCCTGCTTCCAGTCATTCTGGTTGGTTGATTCGATATGACGGATGACGTTTTCCCAGCGGTGCGAAAGGGCCTTATCGCCCGCGGCTTCTTGGTATGCCGGTTCGACTTTGGTGTCATACATCAATTCTTCTTTCTTGCGGATGTGTTTGAGCTGTTCGACGCAATAAATAATGGCGATGACAAAAAAGAATGATACCGGTATCGATATGGCGATAAGGATGCCAAATACCGACTGTGCCCCGCCAAATAGGGCCGGAAACCAGTCGACGAGATGATGATATATCTTCGCCAGAAATGAAAAGATGTCTATTTCCGGAGGGCCAACGGCGACTACGGGTACCGTATTTAGATCAGAAGGCATGGCAGTATTATACAAGGAAAAAGGGAAAGAAGGAAAAAGGCAAAGATCTCTGACTCTATCCTATTCATTAAGAAAGTCCTTCCCTACTTCAAAAAGCGTCTTCTCATCTCCATGTCGAGCGGTCATCTGAATGCCGAGCGGCAGCTTCTTGCCCTCAACTTCTGGAAATCCTGATGGAATGGACATGGCCGGCATGCCCGTGAGGTTTGCGGTGACAGTGAAAATATCTTCGAGATACATGGCCACAGGATCAGCTGTTTTTTCGCCGAGCTTGAATGCGGGAGCTGGTGTTGTGGGTGTCAGAATAATATCCACATCATTGAATGCCTTGTGAAAGTCATCAGTGATAATACGGCGGACTGCGTTGGCGCGATTGTAATACGCGTCATAATAACCAGAAGAAAGCACGTAGGTGCCAAGAAGGATTCTGCGGCGAGCTTCTTTGCCGAATCCTGCGCCACGGGTCTCAAAATAATCATCGATGCCATCTTTACCATCTTTGTGAAGGCCAAATTTGACCCCATCAAAACGGGACAGGTTCGAAGAGACTTCGGCAGGCATGATTACGTAATAGACCGCCAACGAATAGGCAATGTTCGGCAATGTTATTTCCTTAATCTCGTAGCCAAGTTTCTTGAAACGTTCCAACGAATCATTGAAATTGCTGAGTACATCTTTTTTTATACCATCACCAGTCAAGAAATGCTTTGGAATGCCAATAACTGGCTTTTTTACTCCAACCTTTTTTGGTGAATACGTCTTCTCAGAAATTGTTGTGCCATCGAGGATATCTTGGCCCTTAATCGCATTGTAAATAATTTCCGCATCCGTGACTGTTTTTCCGAATGGGCCAATCTGATCCAATGATGAGCCCATAGCCATCACACCTGAACGCGACACACGACCGTAGGTAGGTTTCAATCCAACCAAGCCACAGAAGCTTGCTGGCTGACGGATGGAACCTCCTGTATCTGAACCTAGTGCTGCTAGTGCCCCATTCATAGCAAGTGCTGCCGCAGAACCTCCCGATGAACCTCCTGCTACGCGAGCTGAGTCAAAAGGATTTTTTGTTGGACCAAAGGCGGAATTTTCCGTTGAACCTCCCATAGCAAATTCATCCATGTTGGTACGGCCAATAAAAACTACGCCTTCTTTTTTCAACTTTTCGATCACAGTCGCATTATATGCTGCGTGATAATGCTCAAGAATTTTTGACGCAGAAGTAGCGATCCGTCCTTTGATCAAAATATTATCCTTGATGGCAAACGGAATTCCGGTAAGAGTTGTCGCGGTGCCTGCCTTGAATCGTTTGTCAGCTTCTTTGGCTTGTTCAAGCACATCTCCATATACTTCCAAATATGCATTC
>CAZUII010000009.1:0-18737 GCA_964619985.1 uncultured Candidatus Saccharibacteria bacterium
ACTACTTCAACGTTCATAATCGGCTCAAGAATCACTGGCTTTGCTTGCTTTGCAGCATCTTGAAAGGCCATGGACGCAGCAATCTTAAAGGCGATTTCTGATGAGTCAACTTCGTGGTAAGAACCGTCGTAAAGGTCTACTGATACGTCCACAATTGGGTAACCCGCGAGAATACCGCGAGTGAGGGACTCACGAATACCCTTTTCAACCGCAGGAATGAATTCTCCTGGAATGACACCTCCCTTGATGTTGTTAATGAACTCAAAGTGATCTTCGCGTGTCGTGTTCTTTGGAATCTTTGCCCCTTCCTCAAGCGGTTCAAGGTGCTTGAGTTTAATACGCACGTGTCCGTACTGACCCTTACCTCCTGTTTGCTTGATGTACTTCCCTTCTGCATCCGCTGAACCAAGCACCGTCTCACGGTATGCCACCTGTGGCTTACCGACGTTTGCAGTGACGTTGAATTCACGCTTCATGCGGTCAACCAGAATTTCAAGGTGGAGCTCACCCATGCCAGAAATGATGGTCTCTCCGGTCTCCTCGTCTCCTGACACTTTGAAGGTTGGGTCCTCATCTGCGAGTTTGCGAAGCGCGATACCCATCTTCTCTTGGTCTGCTTTTGTCGCAGGCTCCATGCGGAGCGAAACCACTGGTTCCATGAACTTAATCTGCTCAAGAATGATTGGATTATTTTCATCACAGAACGTATGAGAAGTAAGTGCGTCCTTAAGTCCCACAGCGGCAGCGATTTCTCCTGCGAAAACTTTCTTCACTTCTTCGCGCTTGTCTGCTTGGAGGCGCACGATACGGCCGAGACGCTCCTTCTTGCCCGTGGTTGAGTTGTAGATATAGGTACCAGCTTCAATTGTTCCAGAATACACACGGAAGAATGTCAGCGCTCCAACGAATGGGTCGTTCTGCAACTTGAATGCGAGTGCAGTAAACGGCTCCTCATCGGATGCATGACGAACAACTTCTTCACCAGTATTTGGGTTTATACCCTTTACGGCTGGGATATCGAGTGGTGATGGGAGATAGTCAACGACCGCGTCGAGGACGAGTTGAACACCAACGTTCTTGAGCGCAGAACCGGTGAATACGGGGAAAATCTTGTTTGAAATGACAGCTTTGCGAGTGAGGGTCTTGAGCTCATCGACAGAGAATTCAGCACCTTCAAGGAATCTGTTCATCGAGGCGTCATCAGTCTCAACAATCTTTTCAATCATTTCTGCGCGGTACTTCTTTGCATCTTCAAGAAGATCAGCCGGGATATCTTTTTCGATAATGTTGATGCCTTTCTCACCTTCGAAGGTGTATGCCTTCATCTTCATAAGATCAACGACACCAACGTGATCGCCTTCGGTACCGATAGGAATTTGGAAGCGAACGGCATGCTTGTTGAGACGCTCAAGGATGGACTTGTATGAACGCTCGAATGAGGCACCCATGCGGTCCATCTTGTTGATGAAACAGAGACGTGGAACCTTACCCTCATCTGCATAGCGCCAGTTTGTCTCTGACTGTGGCTCCACACCGGCCACACCGTCGAAGACCACGACCGCACCGTCCAAGACGCGAAGAGAACGCTTTACCTCCACAGTAAAGTCAATGTGTCCTGGCGTATCGATGATGTTGAAACGAACCTTCTTCGAAGTGTCCGTCTTTGGCATATAAGTCGGATTCCAGAAACAGGTGATGGCAGCGGCCGTAATAGTGATACCGCGCTCGCGCTCCTGTTCCATCCAGTCAGTAGTCGTCTCACCTTCGTGCACTTCGCCGATCTTGTGGATCATGCCGGTGTAGTAAAGGATACGTTCGGAAGTGGTGGTTTTTCCGGCATCGATGTGAGCGATGATACCGAAGTTACGTACTTTATCGAGCGGGTAGTCGCGGTTCATAGAATAATACTAATAAGTTGGACCGTTAATTGATAAAAGTGGACCAAAATGTAGTGAAAATTAAAAAGCAATTGCTGCCTTTTTGTATGAGTAATGTACAGTAAAATGGCGAAATAATCAAATCACTTCCCGAATAATTGATGGTGAGTGCCGACTGCGTACAATTCACATGTAGTATCATTGATCTTGATATACAATACCCGCCAATCCCCCGTCAGGTTGATGCTACGGTGTCCGTCATATGCATGCTTGAGTGCGTGGTTGTTAAGAATAGGATCAAATTCGTTGACTACAAAAATCTCCAACCTTTCAGCTAGTCTCTCCTTCAGCTTTTTTGTAAGCTTCCTGTATTCCTTTTGAAAGCGCGCAGATTTGGTAAAAAGCATACGAATAATACATAGGACATACTAAGAATTTAATCCGGCCAAAAATTCGTCTAGTGGAAGCGGCTTCGACAAGTGACCTTCTGCACGTTCCTTCTCGACTTCTTCTATAATAGCCTTGAGATACGGCGTCGGTGTATATGACGCCGAAAAATTGACTTCCTTTGTGCGAACAAACTGTCTAAGAAGCGCATTGACCAGCGTCCCTAGAGAAAAACCTAACTCTGCGGCAGTCTCTTGCGCGGCTTGTTTAAGGCTTTTGTCCGTCTTTACGGTAAGGAGAGTTTTGGTATGTGTAGTCATATACCAAAGTATATACTATGGTATATTTCTGTCAAACATTCAATAATCTGTGCAGTTCGAACAAATCCAAAAATCACCCACTGTGTAACTACCCTCTTCCTCACTTGATCTAACGACGAAATTAGACTTCTTACAGATCATACAGGTATGCAATGCCAGCTATTTATGCACTAATGGAAAAATTTGATATGTTGATGTGTTTGATTCACTCCACATGATGAAATGTTAATAATAAATGGCACGAAATCAATATTGACGTGCCACTTTTAGTATTCTTTAAAAACGAAACTTGAAAAAGTCCTACCTCCCCTTCAAATATTCTCTAAGCTTCTGCTCACCGAGTGGCATATCTTTTTTCGCAGGCTTCAACGATTCCCACAATTCCTTCCAAAATCCTTTTTGAAATGAAGCGTTGATGATAAAGACAATAAGCATAGTGATGATTGCCCCAATACCAGCCATCAACATATCTTTTTGTGCATCCCAAATGTCTCCTTGTGAGCCAAGGAAGGCTAGACCGGCACTCAAATCAACGTTGGCCGCGGTTCTCCATTCAATAATTTCATAAATGGCTGACAAGGCGAAGGTAATATCAATCGGAAAGAAGTAGCCCCATACACCTTTCGCATGAGCGAGGCGCATAAAGACTTCCCTGACTGGGTATGCCAAGAGAAAACCAAAGGAGAAATGAACCAAGCGGTCATACATGTTACGCGTTTCCCCAAACCAATCCTGCAAGGTGTAACCAAATGGCACTTCTGAGTAAGTGTAATGAGATCCAATAACGTGCAGAATCATATATATCGTAATAAGCGTGTATGAGATGTTCGAAAGACGAAACCAGCGCGCAGTGATGAGCAGAATTGGCACGAAAATAAAGACGAGGTAGTTTTCCAACAGCCAGTCATGACGATATGTTGGCTCCCACGCAGCCCAGAGCCAGACAAGAACGAATACAACGAGGAGAAAGATTTTGTAGGTACGTGACTTCATGTAAATGAGTTAATGAATATGCATGAAGTATACCAAAAAAGCGGCCTCTCGACCGCCTTCTTGTGTTGAAATTGAATACCAATCGAAACTTACCACGCAAAGTGAGCAAACGCCTTGTTGGCTTCTGCCATCTTGTGCATGTTTTCACGCTTCTTGATTGCTTCACCTTCATTCTTTGAAGCAGCAATAATCTCGTCAGCAAGCTTTTCATGAATAGGCTTACCCTTCTTGGCACGAGCCGCTTCGACAATCCACTTCATTGAGAGAGACTGACGACGTTCTGGACGAACTTCACGAGGAACCTGGTAGTTTGCACCACCGACACGGCGCGAGCGAACTTCCATAGCTGGCATAGTGTTCTTGAGTGCAGCCTCAAAAACTTCGAGTGGAGTCTCGGTCTTCATCTTTTCCTTGATCACATTCATACAGTCAGCAACGATGCCACGGGCAATATTCTTTTTGCCGGACTCCATGATGTAGTTGGTAAACTTGCCCAGCTTGAGTGACTGATAATTGATATCGGGTCGGAGATCGCGTTTTATGTTGAGTTTTCTTCGCATGATAGTTAAATAGAATTATGATTTAGGATGTAGGATTTAAGAAGAATCGCATTGTGCTTATTCATAAATCTTAAATCGTACTTCTTAAATCTTACTTTGCCGCCTTTGGCTTCTTGTTTCCATATTGGCTGCGACCTTTGCGACGCTTCTCTACCCCCGCTGCATCCAAGACACCGCGAACCACTGTATAGCGGAGTCCGACGTCCTTTACGCGACCACCGCGCAAAAGAACAACAGAGTGTTCCTGGAGGTTGTGTCCCTCGCCCGGAACGTAGGCGGTAACCTCCATACCATTCGAAAGACGAACACGGGCAATCTTGCGGATAGCTGAGTTAGGCTTCTTTGGGGTCTTGGTAGTAACTTTCACGCAGACACCGCGCTTGAACGGGGCCGGAAAGAAAACCGGGTGGTTCTTGATGGTGTTGAATGTACGCGTCAGAGCAACCGACTTTGACTTTCGGGTGAAACGAGTACGATTCCGCTTCGTAAGCTGATTTATTGTAGGCATTCTTATAAATTTTATGGCAATCCTGAATTCTTCACCATTTCCCGCTTGAGTGACCCTTAAAAAGGATCTGCGTGAGATGATTACTCATTCTTGCCTTGATAAACGATGACGTTTCTTTTGACTTCGCTCGAACATTGTGTCCGCAAGCGGCCACATGCTTCTCGCTAGTCAAAATAATGTACCGATCTTATGGGGCCGAAGCTCCATGAGACAGTGGCATTACCCTATCATAATATGGTCATTTTGACAACAAAAAAGCGCCGGGACCCACACACGGATTTAGGGGCGGCGCTCGTTTCTCGGTCGTAACCCGTGAGCTTTGCGAACGGAGCCATACCCGGATGGGTATAACAAGGTGGGACAAGTCTCAAGGTTGTCACCGAAAAGGGGAGCCAGGGGTGCCAATGCACGAGCACGCCCTGGCGGGATCGGAGGATCCCCAAAATCGATATAAAAGGTCAAACTAGACTTGGTACTATTGTATCATGGGGCCTATCAGAAGTCAATCCCCGTAAAAACCCTGAAAATAGGCCAGATTACGGGATAAATAAACTTCCACAAGAAAAATATAACGACAATAATAAGTATGGGTGCATAGGTCTCCAGCATCATTCGGGTCTTGCCATACTGCTGTGGCAAGATTGAAAAAAGGAGTTTCGAGCCATCGAGCGGTGGAATCGGAATCAGATTGAACACCGCCAGCGTCAGATTGATGATGACTATGTATGAGGCGATCTCGATAAACGGTGTCATTACTCCCTGTTGCACGAACCTAATAATACACCCGAAAATGAGGGCGATGACGAGATTTGAAAGCGGGCCGGCGGCGGCAATCAGGAACTCTCCCGAGCGTTTATTTTTGAGATTGTATGGATTGTACGGAACCGGCTTGGCCCAACCAAAAACAAACCCCGGCGTAACAATGGCCATCATCAAGGGCAGGATAACCGAACCAAAAGGGTCGATATGCTTGACTGGATTCAAGGTCAGCCTCCCCTGCAATCGTGCCGTAGGGTCGCCCAAGCGGTCAGCCATGTAGCCATGAGCGACTTCATGGATAATGACCGAGAGTATAAGTATGACTATGGATAAAAATGTAATCATGACTTTACGAGCATTGCTCCTTGCAAATTACATAAAACATGATACCATATTGGCTCAACTACTTTTATGGCGAAAATCTGTGCAATAACTAAAGTTGGTTCAGTCGTCGGAGGACGATATTCGAACCGCACCCGTGCAACGCAGTTCAACCCCTGCGGCAAGATTCGTCGTTACCCAAATCTCCAGAAAAAGAGTATCTATATCCCAGAACTCAAGAAAAGCATCCGCATCAACGTTTCTGCTCGCGGTCTCCGCACCATTCAGAAGAATGGCGCATACCAGACTCTCAAAAAGGCAGGGTTGATCAAATAATTCTCCTTGACTTTTAGTAAAAATCTTCATAAACTTTCAGTACATTTCTCTGACGCCAGGAAGGCTTAGCTGGATATCTCCCGAATCAAATGAGTGAGTAGAAAATGTACTCATGTAGTTAGGAAAATTACTCACTCTCTGTCCCCACAAGAATCTCCTCCCCATCCGACGTTATTTTCACTGTTCCAACTTCCTTCAAATTGAACCGATCCTCATTGAGAATTGCCGCCAACGGATTTGGTTTTGGTTTTTTATTTTTCGTGGCAGGCTTGGCTGTAGTTTTCTTTACTTCACCAGCGCGAAGAGCCTTTTCA
Source organism: uncultured Candidatus Saccharibacteria bacterium (assembly GCA_964619985.1). Lineage (GTDB taxonomy): Bacteria > Patescibacteriota > Minisyncoccia > Phycocordibacterales > PALSA-1337 > C7867-002. The sequence continues at coordinate 6,376 of CAZUII010000009.1, forward strand.
TACACCAGAAAATCTGGCCGCAATGCATTCATAAGCTCCGGCGACGTATTCCCTTCTGCTGCACTATGCGAAACTACCAACACTCGCCCACCACCCGCCTTTAAAACCTGCTCACGAACAATCTCACTCGAAGACGCGACATATTTTTGGACTTTGACGCTCGCATCACCCATACAGGTTACCGACGTATTTCCATACACAATTGAAAATAGGAGTTCGGGCGCGCTCGCCTTGGAGTATGGAAATGCTCCAGGAGGTGCCGGAAACAAGGCGTGTAATATCGCGCGAGGTTGATCTTTTTCCTGCAGAAATCCGCTCAAGGGTATTTGATCTCCTGTTTGCACCTCATCAGTCTGAACCCCCGATATCTCGAGTGCTGCAAGAAAGGTCTCATATATATGATCCGTTGAGCTTGCCAGCGCCAGATTGTTCAAGGTAAATCGCGGGATATAGGCGCGATCGACATCGTAACGTCCAACAATATCAATGAGTCCCGCCACATTTTTTCCATCAGCATTCGTGGCAATAATGGCGTCAATGTGCCGCGTATAAAACGGCAGCACCCTAGTCAGATGACGGATAATCTCCGAACTTGCGCCGCCATCTATAAGGATACGACGATCGTCAGGTGTCCGAATGAACATGGACCGGCCGCTTTTCAGCGAAAATACATATATTTCAAGGATCGCGGGCCGCTGCTCCTCGTGCCAGACATATCCAGCCAGACACGAAAGCAACGCCGTCGCTGCGGCACCAATCAGCAGTGGCTTTGTCATATATGTTGTCGCCATACGGCAACCCTACCAGGCGGCGATAAAGACCAGATAAAGAAGTGATAAAGTTTTGCTGAAGTTGGTATTGTACGGCTTTATCCTGTGATACAATTTGTCCATGCAAATATTCACCCCAAAAACATTCAAGATCCCCGCACTTATCGGCATATCAGCAAAGACCATTGAGGAGCATCTCAAGCTCTATGAAGGCTACGTCAAGCATTTCAATCTCGTTCACGAAGTTGTAGAAAATCAGACTATTCCCGAATATGCTCGCCGCGAAACCTATCGCCGTCAGGCATTTGAGTTTGATGGCATGCGCAATCATGAATATTATTTTGCCGGCTTCGAAGGTGGTCCGCGAGATATTTCACCTGACTCTGCACTCTACAAGAAGATAGTTGAGTGGACCGGCACGTTCGATGTCTTCATGACCATCTTCAAGAACCTCGCTACTACTCGCGGTGTGGGATGGGCAATGCTCGGCTACGACCAAAAAACTGACACATTGATCCAATACTGGGTTGATGAACAGCATTTCGGCCACCTTACTGGCGTACAACCAATCATAGCTCTCGATATGTGGGAACATTCATTTGTCGCTGACTACCAGCCATCAGGCAAGAAAAACTACGTTGAAGATTTCTTCAAAAATTTGAACTGGGGTGTGATTGAGGAGAATTTCAATAAAGCTCTATAAATTAAAAGAGCGGCCGAAGCTGGCCGCTCAATAGTCGGGAATGCAATTCTTGCGTCTATTTTCCGCCGGTAGGATCCTCCTTTGGATCGTCTACCAGTTCCCACGTCTCAAACCTTGAACAAGTCAGGTTGGCAATCATGTCCCGCATTCCCCGCGTCTCGCGCTGGGGCGTCACCTTCACCAGTTTGACAAGAGTTCCGTGGGCCGCCTTTAGCGTACCAACATAGTTTATCTGTGACGGTTTCGACGTGAACAATATCACCCGCTTACCGATCCAATCACTGTACAGATCATTCATTTTGGCCATAACTTTTCTTTCGCTCCTACTTTTTATCCAAGCCAAGATGTTATCTTAGCTTTTGGATGCTAGCTTTGAGGCTACCACTCGAAAATATATAAATCAAGACAAAAACCGCATAAAACCCCACCACCCACCAGCCCGAAAACATCGGCAATGTCACCGAGGCGAATGGAACGCGCGCAAACCATTCAACCATATGAAGCTCGTAGGTAAGAAGGATGTGCGCCACCCAGCCAAAGACGTGGGCAAAATCGGTTGAAATAAATCCGCCCGCACCCGTCAGAAATACGGCCAACATGGTGATAGGAATAATTGGCAGCACCAAAATGTTTACAATCATGCCAATGATGGAAATCGAACCCATCATGTAGAGAACGTAGGGAGAAACAAATATCTGCGTGGCGATAGTTGAAGCCACAATACCGCGCATGCCGAACGCTTCAGGAATCTTGGTGAGCTTTTTTTCGATGGGACTGGCCAGAAGGATAAGTCCTAAGGTTGCCAGAAAGGAAAGCTGAAACGATGGATTGTGAAGCAAAATCATCGGGTTTTGAATGAGCATGACGAGGGCCGCAAAGATAAGTGCGCGAGTTACATTATAGTCGCGACGAATCAAATCGGCTGACAATGCGACTCCAGCCATAAAGCACGATCGGACCACTGTCGCTCCCCCGCCCACCATGACACCAAATAATCCGATACCAATCCCACCCACCGTTATGCCCCAGACGCGTGGCAAAAAAGAAAGTATACGGCGCATGGCATCACCGACAACGGTAATATTGAATCCTGACAAGACAACAATGTGAATTAATCCAACGATACGGAAATCGTTAAGCAAATCTTTTCCGAGCGCGCTCTTTTCTCCCACTACGAGACCAGCGGCTAAAGCTGCATGCGGTTCACCAAGAACCTCTTCGAGATGTGTGACAAAGCGGCGCTTTAGATAAAAAAGCATCCCGGAAATAGAGAATGGTTTTGGTGAATTTGCGGCAGCCGTGGCGCTTGTCGTGGTACCGGCGCTCACCACACTCTCAACCTGTGCGCTTTTTATTTCATAGAATATATCGTCTTTGGCTAAATAACCGACATAATCAAAAGCTCGACCTGTATCGCTCTTGAAATTGAACGGCGTTGATATTTTTCCGGAAAATGAAACTGTGTCGCCATAGGCAAATCGCGGATAGAGTTTTGTCTTCATGCGAATCAGCATGTCGTGCGCGCAGGAATCCGGTGTCAAAGGAACGACGACATGTGCACTCGTTGTCGCGGGAAATAATTGTGCAGCTGAAACGACGAGCACCTGTCCTCCCTCTTTTCGTTCTGGCTCAACAGTAATGATCCCCGAGCCGATCACCAGATGTTTGTTGCAGGCACCAATACTTGTTGTTTCCTGATGCAGAGAAAAAAGCACGCGCACCATCGCGCAGGCAACAAATAGCGACCAAAAAATAACGACTCCTCGCTTCATGAAGAGTCATTATAAAATCAGGCGATAAAGATGAGATAAAGAAGCGATAAAGTTTTGCTGAAGTTTTAGTGTGAAGCGAACTCGTTGACGATCTCGGCCTCATTCATTGGATCAAGCGACTTCTTGTACCGCGCACCCTTAACTCCCTTCACACGTTTCTCACATTCAGCCCATGAATAATGAACCTTGACCTCCCCGCCGACAGAACTGACATAGGAGTAGGCCTTTGTATTTGAACGTGATGACGATGACTTTTTGGCCTTCACCTTGGTCTCATCAAATGAAATATCGAGGATATTCTTGATTGGGTAGCCAGAAAGAGGGCCGTCATACAGCCCAGCATTTTCACCATCCGCAAAGGAAGTTGCGATGACATCACAGCGTTCATTGCCCGCAATACCCACGTGTCCGCCGACATATTTCCATGAAACATTTCCGGAACCGACTGTGTTTAAAGCTTCATCCAGCTCCATCCACAAATCTTTATTTTGCACATCATCCTTGGTTTTAGTGAGCCAACCATTGCGCTTCCAACCTTGGATCCATTTGGTAATGCCGTTGATAACATACGAAGAATCTGTATAGACCTGAACAGGCATTTCTTTTTCTCCAAGAATCTGGCCGGCCTTTTTCAGACCATTAATAACCGCAGACAATTCCATTCTGTTATTCGTCGTATTTTTTTCTGCGCCGCCGAGTTCGACCACTTTTTGGTCACTCACAACAACTGTCCCCCAGCCGCCTGGGCCAGGATTTCCGCGAGAGGATCCGTCGGTGAAGATGGTGATTGAATTCATAAAGTAGATAATACCATATAAAAATTGACAAAGAATTATATTGGGATACTATCTTCTGCAGGAGAACAATACAGTATGGCAAACGAAAGAAAAAAACTTACAATTGAGCTGCCGACAAAAGATCCAGACCAATCTCTCAAATTCGAACTTGACCCAGGCCTAATATTGGGTGCCAAACATGTCGAATTCGTGACAAGAAACGTAGGTGGAGCAACGACTGTCGGTCAAATGATCGTACTACTCAATGCAGCCGCACAAATGCAATCGCTCGCTTAATTCGTCACCGAGGTACACGCGAGACATAACCGTCCAAGTTACGCAACACGATTTCCCAGGTTGGGAAATCGTTTTTTATACCACCACCTCCTCCACCCTCAACCGCAACTCCTTCCTTCCCCGGAACATCGACTTCTCTATCGAAGCAATCAAATCAACTTCCTTATTTTTGTTTGCCAACAGTTTTTGCGCCCACTCATTCTGACCAGCAAAAAATGCAATTGCTGAAACTGGCTGACCACCACTTTTTTTGAACACTAACTCCACATGATCTTTTGTTTTACCAAAAAGACGAACATCCGTCGGCCGTACTCTTTTGAAAATGAAAAGTGGCTTGGGATTACCCATACCGAAGGGCGACATGCGATCGAGATCTTCCTGCAATTTCCAGGTAATGTCGTCGAGCTTCAATTCAGCATCTATGTAGTCGGCATCATCTAGATTTTCTGTTTCCAATTTTGAATTTCGATCTTTGGATTTGTTTAGGATTTCGAGTTTCGAATTTCGGATTTTCTCCTGTGCATCATTCAACTCCTTTTCCAAGAAGTGAATCCGCTCATTCGACACGGCAAAGCCACCTGAATGTTTATGTCCGCCAAACTGTAAAAATGTTCCTGCGGGAATACCACGCATAATCTCCACGACATTACTCCTACCCTCTGAACGGCAGGAGCCCTTGATAATATCGTCGCCATCACGACCCCACAGAAACACCGGGCGATCAAATTCTTCTGCGCACGAGTTCGCAGCGAGGCCCAACAAAGAAGGTTTCCAGTCTGGATTACCCAAGACAATTACCGACGGAATGGTTTCACCATAACGCTCGCGTACCGTCTTTTTTATTTCTTTAACCAGTGCCGCCACAATACCCTTACGTTCATTATTTATTTCATCCAAATGAGTAGCGTAGGTTTCAGCATCTTGATCATTGTTTGCCGCGAGTAATTTGAAGGCATCCATGGGTACTCCCATGCGCGAAGCTGCGTTAATACGCGGCGTGATCATGAACGCAATATCATCCTCGGTGAGATGCGGCTGCGACATTTTCAATTTCGCCAAAAGTCGAGTCAGACCTTTGCGGGGACTTTTACGAAGAACTGATAGGCCATAACGCGCAAAGATTCGATTCTCTCCAATAAGCGGCACCATGTCAGATAAGGTTGCGATTCCCACCATATCGAGAAGCCATTTTTCGTGACCTTGTTTCCATTGAGGCACCGTTCTCCCGGCTTGTTCCTCTTGAATCCTAAATCTTGAGTCTTGAATCTTTTTTATAATTGCCTGAATCAATTTGAATCCAACACCTGATCCACACAAATTCTTATCAGGATACGCACAATCGAGTTGTTTGTGATCAATAATCGCGAGCGCCGTCGGGAGAATGGCTGGCGGCTCATGGTGATCGGTAATAATGACATCAATGCCCAACTCAACTGCGCGTCTAACCGGTTCTACATCCGAGATACCGCAGTCCAATGTGATCATTAGTTTCACTCCCTCCCCTGCGAGCTGTTCGACGGCTTCCACATTCACGCCAAATCCTTCATTGTGGCGATGAGGAATATATATGGAAAAGTGTGTGTACCCAATTCGAGCAAAAAAATCATTGAACATCACGGCCGCCGGAATACCATCGGCGTCATAGTCGGAGTAGACAGCAATGCGCTCGTTGTTTTGGATTGCGGAAATAATACGTTCAGCAGCTTTCTCTGCATCCTTTAGCAGAAATGGGTCATGAACGTGGTTGTCATAATCGGGCAAAAGAAACTTGCTGGCCGTTTCCGCCTCTGTTATTCCGCGATGAAACAAGAGGTGGGCCACAATATCAGAGGCTCCGCCAATGCGGTTGCGTTCTTCGAGAGTAAGTGGACGTCGGACTGTATACGGCATGAGTCGAAGTATATCATGCGAATAATTCATCTCGCCTTTGTAAATACTGTATAATATGTGCATGAATACCTGCATCTTCTGCAAAATAGTCGCCAAAGAAATTCCTGCGCATATTATTTACGAGGACGACCAATTTATGGCCTTCCTCGACATTCGACCCCTTTCGCCCGGGCACGCTCTCATTATTCCCAAAAAACACTACCGTTGGGTATGGGATGTAGAAAATACTTCGGCATATTTCGACCTTGTTACAAAAGTTGCCCGCGCCCAGCGCAAAGCATTCAACCAGGAACATATTCTAAGCAAAATTGTAGGGGAAGAAATCCATCACGCACATATCTGGGTGTTCCCGAGTGACAAGACAAGTGGTAACAAAAATGATTTTGAGGGTAATAAGGAAAAATTAATAGCGGCACTGAAATAGCATATTCTTAGTACTCAATTGCACGCTAGTTGACTATTTATATGTTAGGTAGTATCAATATATAAGGCATGGCAAGAAATCAAGCTTGCTACTGAGAGGAGGAAAAATGAAAGAACATGAGTTGATTGTCCAAGTTGGCCATGAAGATGATGAGAACAATCCCAAAATCCTGGAAGTCTTCGGAACCGCCTTCCTGTTCCTGTGGAAATGCATAATCTGGCTCGGGAAGAAAGCCTTCGAGCTGGCATGGGCAATCATACTTTGTGTCCTATGTCAGATCTTCCCTTACTCTTCCGGAAAATGCGAAGATGTTGAAAACGAAGGTGAATCAGGGATCTAAGGAGCATCATAAAGATGCGCGAAGCCGTAAGACGAGGGGACTGCCGTAAGGTATGTCCTCTGTTTTTTATTGGGAATTTACTTGGTTAATGCCTCAATCCCTGGCAACGTCCCCTTCGCCAGAAAATCCAACATCGCACCACCTCCCGAAGAAACAAAGGTAAATTTGTCTTCAATACCGAGATTGGCAATAGCAGCAAGTGTATCTCCGCCACCGACCATCGAGACAACTGACGAATCAGCCTGCGTACGATTTGCAATCATCTTTGCCACAGATTCGGTGCCCTCAACATATCCGTCTTCATAAGGACCGAGAGGACCATTCCACAGAATAAACTTCGCTGTTTTAATTTTTTCTCCAACAAGCGCCAAGGTCTTTGGGCCCGCGTCGAGAATAGCGTCCTTCGCCCCAATTGCAAAAATCTCTTTTGCAGAATGATCTTGGACGGTAGCGTCAACCGGAAGAATAATATTAGGCTGGCTGACCATGGCTGAAATATCAACCGTTCCATTTGACACCTTCGATGCTCCGACGGATACCCCCTTAGCAACCAAGGCGTCATTCCCCAAGGCCCCGCCAAGGAAAATACAATCTGCCATCGTAGAGAATCGAGCAATCAATGGCAGTTTCGTATCAAATTTTGCGCCGCCCAAGACAAACACAAATGGATGACCGGGCGAAAATGCCTTTGAAAGATTGGAAACTTCTTTTTCAAACTGGAGACCTGCATAACTTGGCAAAAACTTTGGAATACCGACAATGGAAGCATGAGCACGGTGTGAAACGGGAAACGCTTCATTTACATAGACGTCCGCAAGCGACGCGAGCTCCTTGGCAAATTTCGGATCATTATTCTTCTCACCATCTGAAAAACGGATATTTTCAAGCAAGAATATCGTGCCGCTCTTTGCGCTTGCTTCAATAACTTGATGAGCACTCTTGAAATCTTTGATAAATGTTACCTCTCTGCCAAGTTTTTGGAGATGCTTAGCAATCGGCGCCAGTGACGGATTCTCTCCATCAATCGACTCTAAATGACTAATCAAAATGACTACGGCACCCTTGTTGGTCAAAAAATCGATAGCCGGCAACGCGGCACGAATGCGAAAGTCATCTCCCACTGCCCCATTTTTTATAGGCACGTTGAAATCGGCGCGGACCAGTACCTTCACACCATCTACATATTCGATATCTCGGATTGTTTTCATACTAATTTTCAATACTATCAACCGCCTTCAACAACTCGACAAACCCCGGCATATTAACACTCTCGCGTCCCACCAAGAGCCCGTCAACCTTGCCGATAGTAATAATTTCGTGAGCATTACGGAAATTGACTGATCCTCCATAAAGAACCAGCGTTTTCATGGCCTGATTCTGGCTAAACACGTCTGAAAACACTTTTTTTACAAATAATGATGCCTCATAAATCTGCGCTGATGACATTGGCTCCTGTGCACCAATCGCCCAGACCGGCTCATAGGCCACCACGATATTCTTGGCTAGATTACTTGGCACATTAGCAAGACTATTCTTGATTTGATCCTTCAAGATGTCGAGATACGCGCCGCCTTCGTCGTGGACCTTTTCTCCCACACACAGAACAGCTTTCATGCCAGCCTCAAGAACGGCCTTAACGCGCTTTGAAACCATCTCATCGGTATCCCCCGCTGCACGTTCTTCGGAATGACCCACAATCACGTATCTGACGCCCATATTCTTGAGCATGCCAGCGCTTATCTGTCCTGTATGCGGACCGCCTTCTTCAAAAGAGACCGCTTGCGCGCCGACTTCTACAGTGTCAGGATCACGCTTGGAAATTGCGGCCGAAATATATATAAACGGAGGACAAGCAACAACATTCGTATTCTGTAGCTTACTAGCTGTGGCACGCACCTTGCGAATAATCCTTTTTGCTTCGTCGAGTGAAGCCGGGCTCATCTTCCAGTTGCCGATAATAAGTTTTTTTGACATGCCAGTATTGTAGCAAAATACCCCCTACCTTGCAGTTACTTCACTTCTTGCCACGATATAGTCTGGTATTGGCTCGACGTCAGCGGAAATGACGGCGGCGGGCCATACAGAAGATTACTGTCATAGATAATGTTGCGAGTGTCATACCCCGTACCATCAGTATAGGCAAAGCCATAGCGGGAGTTGGTGGCAATCATGCCATACAGCGTGATCGAATTCCTCGTGTAATAATTGACGCCGCCCGTCCTGCAGTCCGATTCATAATAGTAGCGCCCGACGCGGCCATTTTGCGCTACCAAGGCCGCATCGACGCGCAAATCATCTTCGCTGAAAAGTCCCGTGGAAATGTTGCGTTGCGCCACCAGCGAGACGACATTGCTGCCGTCATAGGCGCTGTATATAAGATCATTATTTATCATAATATCCTTGCGCGTGGAGACGTTATCGGGAAACTTGCCGGCAGCGATGGTGAGGCGCGCGCCACTGACGGCTCCGTCAACCCATACATGATCTTCAACAAAGATAACTCCGTTTGCCGGAAACGGATAGTTCTGCGGCGCATTATTGGCGCCGCTCACCGGATGGACCTGGGTTCGTACGCTCCATGTCCCCCAGTCGCTCTGGTTATTGGTGTTGGTACAGTTGCTTGGCGCGGATTGCAAAGCCGTCACTTTATAGAGGTCAAACGTGTCATTGGACTTGAGTACGATGTGATAGCCCTGCGATCCCGATGCCGGTATGTATACCCCGTCGGACTGGGCATTGGCTTTCATTTGCGACAGATCCACCGTCAGTCCGTTAAAATCAAACGATTGGACTGGGAATTGTCTCCCTGCCATAAATATGTCGGGCCTGCTCGGCACAGCAGCAGGAGGAGAGGGGTCATGGGGGCTGTCACAGGTATGCACACCAAATGAATTGCTGTTATTGCAGTCATCACTATCAGGGTCATTATACGAAGTCACCGAGCTGCTGATCAGATTGTGGCTGACTCCATCAAAACGTATGCCCGCATTGGAGTGCACGGGACCGAACACCTCGGTACCGGCGCCGAAGCGCATATTCTGATTCGCTACTACGGCATATTTGGCAAGCGATGGTATAGCCAGGGTAGCCAATATGCTGCGTGAGACCGTCGGGTCGGCAGTTACCGTACCGGTCGATTTGACTTTGACGATGGTCGATCCGACCGGCGGCGGAGTGATAACCAACGAATACTGCCCTATCGTATCGCCATTGGCGTCCTTGACTGCGTGAACGTATGGCCCGGCGGCGCCTGTGCCATCTTGAAAATCTGTCGGCGCGTGCGCCAGATGCCATCGATAATATTCGACGCCGGCTTCTGCGATCTGGAATGCCTGCTCGCGCACATCCATCGTGCGAGTCGTCTTGAGTACAGTCGCACCCCAGCTGATGAGCGCTACAGTCACCGTGAGAGCGACCGTACCGAATACAAGGGCGTTGATGAGGATGACGCCACGCCTCTGTGCTTGTTTCCAACAATGTGTATATGCGCCGTGCTTCATAGGTTATCTTTGAGATTACGCAAGCTCGTCTGCGTCGTATACGTTCTCACCGTAGGCGACCGAGTCGGATCCGTATCGATGGTCAGCGATGTCTTGATCAGGCGAATAGAGGTAAGGTTGAGCGGGTAGGTCATCGGCGTACTTGTACCCGCATACATGCTGTCAAAATATTGGAACATCGGCAGCGTCGACGAAGCCTGAACCCCGGTAATCAAGAGTTTTATTGACTCATTGTTTTGGTTGTAGGCAACCGGCGATCCGCTGGATTTGATGATACCGCGATATACGGTCGTCGAAGCCATATAATAACGAACTTTCTCGCGCGTACCATCGGCGTCTATATCGGCAAAAAAAGTTAGGCTTGAAGTAGCGGCGGCGGCGATCGGGTAGGCGCCATCATCCCCGGTCTCGGCAGAACGAATCTCTTTGGCCATAGTCTTCATCAGTGCTTGTACCTCTTGGACGTTGGTGAGAGAGACCACCGCCGTACGATTCGAGTTGAGGACATTGTATTGAAATGCGGATACCGCCACCATGACTATCGCCATGATCGCTATCGTCGTGACAACCTCAATGATCGTAAATCCACGCATACGCATATTGTAGCATCCTTCCATTTACTGCGTCATGACAACCGGTATCTCGAGCCAATTTGAGCTTGCAGAAGCGTCATAATCAAAATCAGTGTATCCCGCCTTGGTCACATGAATATGATAGGTTCCGGAAGACAGGCCGGAAAAGATGACCTGACCCGGCGGCGTACATGAGGACGTGAACGTGAAGGCGATATCCGAAATGCTTGGCGTTGATGTAGCCGTCTGGGTCGTAAGAAATACTTTGTAGCGCAAATACCGATCGTTATTATGCAACGCATTAATGGTCATGTCCGGTACCGTATAGTATGTAGCGGAAGTGCCATCGGGTCCGATAAAATTCCACATTTCCGGGTCAGTAGTGGTGGCGGTGGCGATCTGTATTCCCACGCTGTCCTGTCCGACGGCAACAGGCTGATCCACCGGAGACCAGGTGATAGTATAAAAATTACTCAACGAACCCGTATCGAACGTCGAGGATTCCAAAACTCCGGTTGAATTGTACGTGCCAAAAGACGAACGCAGGGTGAGCAAGCCCGGCACCGTTGTCGTATCGACGCCACTATCGTCGCTCCAATATCTGCCGCTATTCGAGTAGATGCTTTGTCCGCTGCCGGCCGACCAATCAGTCTGATTGATGAAGCCCTTGCCTGTCGTCAGCGTGTCTGTCCAACCGGCTTTCGAAACGGTCACTTCGGCGCCGGAAATAGGTAGCTGTGTGGCGCTGTCCTTTACGGTTACCAGAAGACTGCGCGGGTTGCGAGGCACGGCGATGATCTGCGCCTGCTGCGACGTGTTGGCATTGAGCGTGATCGGATTGAGAGGATTCAGTCCCGCGATATCGTATGACGTGTCAGTCGGGACGACGGTGTAGGCATCCCATTCCATGTTTGGGATGTTCAGAACGCCCGAGCCGTTCGTTATCATATTTTGTGAAAATTTCGGGACATTTGTACCGATTAATTTCGACCCTACCAGCGCAAAATTCATATTGGGTACGGATGTGCACGTCGGGCCGACCGTCGAAAGCGTCAGCGTGCTTACTCTATCTATGGCGAAACTGACCTGCGTCACCTGCTGCAAAAGCACTGTCGCGTCAGGTTTTGAGGGTATCGGATTGGCCGAGTCGCCTGGCGGATAGGTACGATCAGTCGAGTGGCCAGATTTGCTGACAGTGATGCGATAGGCATTGTCGCCTGGCGGAACATCGATGATCTGCAGCATGCCATTTGCGTCCGTAACATCATCGATAACGATGGTGGATGTCGTGGCGACGTTGACCACATGGACAGCCGCG
>CAZUII010000010.1:0-18496 GCA_964619985.1 uncultured Candidatus Saccharibacteria bacterium
CGTGATCCATGTAGCCGGTCAGAAATACTGACTGCTCCAACTTTTTTTCTTTGATAAGCATGTGTATGGCCGACAATTCTTGACCATCGCCGATGATAATGAGTACTGCCTGCGGATACTCCATAACCACGGAAGAGAAGGCATTAATCAAATATGAAAGTCCTTTGTTTGGGTGGAGCTCGGCGATGGTGCCAATGATGATTTTTTTATTGAATTCCGGTATTGGCATGCCGATATGCTTGGCAATGGACTGCTTTGCGCCATCAACAGAAAGAAATGTCGGCGCCTTAATGCCGAGGGGAATCAGGCGGAGCTTTTCTTTCACCCACGGAAAGCCAAGCGCTTGGCCGTATTCACGCTCTGACAGCAAAATCGTCGTATGACAGAACATCATCGTAAGCCATGAGAAGAACATGATTGTCAGACGTTGATGCAGGGGACGATCTTCATTGAATGGCCAGCCGTGAACGGTGTAGATGATTGACTTCACGCCCAGGAATTGTCCGGCAACTGAACCAAGGCCAGCAGCTTTTGGGCTATGGACATGGAGAATGTCGGGTCGGCGATGACGAATGACAGAGATGATTTCTTTGAGTGAACCCGCGTCTTTCCCCGTAGAAATGTCACGGCCAAGGGTGGCAATAGAGTGAGTATAAATGCCTGCTGCCTCAAGACGTGTGCGTAGTGTGCCATCACCACCAAGAGCAACAGCCACATCATGACCTCGTTCCTTCATGGCAACGGCTAGATCAAAGACGTGTCTTTGTGCACCGCCCCAATTGGATTTGGTGATGAGATAGAGTATCTTCATTGCTTATAACCTAGCAAAAATAAGGGATTTTGTCATGCATGCAAGCTGTATTTCGTCTTGCTCTTGAAATTGTACGGAAATCATGGTAGGGTGTTGTCTATGACTTCGATTTCAAGCCCCCGTCGCATACTCTTCCTCCTAGCGGGCGACCTCATCGCCTATACGTTTTCACTCATCTTGACACTGACTATCCGTTATGGGACGTTGCCTCACAGACACTTGTTCTATGATCACGTGCCGTCATTTGCCATTCTGTTCGTGCTGTTTTTGCTTATCAGCTTTAGCGCGGGCTTATATGACAAACAATTGATAGTTCTGCGCAGTCGCGTCGAAGGCTTGTTGCTGCGCGTACAGCTTATTAATTTTCTGATTGGCATCGCCTTCTTCTATTTTGCCCCAGTGCTCATCGCGCCCAAGGCCAACTTGTTCATCTACATCATCATATCGACTGCTGTGCTGCTGGTATGGCGCCGCATCATGTTTCCCGTCATTACCGCGTCCCGCAAACAGATGGCCATACTCGTCGGTACGGGTGAAGATGTGAGCGATTTGTATGAAGAAGTCACTCGGACCGGCCGATACGGCATGTACTTCAAGGAACATATCATACCGAGTGATTCCGTCGCCGACCTGGTTGCCCGCATATCGGATGCAACCAACAAGAGTGGTGCGTCCATTATTGTCGCCAATCTCAACGACCGTCGCGTCGAGGCCGCCATCCCGTTTTTGTATTCGCTTATTTTTTCCGGCGTACAGATTATCGATGCGGGCAAAATGTACGAATCAATCTTCGATCGTATCCCACTTTCGATGGTGGGGGAGCGCTGGCTTATTGAAAACTCGGGGACTGCTCTTGGTACACGCCATGTGTACGATATCTTGAAGCGTCTCATGGACATCGTGATTGCCGGTATCGCAGGGATCATTTCACTCGTGTTCTATCCGTTTGTATATTGTGCCATACGTCTTGACGATCGAGGTCCTCTCATGATTACCCAGGAACGCATTGGTAAAAATGGCAAGCTCATTCGCATGACCAAGTTTCGCAGCATGAACGCCGATGATGGCGGCGCCTACGTGAATAATGGAGGCAAGACCAAGCTCAAAGTTACCCGCGTAGGGAAGTTTATCCGAACCACTCGCATTGATGAGCTGCCTCAATTGTGGAGCGTTATCAAGGGCGATCAGTCGCTTATCGGTCCTCGTCCGGAATTGCCAGCCCTGGTCAGTATCTATGAAAAAGAAATTCCCTACTACAACGTGCGTCATTTGATCAAACCGGGCCTCTCAGGCTGGGCACAGATTTCACATCGGGCGCATCCGCATCACGCGGTGGCTGTCGATGACACGAGGGATAAGCTGTCGTATGATCTGTATTATGTAAAGAACCGTTCGCTGGCGCTGGATATTCGTATTGCTCTACAGACGGCCAAGTCAATCATTTCCAAGCAGGGCGCGTAGTAACTGTAGAACGTATTGCTGTTGTTGCATTCTCTCCGGAAATGACTTAATATCCCCATATGCTAAAACATCGCGCCCGAGCAGTCATGCTTCTCATTGTAGCCGCCGCCATTGGTTATTTTGTCTTTGCCTCGCAGCAGTCGGGGGGCTCCCATCCATTTCGCCTCGGTCTTGACCTCTCTGGAGGCACTCACTTGGTTTATCAAGCCGATGTTTCCAAGTTGGCATCCGCAGATATCACCGATGCAATGTCGTCCCTTCGTGATGTCGTGGAAAATCGCGTCAACCAGTTTGGCGTCAGCGAACCGCTGGTCCAGACCGAACAAGCTGCTACCCTTAGCTCAAAAGAAAGCGCCTACAAGCTCATAGTCGAACTTCCTGGCGTAACTGATTCAGAAGAAGCTGCACGTTCTATCGGCGCAACTCCATCACTCGAATTCAAATTGGTTACGGCTGATGCAATGCGTTCATTCCAGGCATCAAGCACCTCATTTGCGAGTACGACCGAACAGCAGGTTGCGTACCTTGGTCTCTTTAAGTCGACTGGTCTCAACGGCAGCATGGTCGCCAAAGCCAGCCTCGAATTTAATACGACAACCAATCAGCCAGTCGTTGGGCTGACGTTTACGAGTGAAGGGCGTGATTTGTTCGCCAAGATAACCAAGGAAAATATCGGCAACTACCTTGGCATCTTCCTCGACGGCAAGGATATTTCAGTACCAGTTATTCGTGACGCGATCATGGATGGTAAGGGACAAATCAGTGGTACATTTACGATCGATGAGGCCAAGAAATTGGTCCGCGACCTCAACTACGGAGCACTTCCAGTTCCTATTACACTTATTTCTTCACAGACTATTGGTCCGTCACTCGGTGAAGCGGCAGTTAAGGGCGGTATCAAGTCAGGTATTGTTGCATTCATCATTATCGGTATCTTCTTGATTATTTTGTACCGATTGCCTTGTTTTATCGCTGTCATTGCGCTTGCATGTTATATCGCTCTCAACTTGGCTATTTTCAAGATTGGTGTGTCGCCAGCACTTCTTATCATCGTGCTCTTCTTCGGATTCCTAGCTATGACCTGGCATAGAGGCTTTTTGTTTGGCATTCCTATTTCATACATCTTACTGATGCTGGTTCCTGGCGCACTGTATCCAGTTACCTTGACCGCTACCGGTATCGCAGGATTCATTCTCTCTATCGGTATGGCTGTTGATGCAAACATTCTTATCTTTGAGCGCATGAAGGAAGAATTGGCACGCGGCCACGGTATCTGGGAAGCAATGCATGAAGGTTTTGACCGTGCATGGCTCTCAATCCGCGACTCGAACACTTCAAGTATCATTACGGGTATTATCTTGTACGCCTTCGGCAGTACGGCAGTCATCACCGGTTTCGCACTCGTCTTCGTAGTTGGCGTGGTTGTCTCAATGTTTACGGCTATCACGGCATCACGCCTCCTGTTGTTCGCAGTAGCACCAGCCAAGACCAGCAAGTTCACAACATTCTTAATCAGCAACGGTTTCCGCCGTCCGCGCGCATAATAATCACTACCATGTGGGTCATCAAATACCGAAACATTTTCTACACATTCTCATTGATACTGGTTATCGCATCCTTTGTGACACTCGGCATGTGGGGTGTGAAGCCAGGCATTGATTTTACCGGTGGAACTCTGGTTGAAATGTCATATCCTGACGGACGTCCTGATCAGGCACTCGTTGCAGCAAAGCTCGCCCTGATTGATCCTGCCGCTTCAATTCGCCCAAGTGCAACAAATGATGGTGTATTGGAATACATTGTTCGCATGAAGCCTGTCTCGCAGGATGAGAAGGCCACTATCACTTCAGCACTTTCTCTCGACGGCACCTTTAAGGTTGTTGAGAAGAATTTTGCTTCGATTGGTCCAGTTCTCGGCGCAGAAGCTCTACGTAAGTCCATTGTTTCCATCATTCTGGTCATTATTGCCATCGTGCTCTTTATCACGTTTGCGTTCCGCAAAGTATCCGAGCCTGTTTCTTCATGGAAATACGGTCTTGTCGCCATTGTTGCGCTTATTCACGACGTTATTATCCCAACGGGAGTTTTTGCGGTCCTCGGTCATTTTGCTGGATATGAAGTTGACACCTTGTTCGTGACAGCTCTCCTCGTGGTTCTTGGTTTCTCGGTGCACGATACTATCGTGGTGTTTGACCGTGTTCGTGAAAATCTCCATGCGCAGTCAAAGAAGCCATTTGATGAAGTTGTCGGCGCCAGTGTTGGTCAGACTTTCACTCGTTCTATCAACACCTCACTCACGACTCTTATTGCACTCGTCGTGTTGTACATCCTCGGCGGTTCAACAACTGAACATTTCTCACTCGCCCTGATCATTGGTATTGCCGCTGGTACTTACTCATCTATCTTTATCGGTTCACCGTTGTTGGTCACTATTGAGAAGTGGGGGAAGAGAAAGGTGAAGCAGTGAAGAAAGTATTTGTGGGAATAGGATTTGGGCAATGAGAAAAGTCTTTATTCTTTCAACAAATCATGGTTTGAGATAAAGAACAAAAATCGAAATAATCCCACAATTCTTCTCGGAGTGAGTGGAGATGTCGGGGTATGCGCGCACATTACCTATGACTATTGACAGAGTATTCGGGGTATGGTATGATTGAGTGCGAACAGTTTCAACAATAACACAAGCAGATCTATGAAAAACAACGCATTGGCGACGGTCCTGGTTAGCAGCCTTGTGCTGCTCCTTGCTCACATTGGTAGAGCCGACACTCAGCTCTACTTCACAGGCTCTCCACAGAGCTATGTTGCTCCTGCGGGGACTGCATACATGTTTAGTCCGCGCAGTGGCTACGTGTTTGATGAAAATTCAGGCACTGGGTTCATGTCCTTCACAATCCATACCCCGGATTGGTCGGAGGTTTGGGGTATTGAGTTTGCTACTCCAGACGGTACGGACTTTCGTCTCTATGCCGATATTGGCAGTTATGATTCGGCGCAACGAAGCCCGTTCCAAGAACTTGGACATCCCGGATTGAGTCTGCACGGAGATGGGCGTGGATATAACGAATCAAGCGGCTGGTTTAACGTCTTGGACTTTGCCCGTGGAGAAGATGGCAAAATTTCCCACACCACCGTACATTTCTACCAACAGGGAGAGGATTTTCACGGCATGAGGGATTCGTGGGAGCTGGGAACGCTTCAGTATGAAGCGTCAGTTGCTCCCGAACCAGGTACGATTGCGATCGCAGGCATCAGTGCTCTCGTACTCTTTCTTTTTCGGATTTTTCGGAGGAAATAAATCCTCCCATCAACCAGCCTCTGCGCGAAAGCGTGGAGGCTGTGTCTTTTTATGTCACAACCCTAACCCCTTCAAAAACTCCTTGAGCTCGTCACCTTCTATTTTTCTATATGAATTTGGTGGCAATTTTCCCAATCGAATATTCAAAATCTCTGTGCGAACAATACTTTCAACTTCTGCAAAAAAGAGGGAAGTCATCTGACGAACACGGGCATCGGTTTCTGCCACGCGAATAGCAAACTGATTTTCGCGCATCAGGTTTATTTTGCAGCGAATTGGAGCACTAGGTGCACCATGAGTTCCTGCGCCACGCGTATCTTTCTGGCCAAGTGTGACGCCAGCTTCCATTTTTTCTTTAAAGTTTGGCTTCAAGGGATTTACCGTGCGCACGATGTATTCCTTCATATGAGAATGTGCCGGATTCAACAGGCGATTTACGATGCGACGATCATTGGTGAGAATGACCAAGCCTTCAGAGTTGGTATCAAGTCCGCCCACCGGAAATACGTTGGTAAGGTTTATTTTCTGACTGATGCTGGTGCCCTTGGTGGTCGGCTCGGTACTGATACCGCGCGCTTTGTTGTAGGCATAATAGACATACGCTTCCTGCGGACGATTGGCGCGGAGCTCAACGACGTCAGTTGCCTGGACCTGATCACCGAGAACGGCGAGGCGCCCATTTAAGGTCACTGCATGTTTCTTGATGAGGTCATCAGCGCCCGAGCGCGTGCAATAGCCCTTCCATGAAAGATATTTGTTGATGCGCATCGGGAATTCGCCGGGTGCGCGAGTCGGAATAGGTGAGGGACCTTTGACGCGAGCGGGTGCCAGACGTGCTTTTTGAGAAAATGAGGGTTTGTTGAAGCCTTTTTTCATAGGATGAAGTGAGAGCGAACTGTACCATGAAATGAAGGAAAGGGGAAGAGAATTATTATATCCACACTATAGTCACAGTTTTATCACTGTTTTAATTTTTGGCGACCACATATCCATAGTATATTTGTTCTAACGCCTGCACTCTTATTATTCCTGTCTAAATATATCTATATGAAAAAACTTAACAAAACTCAAAAGAAAGTATTAGAAAATAATATCGTCCTGTACACTAACAAAGATGGTAATGTCGAATTACACGCGGATGTGAAGAAAGATACACTGTGGGCAACTTTAAATCAGATCGCTTCAATTTTTGGAGTTCAAAAAGCGGCAATATCAAAACACCTGAAAAATATATATGAAACAGCTGAATTATCGCGAAATCCAACTGTTTCCAAAATGGAAACAGTTCAAATCGAGCGTGGTAGAGCCGTTAAACGATCAATTGAGTACTACAACCTCGACGCTATCATCGCCGTCGGCTATCGTGTCAATTCCAAAAAAGCTACTCAATTCCGCATCTGGGCCACCACTATCCTCCGCACCTATCTCGTCTCTGGTCACGCGCTCAACACTCATATGCTCACCACATCACCTGAAAAATTTATCGGCCTTGATGAAGCGGTGGCTTTGCTCAAATCAGCGAAGCATCCAGGCAAACTGAAGGGGAATCTGATACTCAAGATAAAGAAGGAGGTGGTGTAAATAAAAAGCGGAGCCGTAGCCCCGCTGCACATTAGCGACCTGGTGGTCTCTTCAGGCACCCAAGGACAGTTCCGGTGAATCAGGGCCTATGGATATCTTTTCAGTGAATTCGAATTCAGGGATCATGAAAGGCCTTTCAAATCACATTCTCCTCCAAAAAGGCTTTATTTTCAAGTGTAAACAAAAATGCTACCATCAGCCCATGAATCCTTTTGAAGCAGGCAGGCCCCAGACCGACACACCCACCCTCGAAAGCCTCGCCGTCGAGGTTGCCGCCCTCAAAGCCCGTAACACCCGCGTCGAAGCCGCCAAAGGCTGGGAAACCAGCTTCACTCGCCGCATCCTCGTCGCGGTGTGCACCTATATCGTGGTCGTCCTCTTTTTCCTCGTTGCCGATCTGCCCAAGCCATTCGTGAATGCACTTGTGCCTACGGTCGGATTTCTCTTGTCGACACTGTCGCTGGAGGCGGTGAGGAGGAGGTGGGGGAGGGGTCGCTAGATTTCTCCAACTGTTCACAGTTTGTTCGACCCTGGAAACTTTCCAGGATTTTTTTGTTTGGTACAATTCTCGGTAACAAGTTTTCTCTCCGGTAGGCCACGATTTTTGTATAAAATAACAACTATTTTTAAAGGAAATGGCTAGATTAGCAATGGCTCGTAATTTAATATACTATGTACATTACACCTCCATTATCGCCGGTTATGATTAACAAGAAGATATTATCTCATGTTGAAACAAAGCCTTATTTTCAAAAAGGTGACTTTGTTTTATATCATGGAGATTCGATAAATATCCTTTCCCAGTTACCTGAAAATTCAATAGATATGATTTTTGCAGATCCGCCATACAATCTCTCGAATGGCGGCTTCAGTGTCCATGCGGGAAAGATGGTTAGTGTCGATAAGGGGAATTGGGATAAGAGTAAAGGATTCAAGGATGATTATGATTTTCATCATCGTTGGCTTGAAGCGTGTAAGCGTGTTTTAAAACCGAATGGAACTCTCTGGGTTAGTGGGACGTATCACTCGATTTATCAGTGTGGTCATGCATTGCAGGCATTGGGATATCATATTTTGAATGATATTTCGTGGTTCAAACCAAATGCATCTCCAAACTTAAGTTGCCGATTTTTTACTGCCAGTCATGAGACTATTATTTGGGCGCGAAAAGATAAAAAGGGCAAACATACCTTCAACTATCAGGATATGAAGACCAAAGAGTGGCCTGATGATTTTTTCAAGAACGGTGGAAAGCAGATGAGGAGTGTTTGGCATATTCCTGAGACTGAAAGTGTCTGGACTGTTGGCACACCAAAAAAGGAAGAGAAGATATATGGAAAACATCCAACTCAGAAGCCTCTTGAATTGCTCAAGAGGATTGTCTTGGCAAGTACCAATAAAGGGGAAATTGTTCTTGATCCGTTTGCGGGCAGTTCAACTACAGGAATTGCTTCCATTATGCACGGCCGAAAGTTTTTGGGTATTGATATGGAGAAGGACTTTTTGGATTTATCAAAAAAGAGGGCGTTAGATATTCTTTAACTAACATGCTATCGAGTAAAAAGTTAAATGCACTTAGGCCGTATCTTGATATTATAGAAAAACACAAAGGTTTTTCTTTTGCTCAGATTGTTGAGGAGCTTAATCAGGGGAAACATACTCACTATAAGAAAGGTGCAGCCGGCCTTATTTTGGAAAATTTATTGGGTCTTGGGAATAGTTCATCAAAGAAAGCAGATCTAGAAGATCTCAAAGTCGAAATAAAAGTTTTACCTTTGCAGCTTGCTACCGGAAAAGCTAAAGAGCCAACCCAGATTAAGATGATCAATTTTATTCGGGTTGCTCAAGAAACTTGGGATGTCGCAGAGATAAGAGATAAAATTGAGACTATATTGTGGGTTGTTTATGGTGTTAATAAAGAAGAAGGAAAAAATGTCTCCCAAGACAAGTACATACTTCTGGACTATTTTGTTGACGTGCCTACAGATGAAACGAACATTGTTTTTAAAAAGGATTGGGAAGAAATTCAGGCTTATATTATACGTGGGGACGGGGATAAACTTTCTTGTAGTATGGGTGTATATATTGAACCAAAAACAAAGGGAAAAAATAATAAGGATATGACGGATGCTCCAGACGGTAAGGGTGGAGTTATTAAGGTTAGAAGAAGAGCGTTCTATTTTAAGAAAAAATATACGAATACAAAAATTATTAGCCAGATAGATTTTAAAATTAAATAATATGGCAACATTTCAGGATTTTTCGTTGTTGAAGACAAAAGTTGATACGGCAATGAAGGAAAACGATTTTCCTAATATAGGTTATGCCTTTGGTTATCTATATTTACAAGAATTGTATCGTGACATAGATGATGTAGAGGAGTTTATTACTGATGGACCAGGAGACTTAGGTATTGATGCGTTTGTCATTGATGAAGAGGTGAAAACAGTGGATATTTTTCAATTTAAATACACAGAAGATTTTGAAGATCATAAAGGGTCACGTGTTAAGCAAGGAGATCTAGATAAATTGAATAGTCGTATTACACAAATTCTTAATAAAAACACGGAGATTATTAGTATGGCAAACCCAGAGGTTGCCAGATATATTGAGATGTATTGGGGGCTTGTAAGTAAAGATCGATTTGATATAAAGATTCATTTTGTTACAAATTTGCAAGACCCAATTACTGATGATGTGAAGAAGTTGTACGTGAGAAGTCTCAAGGAATATGAGATAGGGATTGAATTTTATGATATAAGGAAGATAACCGATCTTTTACTCTCAGATAGAGTTAAGAAGGTTGATGTGAAAATTCAGTTATCAGGCAAATCGTATTTCGAGAAAAATGATGGTGATATCCGATGTCTTACAGGAAGTGTTAACGCATATAACTTTTTTAAGGCAATCTTAGAGGAGGACTCTTTAAACGAGGAACTATTCGATGAAAACGTTAGAGTTTATTTGAAGGATAAAACTAGCATAAATAAGGAAATTAAAAAAACAGCGCAGAGGGAGGATAACTATAAATTTTTCTACTTCAATAATGGAATAACAGTAATATGTGAGGATATAAAATATAGTCCCGGGTCAGATAGTCCAGTTGTCCAATTGGCGGCTCTTCAGATTGTAAATGGGAGTCAGACAGTCCATACCCTCTATGAGCTATTTAAAGATCCAAATTTAAAAAATAAATTAAACGATATTTATTTTCTGGTAAGAATATATCAGACTTTGAACAAGAAGCTTGGGCAAGAAGTCGCGCAGTATACGAATGCGCAAAACCCTGTAAAGGGGAGAGATATTTTCTCAAATGATTTGACGCAGGTAAAATTACAGGAAGAATTAAAAATGCATGACTATTATTATGCTCGCAAAAAGAATGAATTTTCTACACTAAAAAAATTAGATAAGGAAAAAATTATTGATGCCGAGAAAGCTGGTCAAGTGATTTTGTCTTTTTATCTGGAAAAGCCTGGAGACGCAAAAAATAAAAAATCAGAAATATATCGAAAAGACTATTACCAGATTTTTGATGATGAAAAACTGTCGGCACCTTATGTGCTGTTGCCAATGATGTTATATAGGCATGTTGAAGATAAAATTAGGGTTTTGAAAAAAGAAAAAAGAGAATTAGTAAAACAAGAAAACCATGAAAAATTACAAACGTTTCTTAAGGAGAAAGATTTTATGCTCCACTCATCGTATTATTTACTGTTCACATTAAACTGTCTGTCCAAAGTAAATAAAATAAAAGTCGATTATTCTAATCTTAATAAGATTAAGAAATTATTTGATCGTGCAGTTGAAATCATGACAGAAGTACTAGATGAACATAAGAATGAACAACCAGCAAAGTTGCTAAAGGCGAATCAACTTGTGAAAGAAATAAAGACCAAACTTGGTATTTTATAGACTATATATGCCCCCAGCCCCCGCCACCTACAATCCCAATCCCGCCCCCTCGAACCCGCAACCCCGCACACTCTTCGGCCTCAACCGCAACATTTTCATCCTGGGCCTCACCAGTTTCTTCAACGATTTCTCGAGTGAAATGATCCTCATGATCACATCGTGATATTTTCCGGAGATGGTGATTTGGTATACGTCTTGCGATATCTCAAAGATTCATTGAACAAATCATCATATGTGTTTGGCGCCCGAGATCATATTGGAGGCGAGATTATTGATGCTGTTACAGAGGGTATTATAGAGCGGCTATTCTTTGTTGAGGATTACGAATATCGGCTTAATATGGACAGATTTAGGTTTAAATAGCCAATCAAAAACCCACCCTTGCGGGTGGGTTTTGAATAAAATCCGGTAAGCACGAGGCTTACATTGCATATACTATGCCTACTGCGAGCACCTGTCAAATTCATATTGTGAACAGGATGTGAATACCCAAAAACAAAAATTCTAAGTACTTTTCTGCTATAATCCCTCCCATGCCCCCAACCCCCGCCGCCCACAATCCCAACCCCACCCCCTCGAACGCTCAACCCCGCACACTCTTCGGCCTCAACCGCAACATTTTCATCCTGGGCCTCACCAGTTTCTTCAACGATTTCTCGAATGAAATGATTCTCTCGGCATTCCCGGCCTTCTTTACCTCGGTACTCAAGGCGGGGGCGGCAAGTTTGGGATTGGTGGAGGGTATTGCTGATGGCGCATCCAACATTCTCAAGATCTACTCCGGCCAGCTCTCGGACAAACTCAAGCGTCGACGCATATTCATCTTCCTGGGCTACGGCATGTCCGTCATCATCCGACCCTTCTACATGATCATGGGTTCGGTGGCCGGCGTTCTCGGACTGCGCGTGGTGGATCGTATCGGCAAAGGGGTGAGGGAAGCGCCGCGCGATGTCATCATCTCAGTCTCGTCGCAGGCGGGGGAAATGGGTCGCTCATTTGGCTACCACCGTGCTATGGATACTGCCGGCGGCATCTTGGGACCTCTCGCCGCATATCTGATCTTGGCGCGCTGGCCGGGCGGGTTCAATATTATTTTCATGACCGCCTTTGTGATTGGTCTGATTGCTGTCGCTACTATTTTCTTTGTCAAAGACGTGTTCATTGCCCGCGACGGTCAGGGAGTGAGGATTTTTTCACTGCAAACATTCCGCTCATTTTCTCCGCGGTTCAAATGGTACCTCGTCGCCATCTTCATTTTCTCCGTGGGCTCACTGCCTTCTGCACTTCTCTTGTTGCAAACCACCAACATCGGCCTCATGATTGCCTCGATCCCGCTCTACTACATGGTGTATAGCATTTCATTCACTCTCTTTTCATACGCCGCAGGCAAACTCTCGGACAAGATTGGCACTTCACGTGTCTTGGCATTCGGCTATGCCATTCTGGCACTTTCGTACGTGGCCCTGATGACTGCCTCGACGCCGCTCTTGCTCGGCTTTTCATTTGCAGTCATGGGACTCTTTTCTGCTTGTACAGACTCGACCCAGCGCGCTTTTGTGGCAAAGACCACACCCGAATACGAACGCGGCACGGCCTATGGTATGTACAACGCAGTGGTCGGTTTTGGCATTATGATTTCAGGAATCGTTGGCGGCATTATCTGGCAGAATTGGGGGCCGGCCACAACATTGTTGATCGCGGAGATTGTAGTGGTGGTTGGCTTGATAGTGTTCTATGCCAGTACGAAAGTTGGAAGAGGGGAAGTGAAATAAAAAAATAGCCCCGCATGACGAGGTTCGTCAATGCGGGGATGGAAAGGTCGTGGGCGGTCAACTGGCGTGCTCGGCGATGGCAGGATCTTCAATTTCCTTTTCGGCGCAAGTGAACGCCCGAAGCAGGCTCTCATAGGTGATGCCGTGTTGCCACAGAGTGTTGGCGGTGTAGCTGGTATTTTCATGGAGAATACCCAAGAGCACGTGGTGCGGCTCAATGGACGATGTCTGGAACTCGGCTTCAGCAGTGATTGCCGCCAAGTCCAGCGACTGTTGGAGTCGTGGGGACAGACGGTCTGCCCGTGTCTCCTGGAAATTCGGGTCCGCCATCATCATTGACGCGAGTTCCTCATCAACCTCGTCGTTGGGGAAATCCACGAAGGCAATCAGATATTGAAGAAACTGCGGGTCGCGACACATGGCAATGAGCATGTGTTCCGTGCCGACGAAGTTGCGCCTGGACTCCCGCGCGATGCGGGCTGCCGTGGTGAAGAGTTCATTCGTTGATGCTGCGATCGAGTGCGTGTTAATGATCATGGTGTCATGTCTGTATGGTTGAAGGTTGACTGCCACTGCGGTAACTGTTCGGAGATGATAATACGTCTGTTTTGGCCCGGAGTCAATACTGTCACGGGAGTAGTTCCGCACGGCGTATAAGTGATATACTGTATTCACATTACTCTCTAATTTGTATACTCGTATGACCACACCATTCTCTACAAACATCGAGCGCGACACGCTCGCCAACGAAAACTTTCGCACAGTCGTATATACTGCACCCCACAGTCAGGTAGTCCTCATGTGTCTTCAGCCAGGCGAAGAAATCGGCGTTGAGACACATGCTCATAACGAT
Organism: uncultured Candidatus Saccharibacteria bacterium; assembly: GCA_964619985.1. Lineage (GTDB taxonomy): Bacteria > Patescibacteriota > Minisyncoccia > Phycocordibacterales > PALSA-1337 > C7867-002. The sequence continues at coordinate 13,692 of CAZUII010000010.1, forward strand.
CAGTTTTTCCGTTTTGAGCAGGGAACAGGAAAGGCGGTTGTTGCAGGAAAAGAATACAGTATAGAAAATGGTACAGCCATCCTCGTGCCTGCAGGCACGGAACACAACATCGTCAATACTGGTTCAGACAAAATGAAGATGTATACGATTTATGCACCAGCACATCATATTCATGGAAGAGTTCATGTAACAAAAGCAGATGCGATTGCGGATATTGAAGATGAAAAGTTTGGAGATACGAAGAGGTAGAGAATGGTACAATGATTTCATTAGCACCTAATCTCTTTTTGGTTCGTATCTAGAAATTCCTCTCATGACATAGTTTACGCGACAGTATCGCGATTTTTTGGTTGATTATTAATCTAATTATATTAAATATGAATCAGCATAAACTAAAGGATACAATCATCCTTTACACTGACAAGAAAGGGAATATTGAGCTTCGTGCGGATATTGAGAAAGACACATTGTGGGCGAGTCAGGAACAAATCGCCCGATTGTTTGAAATAGAACGATCAGTCGTCACTAAACATATTAGCAAAGTATTTAACGATGAAGAGGTTATTCGTAAGAGCAATGTGCAAAAAATGCACATTGCTCAGTCAGATAAGCCGGTTCAATTGTATTCTCTAGATGTGATTCTTGCTGTTGGATATAGAACCAATTCTGGCAGAGCTATAACGTTCAGAAAATGGGCTACTGCCATTCTACGAAAATATCTCGTTAATGGGTATGAACTAAATCAGCAGAAGCTCGCATCTTCACCTGAACGCGTTGAAGGTCTTCGTGAAGCTGTAGCTTTTCTTGAGTCTGCAAAACATCCCGGAAAAGTAAAAGCAAAAGTGGTTCTTAAAGTGACTAAAGAAATGCAAGAAGTGGACTCCACCTCGTAAGACTTCCCAGTGAACTCTCGTTCACTTATAATGTAGGGGTGAAAGTATTATCAGAGACATCTGAAAGAGCACAATTACCGCGCGCTATCATGCATGTTGATGGTGATTCTTTTTTCGTTTCGTGCGAATTGACCAGGAAGCCGGGACTGCGTGGCAAACCAGTAGTGACTGGGCTCGAGCGCGGTATTGCGTCAGCCATGAGTCCCGAAGCAAAGAAAGCGGGCATTCATCGAGGCATGCGTCTTCGCGAGATGCGCCGTGTGTGTCCGAGTGTCACTATTCTGCCATCTGACTACGACATGTATGTTCGCTACGCATACCGTATGTACAACATTGTTCGTCGCTACACGGACGTGGTCGAAGAGTATAGTATTGATGAATGTTTCGCTGACCTGACCGACTGTCTGTTATCAAAGCCGAGCGGTGGAGGCCTTTCATATGAAGAAATTGCTCGACGTATCCAAGTAGATTTGCGCGACTCGCTGGGCATTACTTTTTCTCTGGGTCTTTCCGTTAATAAAGTTATGGCTAAAGTTGCTTCGAAATGGAATAAGCCTAACGGTTTTACCGTGATTGGCCGCGACACCATTCCTTCGTATCTTAAAGATCTTCCGGTAGGAAAAATTTGGGGCATTGGTTCGAGCACGACGCTTTATTTGAAAAAATTGGGAATTGTTACGGCGCTGGATTTGGCACTCAAGGATCATGTCTGGATTAATGAGCACTGCGATCTGCCCGTCGCGCGCATCTCTGCCGAATTGCGTGGTAACCAAGTCATGGAGCTTTCAACTGACGCGCATGCGGATTATGCCTCGGTTCAGCGCACGCGAACGTTTAAACCACCGTCAGCCAGCCGTGAATTTTGCTGGTCACAGCTCTCGCATCATGTTGAAGATGCCTGCATGCGACTCCGTCTTGATCGGCGCACTGCCACTAAGGTTTCTTTTTTCCTGAAGACGCAAGGATTTGAATATATCGGCGAAGAAGTTTCTTTGCCCGAAGCCACCGCTGAACCGCAAGAAGTTTTGCGCGCACTTCGTCCACGATTTGATGCGCTGTTTGTGAGTGCGCTCCAATATCGAGCTACCGGCGTGACGATGTTTGGCCTACGTTCACGTGAGGTGCACACTGTTTCATTGTTCGGACAATCCTCGACACTCGAAAAGGCGAGCGTTGTTACGCAAACTGTCGATGCCTTGGCTCATAAGTTTGGTCGCAACATGGTTTTTCTCGGATCCAGTTTGCGCGCCCATGCCCATGATATGCGCGAAGATGCGCGCAATCAGAAAGGGCAGTCGGCCACTAGTCCGCGCGGCGTTAACCGCAAACATTTTGAGCTGATTTTTTTGGGGGAAGTGAGGTAATGAAATCGGGTAACAAAAATCCGCCCCATACAAGCGACGAAAATTCGTCGCTTGTATGGGGCGGTGATTTACCTCGGGGGAGCTTTTCCTTCGATTACACCGTATCGTTTTTTAACAGCGTTTAGCCAGTAGATACTATTTGGGTCGCCATTAGCCAATTTCCACGCTCGATAGAACTCGTATTCACTCTCGGAGAATGTCTGTTTGTGGGTCTCGAAGAGTGGTGTGATGGTGTATCGGCACGTATCAGCCCATGCTCGGGATTCTTCTTTGATGTCAATGTGCCCGGGCATTTTATCATCAGACTCGGTATGGTCCATTTCGTGCATGATGATTATGATGAGGTGTGTTTGAAACGCTTCACGCCACTGAGGACTCCCTGCCGTCCTCAATATTTCAAACGTGTTAGCAATCGCCGGCACATATAGCTCAATACCTTCTACGCCATTAGTGTCGATTCCCGACGATCCTTCTACGCGTTTGTCGGCCCAATGGTATTTAGTGCTCAGGCTTACATGGAATGGTTTGCCGGTTCGCGCAATAATTTTCTCATTGAGTATGCGGAACCGATCGTTGATTTCGGGATAGGGAAGCTGACCATTCATCAGGTCTTCTTGTATGAGTTTTTGTGCCCCTCGCGCCCAAAAAGCTTTGAGTTCAGACTCCGTCCATTGATGGGGCGTCTTAGCTGACGTCATGGCGCTTTGTGGTTTTGGATTTGAGGAGATGATGCAGTAGCCGGTTACCAGAACTATTGACGCAAGCATCATTGCCATGATGACTAGCCTGGCCTCTCGAGCCTTTTTGAGCTCATGACGGTTTCGTTGCCTTCGATTTTTCATTTGAAAGGTTCTTTCTGGGTTGATTTTTCAGTCTATGTTTCTACCGTAAGTTCAAGTATGACTTTACCATGAATAGTGCATTATTGTCAATATTTTACCTTCCATTCCCAACCTACTTTCCGAGCCCCTTGACTTTCCATTCCTACCCTGTAATATGGAGCCTACGCCCTGAAAACAGGGTTGGTACTTTGAAAGTCATATAAAGAGAATGTGTACATTATCGAAGCCCTCTTAACTAGGGGCGGAGATATTACGTTTTACAACGTCTTTAGCGAGACGATGTGAGACAGTGCAAGTACAAAGTTAAATTCTAATAATTCCAATTAAAAAATTGAGGTAGGGTCAAGCAGTAAGTGAATTCAATATATAAAGTTAAGCGCTTTCTATTTTGTTCCGTTCGCTTATAGTTAAGAGTTTGATCCTAGCTCAGGATGAACGCTGGCGGCGTGGATAAGTCATGCAAGTCAAGGGGGCCCGCAAGGGCAACCGGCAGACGAGGTAGTAATAATTAAGTATGTACCCCAGAGTCAGGAATAGCTATCCGAAAGGGTAGGTAACACCTGATGGTCTCGTAAGAGTAAAAATTTATTGCTCTGGGAACAGCTTGATCGGTATCAGCTAGTTGGTGAGGTAAAAGCTCACCAAGGCTATGACGCCTAGGGGACCTGAGAGGGTGACCCCCACCGATGGGACTGAGACACGGCCCATACACCTACGGGTGGCTGCAGTCGAGAATTTTCCGCAATGGGCGAAAGCCTGACGGAGCGACGCCGCGTGAAGGATGAAGTTCTTCGGAACGTAAACTTCTTTTGCCAGGGACGAAATTATTGACGGTACCTGGAGAATAAGAGGTTGCTAAACTCGTGCCAGCAGCAGCGGTAATACGAGTGCCTCGAGCGTTATCCGGAATTATTGGGCGTAAAGGGTGTGTAGGCGGTAGCGTTAGTCTTGTGTTAAATCTCTCGGCTCAACCGAGAGTCTGCACGGGAAACGGCGTTACTAAGAGGATGGTAGGGGTCTGCGGAACTCATGGTGTAGCGGTGAAATGCGTTGATATCATGGGGAACACCAAAAGCGAAGGCAGCAGACTGGACCACTCCTGACGCTGAAACACGAAAGCGTGGGTCGCGAATGGGATTAGATACCCCAGTAGTCCACGCCCTAAACGATGATCTCTAGATTTGGGGAGTATCGACCCTCTCCGAGTCGTAGCAAACGCGTTAAGAGATCCGCCTGGGTAGTACGGCCGCAAGGTTGAAACTCAAAGGAATAGACGGGGACTTGCACAAGCGGTGGAACATGTGGTTCAATTCGACGCTAAACGAAGAACCTTACCAGGCCTAGAAATCCAGACGAATACCAGCAGAAACGTTGGTAGCCGCAAGGCGGCTGGACAGGTGCTGCATGGCTGTCGTCAGTTCGTGGTTTGAACTGTTCCCTTCAGTGGGGTAACGAACGCAACCCCTGTTGCCTGTTACAAGTGTCAGGCGAGACCGCCCAGCCCAATACGCACAAGGCGTAAATCCGAAACTCGAATTTCGAAATTCGAATTTCGTGCTTACGAGCTTGCGAGTGTTGGGCTGGGAGGAAGGTGGGGATGACGCCAAGTCAGCATGGCCCTCTGATACCCTGGGCTACACACGTGTTACAATCGCATCTACAACGGGACGCAATGTCGCGAGACGGAGCAAACCCTTATAAAAGTC
>CAZUII010000011.1:0-18048 GCA_964619985.1 uncultured Candidatus Saccharibacteria bacterium
TCACGTGCGTACCTCCTTCGGGGTTGCTGATGTTGTTGGCAAAAGCCATGACACGCGAGGAAACATCATCCGCATATTGCAGCGCAACTTCAACAGATTCGACTCCCTCAACTTTCTTTTCTACATAGAAAATGTTTTTGTGGAGCGGCTTGTAGATCTGGTTGGTGAATTTAATCAATGAGACGAGACCTCCTTCAAAGAAAAACGTATATGATGGTGCATCGACTCCCGTTTCGCGAATATAGAAAAGTTCATTGTCGAGACCAAAACTAGCGACCTGCTGACGAGCATCAATAACACTAATTCGAAGACCCTTCACCAAATATGCCTGCTGGCGCATATGACCGACAATGCGGTTGAAATCAAACACAACACCTTCTTTGAAAATAGTCGGGTCTGGTTCGAACATCACAATGGTTCCATGAAGTTTGGTCGAGGCAATCTTCTTGACTGCGGCTTTGCGCTTGCCAATCTGATATTCTTGCATATGAATACCGCCATCCTTATGGACCAACACCTTGGCGTAGGTAGAAAGCGCGTTCACCACTGATGCGCCCACACCGTGGAGACCTCCGGACACTTTGTATCCGCTATCCTCGCCACCGAACTTGCCTCCGGCATGAAGGAGCGTGAAGGCCATTTCGAGCGCAGAAATCTTTTTCTGTTTGTGAATGTCTACGGGAATGCCACGGCCGTTGTCGGCGATACGGACACGGTTGTTAGGTAAAAAGGTGATCTCGATATCATTGGCAAAACCACCCATCGCCTCGTCGCGAGAGTTATCGAAAATCTCAGTCACCAAGTGATGGAGACCATCGGGACCAGTGGTACCGATATACATACCAGGACGCTTGCGGACGGGTTCGAGACCTTCAAGTACCTGGATCGAATCAGCGGTATAGCCGTCCCCTTTCTTCGTTTTCTTGGTCTCTTTATCAGTTGCCATGGATGGTTTTTAGTAAAAATAAATAATAGCTAATGACACAAAAAATGAGTCAGGTAAAAAGGTCAAAATATGGCTTAAAATATGCGTATTTTGCTCCTTTAATCTGCTTCTTTTACGCCTCTAATTATAGCAGATTTGAGGAGGTAAAGAAAGCAGGTTTTTTGGCAAAAAACGAGGAATGTGGGGATAAAAATGACTCGAAAATCCTTGCTTTTTAGGAAAATGTGTGGTATATTAACTATGTCTCCGGCAACGTGCTAACCAGCCGGAATTGGTCTCCGAATGATTTCGGGGATATCAGCACATCAAAAAAGAAAAACAGTGGTTATGACAAACGAAACAATAGAGATGCCCGTTGCTCGGGCGCAAGAAATCGCGTTGGCCCTCATGAAATTCATGGCCGCGCGGAAAGAGTTCACCCTTAACCCGCAAGACCGGAAGCCCGATTCGGGACTCGATTATGCAGCAAAAGTCGGGGTACCTATCATGGAACTTCGCGCATTCACCTTTATGGTGACGGCACCGGCTGCACTTGCGGCGGATGCAGGTAATGACGTTGAAATCGTCTTTAAGGGTGACAAACCGACTGAGCAGCGTCTTCGTGAGATTGCGCTTGCAATGATCAAGGAGCGCGCCATGGACTGGGCTCCAAACGACTTTCTCGGTAAGTTACGCCCGGCACAAAAAAGCACAGGGGTTCCTGAGGCCGAAATTCGAATCTTCTATGCCCTGTATTTGCTACCTCACGTCATGACTGTGATCGGCAGGTTTCAAAGCCTCTCAATCACGGCATCCAACAACGCGACAAGCGGCAAGAACTAGCCTTTTAAAAGTTTGATTATCTCAGCCCCCTCTTCGCTCGACGGAGAGGGTGGTTTTTAGGTAATAAAAACTAAGCTTCTATTTTAGCAGCGATCCTGTCAACGTTGTCGATCAGTTTATTGGTGTTTTTGCTAAGCAGAGAGACAGTTTCTACAATTAGGTTTACCGTTTGTGTAAGCGAATCAACTTTAAGATTAGTGGAATGTACTTCCATTTTTAACCCATCTATCTTCTTTCCTAAATTACTCTCAACAGAATCTAGTTGCGAAAACACCTTATCAAACCCTTCATCCATGTACTTTTTTTGTTCAACGAATTGCCTGTTCATTGATTGCTCGATTTGTACGATCTTCTTTCCTAAACCGTTTTCAACATTATCAATGTGCTCTCCAAGCTTGCTAAAGCCTCTATCCAAGTAATCCTTCTGCTCATCAAACCTCTCACTAAACTCCCTCTTGGTAACGTAGTCCCCGCGCACTGGTAACATAGGTGAAATGGTCATAGTAGGCATGCATACTAGTTAATTATTTTATTAATCGAGCCCGATGTCCGCATATTCTAGAGTGAGAAAATTACGACAAACGTATAACGTAATGCGGCGCCTTTAGATGAATTGTTCCTGAATCATATCATGCAGAAAGAAACGCACCAGTTCACAGCGCATGAATAATATGACGTAAAAAAAATTTATCTCACAACCGCCTTCAACTCTGACTGCGTCTTCTCGCGGATCTTGTCATGAAGTGCATTGACCTCTTCATTGGTGAGCGTACGTTCAGTTGAACGATACGTGATGCGGAACGTATAGCTGACCTTCCCTTCTCCAAACTTCTTGGCATTTTCATAGGTGTCCAAGAGTTTCATTTCTTCGATGAGATTGCCGACAATATCGCGAACCATATCGTAATAATCATTTACCGCAACATCCTTGCTTACTACAAAAGAAATATCGCGAACAATTGGTGGATACTTTGAGACATCTTCATATTTTTTGCCCAATTTGAGCTGACGCTTCACACGCTCATCATTTGACCAGAGGAGACGAATATCAGGAAGCTCCATAGACATCATAGCAAGTCGTTCAATACCGAAACCGAATGCCCAGCCGTGATAGCCGGTCAGACCCATATCTGCAAGGACACTCTTTCGAGCCATGCCAGAGCCAAGCATTTCAACCCAAGTACCGCGGACTTCTGCCTCCATTTCAAAACTTGGATCAGTATACGGGAAGGTGTGATCGTAGAATCGGAACTTTACTTCCTCTCCAAACGCGGCCTTGGCGACATCAGAAAGCACCTTCTTCAAATCATCGGGACCAAGCTTCATGGTGTCATCAGGGACCAAATACAAGCCTCCAATCTGATGGAAAACGTTCATGTGAGTGCGGTCAATCTCATCTTTGCGATAGACCTTACCAAAACACATGGCTCCTATTGGTTCCTTGCGCTTGATACGCTCTTTGACCTCTGGCTGATTGAGATAGTAGTACCAGAATACCGTGTCGTGAGTGCGAAGAATGTGCTCTTCATCAACATAGTAGGTATCAGACTTTGAACGCGCAGGATGGCCCGGTGGCATATTGAAAAGGTCGAACAAAATCTCTGCAGAAATGATTTCAGGAATCTTGATAATATCGAGATCTTTAATCACGTCGACTTTGAGTGTACGATCGACAACTTCCTTGAGAGGACTCTCGGCAGTACGCGAAAGGTCAGGCATCTTAAGAAAACGTTTGATACGCACTGCATCAGGATCAGTACGCTTTTCGAGAGCCGCGATCAGCTCTTTTTCCTTCGAATCTTCGATATTAATATAGTTGCTCATGGATATATAATGTAGCGCTATTCTCTCACAAAAACAAATCGAGGCACCTTCTTGCCATCAACTTCAACTATGGCAGTAAAATTGTCCAATGGTCGCGCCCAGAGCTTCGAAACAGTGTTTTCATACTGTGCCTCATAGATGACCATGGGCTCTAAGGTCTCTGAATGCGCGGCAATACCGATTACGCGATACTCTGTCCCCTTCTTTGAGTGCTTATAAATGCCGAGCTTAATCATATACATCTGAAACTCACTAGACGCTCTATACTGTAGCAAAAACGTAGCATTTCAGCCATCTCATTTCACTTCGTTTCAACCACGAAAAAATTGACACTGATTTATTCATATTGTAGTATCTTTATGAACACATTCCGCTCATCACAACCCAGAACCAACTTCTGTTATGGCTATCATCAACCACGCAACGAATGAATTGCAGATTAAAATCGTCTATTATGGCCCCAGCATGGCTGGCAAAACGACAAACCTCGTCCAGATTCACGATCATATCCAAACGGCCCCAGGAAATAAAGGGAAACTCGTGTCGCTGGCGACAAGTTCTGACCGCACACACTGTTTTTCGACTTTGTGCCGCTCGAAGCGCAAAACATCCGCGGCTTCAAGGTCAAATTTCAACTCTATACAGTGCCAGGCCAGGTGATCTACAACACAACCCGACAACTGGTGCTCCGTGGCGTTGACGGCATCGTCTTTGTGGCCGACTCGCAGTACGAGAAGATGGAAGAGAATACCGCAAGTTTCCAAAATCTCGTCGATAACTTAAAAACATTGCGCCGAGACCTCACAGAAATTCCCTGCGTTATCCAGTTCAACAAACGTGATCTGCCAAACACGGCGCCAGTCGAGTACATGAATTTCATGCTGAATAATCTGGACGTCAAAGTTCCCACTTTTGCGGCCACGGCCCACCGCTATGAAGGTGTCCTGGACACACTCAATATGATCACTGGTCTGGCAGTAGGTAAAGTCATCGCTCTAAACAGGCTACAAACATAGGGAGCAGTGAGCGGAATGCAAGCAAACCCAGCTTCGAGAGAAGCTGGGTGTTTTTTAAATTGCATACACAATTTCTGAGCCACCTCCCAGGCTTGAACTGGGGACCTTCGCTTTACAAAAGCGTTGCTCTACCAACTGAGCTAAGGTGGCACGATAACACACTAACGAGACCGCCAAACTCTACCAATTTTTCGAACCTTTTGCAAACAAAAAAGCACCGTACCAGCGCTCTGTCGGACCTCTTATCTATCGGAAATCCTTCTCAAATAGAATGACGCTCCGTGACTCTTGACTTCCCCGCGGCCGCGCACCGCATCAAGCATTTTCTTGCCTTGCGGCATGGCGATAAATGAGGCCTTAATATCAACGTAGATCTTGCGAATGCGCAGAAGAATATGGAAGGCGATCCAATGTCCGAGGGCCGCGAACGTATGCCTATTCACGTATGACAGCGCATTGCCTACCGCATTAAAAATCGTATGAAAAAAGCGGTCGCTCCCGCGTCCGAGGAGGGAAACAATACTCGGGCGGCCGCCATTGACCTCTCTGCGCTTGAGTACAATCAACAGCAAGATGCCTATGAGCGAGAGATAGAATATGCCGATGGTAGTGTACATAAAGATTGTTCAGGCTTGGCCTGAAATATTACGCCCTAATTCTCGAGCACCTTGAAGCGCGTGAAGCGTGCAATCGCAGTCTTCTCGCCGAACTTCTGGACTGCGGCATCAACCAGCCCCTGAATGGTAACCTCGGGATTCTTGATGAATGGCTGGTTCGACAGAACCATCTCCGCAAAATAGGTATCAAGCTTGCCTTGGAGAATCTTGTCTTTCATAGCCGCTGGCTTGTCCTTGACTTCCGCTTCAAATACTTCGCGGGCGGTGGCCATATCTCCTTCCTTGATATCAGCCTTATTCAAAAACTTCGGATTTGTCGCAGTGACATGCATCGCAATATCGCGCGCAAGAGCTTTGAACTCTTCGTTATTGGCGACGAAGTCAGTCTCGCAGTTGAGCTCGACGATAGCGCCGACGGCGCCGGTCGCGTGAATATATGCCTGGACCGTTCCCGCGCCGAAGGTACGGTCGCCTTTCTTGGCAGCCAATTCACCGCTCTTCTTGCGCAAAATAACCAATGCCTTCTCGGTGTCGCCACCCGCCTCTTCGAGCGCTTTCTTGCACTGCATGACAGAAATACCAGTCTGATCGCGAAGTGCTTTTACCTGTTCTGTGGTGATGGGTGATGACATGGCGGTTGCGTTAGATATTGGGACGGAGAATTTTTTTGATAATTGATCCTTTTGTTCCTTAAGATGTTTCTCCAAGGAAGAAACCTCGGAACGGGACGGTTTCTTTTCGGACGAATCGTTATTGGATTTCCATAACAAAAATGGGCTAAGCATGGTACGCCTTGACAATCTCGTCGAGGAAAAAGCCAATGCTTGCCTTCGAGGCATCGTTGCCGACGACAGGATGTTTGACCTCGCGGATGTCGCAGTCGGAACTGGCTAGAGCGATAACGGGAATATTCATATCCGCAGCCTCTTTGACGGCATTTTTCTCGCGGCGAGGGTCGATGATAAAGACGGCGTCAGGCATCTTTTTGAGCGAGACAATGCCGTAAAACATCTTTTCAAGAGAAGCAATCTCCTTGTCAATCAGCATGCGCTCGCGCTTGGTATATTTTGCAAGCTCGCCCTTTTCGCGGTCCGAAACCAATTTTTCGTAACGGTCAATGCGCTTCCTAACCTGGCCGAAATTGCTAAGAGTGCCGCCGATCCAGCGCCCGTCGACATACGGCATATTGATAGACATGGCGGCATGCTTGACCGCAGCCGAAGCCTCCTTTTTGCCGCCCACAAAGAGAATAGACTTGTTTTCCTTGGCCAGTGCGGTAATGAGGATTTTGGCCTTTTCGAGCGTTTCGGCGGTCTTTTCAAGGTCAAAGATATCAGTGGCATTCTTTGTGCCGAATATAAATGGCGTTATCGTGGGATGTCGGCGCGAACGTCCGAGGCCAAAATGCGTGCCGGCCGCAAACATGCTTTCGATGCCTTTTTTGCTTATTGTTTTGGTTTCCATGTAAATTTTACCTTATCAAAATAATACCATTAAGTCAATTTGGCCTAGTACTCCCTCATTGACACCTGCGCATCGACTTTCTTAAGCAAATCCAAGACCACCGAGACGACAATGAGGAGCGCCGTGCCGCCGATGGCAAGAGACTTGTTGGCAGTGAAGGCCTGCATAATCATAGGCAGCACCGCGATAATGCCCAAAAACAGCGCGCCAACCAGCGTAATACGCGTCACAATGGATGCCAAGTGATCGCGCGTATGATCGCCTGGTCGGACGCCGGGAATAAAGGCTCCTGAACGCTGGAGATTTTCGGAAATCTGCTTTGGATCAAAAGTAACTGCCGTGTAAAAATAGGTGAACGCCACAACCAGTATAAAGTAGAAAATGCCGTATACCCACGGATTGTTGAAGAATGTGGTAAAAGCAGACGCGTAATGCGCAACCGTCACGTTTGAAACGTGCGACAGAAAGTTGGAGATAATCTGAGGGAAAAGCAGAATGGATAGCGCGAAGATGATCGGAATGACGCCCGCCTGATTGAGGCGCAAAGGAAGATATGTCGAGGCGCCGCCGTAGACTTTGTTGCCACGAACCTGCTTGGCATAGGTGACGGGAACCGAACGCTCCGCCTCGGTAACATATACCACGCCGGCGATGACCACTAAAGCAATAACCAATCCGGCGACATAGACCGGTATATCAGCGGCAGTATATCCCGCGATGAACTGCGTAACGCGGTCCGGCAGTACGGAGACGATACCGGCGAAAATAATGAGCGATACGCCGTTGCCGATACCAAACTCGGAGATGAGCTCGCCAATCCACATGAGGAGTGTCGAGCCGCAGGTAATAACTAGGATGTTGACGATATACGGAAACATATCCAGATGAGGGAGAACGTTCTGCGACTGAAGAAGGGTCATGAACCCCACGGCCGACAATATGGCAAGCGGAATAGAGAGTAGGCGCGAGTAGTTTGAAAGCTTCAATCGGCCGGCTTCGCCTTCTTCGTGCATAAGCGCTTTCCACTTTGGAAACATCATGGTGAGAAGCTGTATGACGATGGATGCGGTGATGAATGGGCCAACGCCAAGCATGACAATCGACAAATTTGAAAGACCTCCGCCGGAAAAAATATTCAGGAAGCCGAAAAATTGGCTTGAATTGAGAAGCGTATTCAGATTTGCCGCGTCAACTCCCGGTATCGGAATAGTCGCCAGCAATCGGAACAATACGAGAGCAAGAACAGTGAAGCCAACTCTCCTGCGGAGAATCGGATCCTTGAACGCTGCCGCTATTTTTTGGCCGATATTATTCATGAAATAAGTATATCATTTATGACTTCTTCTCCTTTGTCGCTGGTTTTTCTTTCTTCTCAGCCTTTGGCTTCGTTTCCTTCTTTTCCTTGACTACCTTCTCCTTCTTTTCAACTGGAGCGGCCTTGTCACTTTCGTGTGAAGGACCCTTTTGCTTTGGAATAACACGTGATGCAAGGGCAACAACTGAACCACCGGCCTTTTCAATCTTTTCTTTTGCTGAAGCTGAAATAGCGCAACCAGAAACCTTGAATGCTTTGGTTACTTCCCCATCGCCGAGAATCTTGATTGCTGGAATAGTGCCTGAAATAGTCGAAACAAGTCCCTTTTCGATGAGAAGGGTCGGCGTAACCGCCTCGTTTGCAGAGAAATGAGCCTCGAGAGCTGCAGTGTTGATGACAACAGAAACATCCGTAACTGGCTTGTTCTGGTTGACACCACGACCGCGCAACTTTGGGAGCTTCTTGATAATATCTCTCCACTCTGGGCGGCGCTTGTTACCTGCGCGAGCAGACTGACCCTTGCCACCACGGCCAGCAGTCTTGCCACGTTTGCCACCACGCGCGACGATCATGCGCTTTGTGTTTGGGTTAACTCGTTGTACTTGGTGGAATTGCATAATAGTTAATTAAAATGATGATCGGTAATACGGGAATTATTTCTTTGCTGCGAGTGATGCTCGAGGAGTCTTGCTTAACTTCTTCAAAGCCTCGATGGCAACCTTGGCGTTGTTGAGACGGTTCTTACTGCCCGAAAGGAACTTGGCACAGACATCCTTGATACCTGCCAATTCAATAACGGCGCGAGCCGAGCTACCAGCAACCACACCACGTCCACGCGCTGGGAAAATCATGATGCGTGCACTTGCATACTTTGCATCAACGGCGTGAGGGATGGTCATCTGTGCTGACAATGGAACCTTGATGAGATTTTTCTTAGCTTCACGGGTCGCCTTTTCAACCGCGGAAGCAGTATCGATACTCTTGCCGAGTCCGACACCGACACGACCCTTGCGGTCTCCAGCGACAACCGCAACACTAAAGTTCATGCGGCGTCCTCCTGAAGTAACACGGGTAACACGGCGGATATCAATAATCTTTGAATCAAACTCTGGCTTGACGCGCTCGCGAGGTTCGCCACGGCTGCCACCGCGAGTGCCTCCACGGCCTTGAGGACCACTTGAGCTGCCACGACGAGCTGGATCACCGCGCATTTTGCGTCCTGGAGTAATCTTGTTTGCAGTAGCCGGAATTGCTTCGGCCGCTGAAGAAGCGCCTCCCGACGATTCACTGACGACAGCGGCAACATCGACGCCCGTTGAAGGAATCTTTACATCTGCCACATCTGGAGTTGATTTAATATCTTTTGCTGTCATGGTAGTTAATGAAAATTAAAATTCGAGTCCCCCTTCGCGTGCGGCATCAGCGACCATCTTGATTTTGCCGGTGTAAATATATCCTCCACGATCGAAGACAACCTTGGTGATCTTTGCTGTTTTTGCCTTCTTTGCAATCTCAACGCCGACTTCCTTTGCGCGCTCAATCGGGGTCTTCCCCTTTGACATGCTTGAATCATATGCAGCGAGCGTGTGACCCTTGGTGTCATCAATAACCTGCGCGTAGATAAACTTGCGAGACTTGAAAATAGCCAAGCGTGGACGCGTCGAAGTACCAGAAATCTTGGCGCGAATGCGGGTCTTTCTGCGGGCGAATACTGCTTGTTTTTTCTGTAATGTGTTCATGGTGGAAAATATGATTATGCAGCCTTCTTACCCTGCTTGCGGCGGATGACTTCGTCAGAATAACGAATACCCTTGCCGAGATATGGCTCCGGCTTCTTGGTTGCGCGCACGACTGCCGCAAACTGGCCAACTTTTTCTGAATCCATACCAGTAACAATAACGTTGTTCTTGTCGGTAGTTACTTTGAGATCAGCAGGAATTGGAATACTAACTGGGTGTGAAAAACCAACGGCAAGTACGAGATTTGCCCCTTTGACATCTGCCTTGAACCCGATACCTTCAACAACCAATCTCTTTTCATAGGCCTTATGAACACCGGCAAGCATGTTCCTGATATGAGAGGCATAAGTTCCCCACAAAGCACGAGCCTGGAGCGATGTACCATTTGGTGTGAGAGTAATAGCACCATTCTCAACAGTCACGTTGATATAAGGGCGGAATGTCTTTGTCAGAGTGCCCAAAGGACCTTTGACAGTCATAACACCACCTGAAAATGAAGCTTCAGTCTTTGGTGGGATTGTTATTGGTTTCTTTGCAATGCGTGACATGTTATTAGTTGAAAGTTGAAAGTTACAAATTACCAAATGCGGAACAATACCTCGCCACCGACCTTGAGCTTCTTTGCCTCCATATCAACCATGATGCCCTTTGGAGTTGAGAAAAATGTGTTACCAAAGCCGCTGCGGAAAACGCGGATATCACTGGCCTTCTGGTACATACGTCGTGATGTCTTTGAAATGCGTTCTACGCCATTGATACGAGCACTGCCATCGACTGAATACACGATACCGAGAACGAGTTCGCGGGTATCTTTGTTGTTTTCAACACTGGTGAGATAGCCGCTCTTCTTGAGGGCATGCGCGACATTCTCGACGAGCTTTGTTGCAGGAACAGCCACGGTCGGCTTGTTGGCGTCGCTTGCATTCTTGATGCGGATGATGAGGTTTGAAATAGGATCGGTTACCATGATGATTTCTTTATACCTGGAATAACGCCTTCATTGGCGAACTCACGGAAACAGATACGGCAGAGATCAAAATCTCTCATATAGCCGTGCTTGCGGCCGCAACGGAAACAACGTCGAACGACGCGCGACTTGAATTTCGGCTTCTTTTGGGATCGTACAATGACTGATGTTTTTGCCATATCTTGGGTGGGCGTACTTTTTTCTCAAAAAAATGAGGACTGGTTAGCTATTCCTTTGGGTCAACCCGCCGGATGTGCTTCCAATCGTATTTTTATATGAAAACCTTTGTGTAATAAGGTAAAACGAGTATAGCAGATGAAGGGGTGCGGAGTCAATATCTCGAATAGGCCCACATGTTTCCGCAATCTTCAGCAAAACTTTATCACTATTTTATCGGGTTTTTATCTCGATCTGATATGGTCTAAAAATGACTAAAATTAATCCAAAAAATTACGCATATATTGATGGTGCTAATCTAGATAAAGGTACTATCGAACATGGGTGGAGAATAGACTATGCTAAATTCTATGTCTGGCTTAAGGATAAATTTGCCATTGATGCAGCTTATATCTTTATTGGATACATACCAAAGTACGAAAATTTGTATTCGAAAATGCGCACGGCAGGTTTTACACTCATTTTTAAAGAGATAACACAAAATGCAAACCAGATAAAAGGAAACTGCGACACTGATCTTGTGTTACGTGCTGTGAGGGACGTATATGAATACTCGTTTAATAGTGCGGTACTCATTTCCAGTGATGGAGATTTCCTTTCACTTATTCAATTCTTTAAAGAAAAGGGTATAGAAATTAATATTGTTTCACCAAGAAATTCTTGCTCTTTTTTGTTGAGAAAAACAAATAGCAGCCTGTATTATCTCAATAATGAGAGTATGAAAATACGACTTGTTCCAGATCTCTAACACACTACCCAAAAAGAAAAAGCCCCCGGTGGGGACGGAACCCCACAAGGGTCTCTTTCATAGGAAACAAGTAAAGCTTAGCAAAAATATTTCGAAAGTCAATAGGACGTCACAACACGGAAACACCTTGCTTTATTAAGATCAATCACTATACTGATTCAAGACGTAAGTCAAAAAACCAACAGCAGAAAGCGAAATTATGAAACTTCACGGCATAGACTTTGGATCAGCCTGGGCAGCTTCCGGAGTACAAGGATTCTGGGGTGAGGGATACCCATTCCATCGCCCCTATCGGATGATGTTCCCCGGTTTATTCACCTTCAAAAAGGTCACATTCGTAGCCAAGACGATTACGCTCGACATGAACCTTGGGAACATGCCGCTCAACTTTGACGGTACTACTCCGAAGGAATTCCGGCCGAAGTGCATCGTTGCCAATTTCCGCGCTGGAGCTATGTTGAATGCGGTAGGCCTGTCAAATTTTGGCGCCAGTTTTTATCTGGACGATGGTCGGTGGCAGTCGCGGACAGAACCGTTCATTCTCTCATTCATGTGTATCGGCAAGACTCGGGCGGAGCGAGTACGAGAAATCAGCGAGTTTGTCCGTCTGCTCAAAAAGTATCTGGCCGGATTCAAGGCTCGCATTGCCTTGCAGATTAATTTCTCGTGTCCAAATGTCGGACACAATCTCGCTGAGCTGATGGAGGAAGTTGAGGAAGCTCTCGCTATAGCTTCGGAGCTCGATATCCCGCTCATTCCAAAGTTCAACGCTCTTATCCCGCCAGAAAAGGCCGCGGAAATCGCCGAGAACCGACATTGTGACGCAATCTGCGTTTCCAACACCATACCGTGGGGAGAACTCCCCGACAAAATTGATTGGGTAGGCCTGTTCGGTTCCGCTACCTCGCCTTTGGAAAAATATGGCTTCGGCAAAGGCGGGCTGTCGGGCGCTCCCATTACGGCCATTGTCCAAGACTGGGTGCGTCGTTACGCCGAACTAGGTGTCGAGACCCCTCTCAACGCCGGCGGCGGCATAATGTCCTTGCATGATGTTGATGCGCTGGCGGAATGGAAGTGCGTGCAATCAATCTTCGTCGGCTCGGTCGCGCCATTGCGACCCTGGCGCCTTCGTTCAATCATCGGGCGCGGGAACTACTGGGGTTCGAGGTACGATTGAGAACCATGCGGGCTCACAGCCATCCAGGAAACTGGATGGCCGTTTTTATGTACAAAAAAGCCCGGGCCGTAGTGCGCCCGGGCATGTCTAAAGATCTGCGATTGAATTCAAACGAGAAGTCGCCAGTTGAGAATCTGCCCTGCCCAGAATGGCAAAGCTGTCTGAGCGCCTATCGAATATGTCAGCGGTATCTGCCATGGATCACGAACAAGTTGGATACTACGTAATGATTTCGGCAAATGATGGAACGAGCGAGCATTCCGACTCGTAAAGTTTTTGAACGCCAAAATCCCTTGTGGAGTCGAAAAGAGTTTCTCCAGAGCATGGGCATATAGTGGCAACAAAAATGGTCCCGTGTAGGCACCACATGCACAACGCTCTTTTTCAACATGCTTTGCCTTTATGTCATGGAAAGCGACATCACCGCCAGCCATCACCCAAGAATAATCCTTGGCGACTAGATCAACAAGGCTTCGTCGGTCACCTTCAGTCTTGATTGGTGGCTTGCAGATTGAACGAACATCACCGAATGTGAGGTCTTCATTGGTCGCCAGGTGGTGTGCCGTCAACGTAAGGGCAAACCTGCCACTTGTTGCCATATCTTCCCAATGAGGGATACAGTGTCCATCGGTGCCGTGTTCCCACACTAAAGTTGCATCCGATTCTTCGAGAAAAATCCTCATAAGCGGCAGGAAGGCAAACTCTGCTTCACGGTTACCGAAGATCATCGAAGGGTGTTCAGGATGGAAGTGACATTTCATCCCCACATTGCCGCAATGTTTGATGATGGATAACAGTCGTCCATAATGCACCACGCCATTTTCCGATTTTGTGGTACGCATATACGGATAAATTTTACCGTTTCTGATCCCGGATGCGATGCATTCATCAATGTCGTTTTCAGTCGTTTTCTCCGTAATCATCACAAACGGCATGAAATGGACAAAACGACCTGAAGGCACGAGACGCCTTGCCACATCAATATACGAATTCACCGCACGCGCAGTTGTGAGGCCTGCGGTAGTATTTGGCATAGCACCAAGGACATCTGCACCACCAGCAACAGCTTCCGTAATGAGATAGGAGACGATTTCCCCTTCCCTTAAATGACTGTGGACGTCAGCCAGACATTCAGTATCAACTCGTTGTAGACTCTCTTTCATAAGCAATCTTTCATTCATTTGTTTTTTCAACTCCAAAGATAGCCTATTTCAATATAGACCAAAAATCAAGTTTCCGTATCCTGTTTCTACTTTCTAAAATCCAGCTTACTTCTTCACCTCTTCTCTTTTGAGTGGCATACCAATATGTTCGAGAAATGCCAGCGTCATCTTTTTATCGCGTGACGTAGTAACCAATGTGATAGCGAATCCGAACACGTCCTTCAAATCTTCATCTGCTGTTTCCGGGAAAATAGTGTGCTCCTTGATACCCATGGTGTAGTTGCCCATTGCATCTACTGACGTGCGTGAGAGGCCGCGGAAGTCCTTGGTACGAGGAAGTGCGATATGGATGAGGCGCTCCATGAAATCGAACATGCGAGGACCGCGGAGAGTTACCTGATAGCCGACAGCATCACCCTGGCGAGTCTTGAACGAAGCGATAGCTTTCTTGGTAGCACGAACAGCTGGCTTCTGGCCGGTAATCTTGGCAAGACGGTCAGCAATGAGTTCAATCTTCTTCTTGTCTTTGACTGATCCGAAGCCGTTTGAAACGACGACCTTGAGAAGTCGTGGTGCCTGCATAGGATTCTTGAGACCAAGCTTCTCCTTGAGAGCGGCGTATGATTCTTTATTTAATTCTGCAACTGTTTTGTGTTTCATTGTATTTATCAGATTTAAGATTTAGGATTCAAGATTTAAGAATAACCGCATATGTATCTTGTATTTTTCTTAAATCCTAAATCTTAAATCTTTATGCTTTCTTTGCTACTTTCGACGCATGCATCGGCATAGCAACATCGACAACCTGACCTTTTTGGCCTTGCCTGGTTGGACGCTGGTGCTTCCTGACCGTGTTCATGCCTTCGATGACAACCTTGCCGACTGCAGGAAAAGCCTTAACGACCTTGCCGGTCTTACCCTTATCGTCTCCCGAAAGTATGGTTACTGTGTCTCCTTTCTTGATATGCATGATAGTTAGTTAAAAGTTGAAAGTCAAAAGTTATAAGTCAAAAAAACTCACTATACTATCTCCGGCGCCTTGGAAGCAATAGTCTTGAATCCAGCCTCGCCGACTTCGCGAGGGATGGGGCCGAAGATGCGTCCTGCAACCGGCTCTTTCTTGCCCTTCTCGATGATGACCACTGCATTTTCATCAAAACGGATATAAGAACCATCCTTACGGCGAGTCGGCTTAATCTGACGGACGACCACGGCATGGAGAACATCCTTCTTCTTGATAGTCTTGCGGGGTTCAGCCTTCTGGACTGACAGCACAACCACTTCACCGATCTCGGCATAGCGCTTGTGTGAAGCTCCGAGCACCTTGAAGATGCGTCCGATCTTTGCACCGGAGTTATCAGCGATAGTAACGATTGAGCGTGGTTGAATCATGTTGTACTTAAAGCGATTTACGATTCAAGATTTATGATTTAAGAATCGCACACTTCTCTTAAATCGTAAATCCTAAATCTTAAATCTATCCGATAACTCTAAAAGACTTATTCTTCGATAATGGCCGACATGCTTCGATGGTTGCCATATCGCCAATCTTCTTGGTATTGCCGATATCATGCGCCATAAGCTTGGTTTTGCGATTCATGTACTTGTGATACTTGGCATGCTTGACATAGCGTTCAATAACAACAACCGCAGTGTCTTTCATCTTGTTCGACGTTACCACGCCAGTAAAGGTCTGGCGCTGAACTGCTTTCTTTGGTTGTGGCCTGGTGTCTTTCATGTAAGTGGTGATAGTACTTGAAAATGCTTGATTTGTCCAGTGTTTAGGCCTTTTTTGATGCCAAGACGGTGAGCATGCGTGCAATGTCCTTACGGATCTCTCTGCCCTGCTTGACGTTCTTGGTCTTTGCACCGGCGCCGCCAAAACGGAATACGCGAAGCTCTTCTCGCTTGGCCGCGACGAGCTTAGCGATGTCTGCTGGTGTTTTGGTTGAAATGTCTTTGATATCCATGGAAGTAGGATTAATGAAATGGCGGATTAGATGCGTGCTACAACCTTAACCTTAACAGGAAGCTTGGTACCAGCTTTGCGGAGAGCTTCTGCGGCAACCTTGTTGTCGACGCCGTCAATCTCGAACATGATGCGACCTGGACGAACTTCGGCAACAAAACCGACTGGATCACCCTTCCCCTTTCCCATTTTCACTTCCGCTGGCTTCTGGGTGAAAGGCATATCAGGGAAAATACGGATCCACACCTTGCCAGACTTGGTTGCATAGCGAGCCATAACCTTGCGGGCCGCTTCGATCTGGTTTGAGGTAACACGGCCATAGGTCATGGCCTTGAGACCAAATGATCCGAAGGCGACAGAAACGCCACGGGTCTCGTGCTTGGTAGCTTCCTTCGCAGCGTTCTTGCGCTTCACGAAATGCTTGCGGTGTTTTACTTTCTTAGGGAATAACATGGCAGTTGATTATTTCTGATCTTTCTTAAATATCTCACCCTTATAGATCCAGACTTTAATACCGATGTCCCCATAGGTCATGTGAGCCTTCTCACGGGCGAAGTCGATGTCTGCTCGAAGTGTCTGCAGTGGAATACGGCCCTTCTTGAGCTCTTCACTGCGTGCAATTTCGGCGCCACCGAGACGGCCACCGAGACGGATGCGGATACCCTGAACTTCCTTGTTAGCCATAACCTTTTCGATGGTCTGCTTCATGACGCGGCGGAATGGGAGACGCTTCTCGAGAGACTCGGCGATCATCATGCCGGCAATCATGGCATTTGATTCTGGGTTGCGCACTTCTTCAATATCAACCTTGAGTTCCTGACCGATAACTTCTGCCTTGGCCTCGCGGAGAATCTTGGCAATCTTTTCGCGGAGCTTCACCACACCATCCCCAGCCTTGCCAATAAGCATACCTGGGCGTGAGGTCTTGATGACGACGCGCAAGACTTTTTGATTTCGTTCTATGTCAATGCCGCCAATATAGTTGGAACGCAGCTCTTTTTGAAGGAACTCGCGGACTGAAAGATCAGCCTTGAGAGCAGTGCGATATCCCTTGTCCATGCCAAACCAGCGACTCTTCCAATCGCGGATGATGCCAAGTCTGTGTGAATATGGGTGAACGGTATGGGACATGATAGTTAGGTATAAGTTTACAGTGAAAAGTTATTATGTGGTCTTGGCTTTCTTAGTTTTTGCCTGACGCGCTTCCAATACAATGCTAATGTGACTCGTCCTCTTTTTGATAGGATGAGCTGAACCGCGCGACACCGGCATTGAGCGCTTCATGACAAAACCCTGATCGACACGAATTTCTTTGACGAACAAGGTTTCGGCATCAATCTTGTGATTGTGTGAGCCATTGGCAATAGCCGAGTCCAAGAGGTCATGGATCGGATGCTTGGCCTTTTTTGAGGCGTTAGTGAGAATGTGTTTTGCGACGGTAACCTGTTTGCCACGAATCATGTCTGCGACCAGTCGGACTTTGCGGGGAGAAATGCGGTGATTTTTGAGTGAGGCGGTAATCATGGCAGTAAATTATTTCTTTGCGGTAGCAGTAGTGGCTGCTTCCTTGGCTGACTTGGCAGCTGCGACTTCTGCCTCCTTTGCCTTCATTTCGAGTTCCTTTTGCATCTTACCACCATGGCGCACGAACTTGCGCGTAGGCGAAAATTCACCGAGGCGGTGTCCGACCATGTCCTCGGTGACCAAAACGTCGATATGTGCGCGGCCGTTGTGAACACCAAAAGTGAATCCGACCATTTCTGGAGAAATCTGTGAGCGGCGTGACCATGTCTTAATAACCCCGGCTGTTGCAGCCTTCTTGCCGGCGATCTTTTTCAAGAGTCGCTCTTCAATATAGGGTCCTTTTTTAAGACTTCGTGCCATAGAATGAATAAAAGAAGCTCCACAGAGCTCGCCAAGCATCTTAACAGAGGGGTGGATTGAAGTCAAATCCTGACTTTGCAGGTTCTGTTTTTGAGTATCCGTACCATAAAAGTATCCTGTGATATACTAGTTCCGAGACTTATTATTCCCCATTTCAATGTCCTATCAAGACCTCTCTTCTACATCTCTCCTTCAGTCCCTTTCCTCTGAAAATAGCCTG
>CAZUII010000012.1:0-7970 GCA_964619985.1 uncultured Candidatus Saccharibacteria bacterium
CCCCTTCGTGCTGACAACACAAAGGGAGAATGCGACCACGAGGGCCGCGATGAGACGATTCATTTTCATAATCGTCCTCCTTTCTGTTGCCTTCCGGAAGGGAAGGGAGGTTTTGATCGTGCTTGTCCGCATGGCCAATAGGCCACCAGACTGCTTCAGACTCGCTGTCAACGTGCCTGTTTCTATCTGGTTGCATTATACCATATACCACGAATAAAGTAAACACCTTGTCAATGGTTCTGTGTTGTGGAGAAAAACACCAGAAAACGCCTCTATTTCAAGGCTTTTTTTGCCGATGTGAGGGATTCGCGCTCTTCTTCAGATAGTTCGTACTCTGACGCATGTTTTTTTATCGGTTTGGAAAAGACGCTGACATGATCGCGGGAATACAAACTGGAAATAATGACACCGTCACCTTCTTCATTAATGAGTGTTGTGGCGAAACTCTGATTGCCTCCGCCGCCGGTTCCTTTGAACGGATTGAAACGTACCGTGTGGACAGATTGAACGCTCTTGCGCAAACGCTTTTCGACGTCGGTGAGATAGGCTTGCATGTCAGCGCGGAATGTTTGGAGTTCGTTCAAATTTTTTGAAACATGCGAAAGCGAGTCGCCGATGTTGTGCGCATCAATGCCGACAAGAAAGCGGCGCATCTTGAGATACATCCACACAACCAGACCGAGCAGAATAAGAGTCGCGAGGGCGAGGACAATAAAGCCGAGAAGCAGTGGATTGGCGAGCAGAGATTGCATGAGATGATTATACCTGCTTTTTGCGCTGACTTGAAGTGGGTCGGCAAGCTCTTGTTCATGTGTACAACGCGGGTTTGCAATTGCGGTGAATGAGGCGTAGTATTTTGCCAGATTGGTGATAGAACAAACTCTGACTATTCTGACTATGAAGAAACAGATGAAAACAAACACGCAGCTTCCTGAAGCATGCGAAGCGCATCTCTTGCTTGGTGCCTCGTATATGTTCCAAGTCAATCCACCTCAACCGCATTCGCTTCCGTGGCGCGGGACCACTTGGACGATGAGTACGCGCGGAGGACGGGTGTTGCGGTCATGCAACTTGCCTCAACGTGAGCGGCATTACTTTGTTGAATGGCGTATGGGTTAAGCCTTCTTCCTCAAAACTTGTGACCCCTGTGCAAGCACGGTATGCCACGCCGTGCTTTTTCTTGTCAGTTTCCGTATCTATGCTACATTTTATTCATGTTCAAGAAACGCATCTATCTCGACTACGCCTCATTGACACCGATTGACCCGCGTGTGGTGCAAGAGATGGGCACATTTTCTGCCGATACATTTGCAAATCCGTCCTCTTTATATAAAGAAGGCGTGGCTGCCACAAAAGCGCTTGCAGAGACGCGAAAAAAAGTTGCTGATACCATTCATGCTCATGCCGATGAGATCGTTTTTACGAGCGGCGGCACCGAATCAAATAATCTGGCACTCGACGGCATTGTCCGCGCAGCACGCGGAAAAGGTATAGCCATTCCGCATATCATTATTTCAGCCATCGAGCATTCTTCTGTCATTGAGACCGCGCGGATGTTGGAAATGTATGGCTGCGAAATCACCAGTTTGCCAGTTGACTCTGCTGGTGCTATTTCTATTGATGAGTTGAAGCAGGCGCTCAAGTCGTCCACCGTTCTTGTTTCCATCATGATGGTCAATAACGAAATAGGTTCAATTCAACCGATAAAAGAAATTGCAAAAATAGTGAGACAGGCGCGCGCAGAAAAACCTCGCACAGCACAAGATGCCGCTCACTCGCTCCTTTATCCGCTTTTCCATACCGATGCCGCGCAAGGATTTTTATATAATGAATTGTATGTAGAAAAACTTGGTATTGATCTGCTCACGCTTGATGGTTCGAAGGTGTATGGTCCCCGCGGCATAGGGTGTCTCTATATAAAACGCGGTACGCCGATTCAAGCCACAATGAATGGCGGAGGACAGGAGAGGGGAATGAGATCGGGCACCGAAAATCTGCCGGCTATCGCCGGATTTGCACGGGCACTTGAAATTGCCTTAGACGAGCGTGTGAAAGAAACCGAACGGATTGCCGGTTTGCGTGAAGAGTTCATTGCTGCTATTTGTACGCATAATCCGGCATTACACATCAATGGCTCCGGCAGCCCGCATATCGTCAGTGTATCGATTCCGGGAATTGATAACGAATTTCTACTGTTCCAGCTCGATGCTCATGGCATTGCTTGCTCGACAAAGAGCTCATGTCTGCGTGATGAAGATGAGTCGTATGTTCTCAAGGCCATCGGGGCAGATAGTAAAACCACGTTACGCTTTTCTTTTGGCAGATGGACGAAAAAAGGGGATATTAAGTCAGCTGTTAAGGCTCTCCTTGCCATAATCTAACTACTCTGCTAGTATTCTACGACATGTTAATGATCCGCCTACAGCGCACTGGCCGTGTCCACGAACCAACGTTTCGTGTTGTTTTGACTGACTCGAAAAACGGCCCGAAGAGCGGCAAATATCTCAAGAATTTTGGATGGTACGATACCAGGATCAAGAACAAGGGTGAACAGATTGATACCGACGCCATCAAGCAGTGGATGTCCAAGGGTGCCCAGCTTTCAGTAACGCTTCACAATTTCCTCGTTTCAAACAAGGTCATCACGGGCAAAAAGATCAACGCTTTGCCAAAGAAGACGGTACAGAAGAAAGAAGTACCTGCAGAAGCCCCAAAGGCAGCCGCTCCAGCTCCTGCTGCCGAGGCTGCTTCAGAAGTTGCACCAGCCGCTCCAACAGCCTAATTTCGTTTGTCAGATATGATCCCGTTTGCTTGCCGTTGATTCGGCATTTCTGTTACAATAATACCAGTACAGCGAACTGTACGATTACGAATTAATTTAATGATCATGCAGAAAGACCAAGAGTTCCTCGATTACGTTATCAAAGCGCTTGTAGATTATCCTGACCAAGTAAAGACAAATCGTACTGTAGATGAGATGGGCGTGTTACTCACTCTCGAAGTCGGGGCGGCTGACATGGGTAAAATCATCGGCCGTCAGGGCAACACCGCCAAGGCAGTCCGTACGCTTCTCCGCGTTGTCGGCATGAAGAACAACAGTCGTGTCAACCTGAAGATTAATGAGCCAGTTGGCGGCCTCAAGTCACCGGAACGCATTGCACAGGGTGCAGCAGTTCCTCTCTCGACCCCGAACTCAAAGACAGTTGATGAGGCAATGGCGGATCTCAAGTTGGAATAAGATTTCAAATATAGCCAAATTCAAAAAGTCGTGGTATAGTCATTTCACCACGATTTTTTGCACATAACAAAAAATCGAGAGGAGAGATTTTCTTTGGCGAAGCCTAAGAAAATTCGAGTACAATTTTTTGTTGAGTGAAATAGACATGCTTACGTACCACCTTATAACCCTCTTTCCCGAAAGCACGGATTCATATTTGAATGCGTCTATTTTGAAGCGTGCACAGGAAAAAGGATTGATTTCTATAAAGTATTACAATCCACGCGATTTTACCGCATCTGCAAAGAAAGGTGCCGCACAGACATACGCAGAACGTCGAGTTGATGATCGCCCGTATGGCGGTGGACCAGGAATGGTTATTGAAGCCTTACCAGTAATCAAGGCTATCGAGGCGGCATTCAAGGTTGCCAAAAGCAAGCGCCGTATTTTATTTCCAGGAAAGTCCGAGACCGTTAAAAAAGTTAAAATTATATTTTTCAGTCCAGCAGGGAAGCAGTTTTCAAATGAAATAGCAGACACATTCAAAAAATATACTGACATTATATTTGTGTGCGGACGCTATGAAGGCATCGACGCACGTGTGAAGAAGGCTTTTCCGATGGTTGATATTTCCGTTGGTCCATATGTACTTACGGGTGGGGAACTGCCAGCCATGATTATGATAGATACGATTACTCGCCGCATCCCAGGTGTACTTGGCGACAATCTTTCTATAGAAGAAGAGCGTATTGCCAGCCCTGATGTCTATACGCGCCCTGAAGTTGTTGAATATAAAAAGAAAAAGTATCGTGTGCCAAAAATACTCTTGAGTGGTCATCATGCCAAGATGGATGAATGGAAGAAAGCCCATAGAAGCGCTGGAAAAAGTAGTAAAAAATAATTACAGCATATTTTATTCTTATCTGGAACTAGTCAAAACTATTGTAAGGAATATAATTACAACATCTGCAAAATTTTCTCACGGAAGCTACATGACATCAGTATAACTCGTAGATGTAGAGATGAGTGTGATTATGAACTTTAATTGACTTAATTATGACAAATATGACACTTTCACCTATGCAACATGGGTATGTTACCAAGAAGGAATTCAATGGACTGAAATTTTATATGGAGGAGGGGTTCGATATGACCAACAAGCATATTGATAACCTTGAAATCCATATGGACAAGAAGTTCGCGAATCTAGAGGGTAAGACGAACATGAAATTTGGAGAGGTCAATAGACGAATCGATGGTCTCGAGAATAAGATGAATGCCAAATTTGCAGAACAAAAAGAGGATATTATAGCCTTGACCAAGGTTGTCAACAAAATCGCCGCTAAAATACTTTAAGCTTGACATATTTAGTCAAGCCTGCTAACCTGTGGATAACTTCGCAGATTGTGTTCTGCTGCGCGGAGGATTAGACAGGTTCATCATTAGTCCTACCCAGTGTCTATCACATCACTCTAAGTATGTGAAATTAATAGCCGTTTCCCAAAAACGGACTTTTTGCGTGTCGGCAAAAAGAGGTAGAGAGGTTCGATTTTAATACTATTATAAATACATGAACACAAGCATCCGCCCGAAGAAATTTTTCTCCCGCTACCAGATACCGCTCACCGAGATGCCACATCTCGTCGAATCGCAACTTCTCTCATTCACCACTCTCATTGAGAAGGGTATAGAGAACTTGCTCAAGGAGTTTTCTCCGATCAAGGACTACGCCGAAAAGAAATTCGAACTTTCTATCGGTTCTCCTGAAATCATGCTCCCGAAGTTCAACGAGCACTTCGCGAAGGACAACAAGCTCAACTTTGAAGGTCAGATCAAAGTGAAGGTGACTCTCAAAAACAAGTCACTCAACGTCGTGAAGGAGCAGGAAATGCTTCTCGCAGAAATTCCTTTGATGACTGATCACGGTACCTTCATCATCAATGGTGTTGAGCGCGTTATCGCACCACAGCTCGCACGTTCGTTCGGTATTTTCTTTACCGGCAATGAAGTCAAGGGCAAGAACTACTTTGGCGCCAAGATCATCCCTGCACGTGGTGTATGGATGGAAATTGAAACCGACACTGACGGCACTATTTTCTGCCGTATCGATCGCAAGCGTAAGTTCCCAGTTACCTCATTGCTCCGCATTTTGGGTGCAGAGACCAATGAAAAGATCCTTGAGATGTTCAAAGGCAATGCCGATGCCAAGAAAGTCATCGAAATGACCCTTGCAAAGGATCACGCTAAGACCAAGGATGAGGCCTACATGGAAATCCACAAGCGCCTTCGTGATGGCGACCTTGCAACCGCAGAAAATGCACGTTCATTCGTCCAGGCACTTCTCAAGGAGGACCGTTATGACATTTCTCGCGTCGGTCGTTTCCGCTTCAACAAGCGCTTTAGTAAGTCTATGGAAGAAAAGGAGCTCGAGCGCCGCACCTTGTCTCTCGATGATATTGCAACAACTCTCGCACACATCGTCACATTGACCACAACTCCAGACACACAGCCAGATGACATCGATCACCTCGGTTCACGCCGCGTTCGTTACGTTGGTGAACTTCTCGAACAGCGTATTCGCCTCGGTTTGACCCAGATGAAGCGCAACATCCAGGATAAGATGTCGACTGTTGAACCTGATGTGACATTACCTGTCTCATTTATCTATCCACGCCCACTCCAGGCACGTATCAAGGAATTCTTCACCACCAACCAGCTCTCACAGTTCATGCAGCAGGAAAATGTGCTTGGTGAAATTGAACACCTTCGTACTCTCACCGCTCTCGGACCCGGCGGTCTCTCACGTGAACGTGCTGGCTTCGAAGTTCGTGACGTGCACCCATCTCACTATGGTCGTCTTTGTCCAATCCACACCCCAGAAGGTCCAAACATTGGTCTGGTGCTTCGTTTGACTACCTATGCCCGTATCAACGATTTCGGCATGATCGAGACTCCATATGCGAAGGTCAAGGACGGAAAGATCACCAAGGAAATTATGTATATGAACGCATTGGAGGAAGAAAACTTCCGCATTGCGCACGCTGCAACTCCGTACGACAAGGATGGAAACATTACTGTTAATGAAGTAGAAGTTCGCATCAACGGTCGTCCAGCAATGGCTACCAAGAAGGAGATTGACTATATCGACGTTGCCTCAAACCAGGCATTCTCTATTGCAACCTCTCTCATTCCATTCGTAAACCACGACGATGCCAACCGCGCGCTCATGGGATCAAACATGCAGAAGCAGGCAACCCCATGTCTCGTGCCAGAAGCACCATTTGTTGCGACAGGTATTGAAGCAAAGGCAGTTTTGGATACAGGCCGCCTCATCATTGCGCCAGAAGACGGTGAAATTACTCATGTTGACGCAAAGAAGATTGTCTTCACCTCAAAGAAGGGAAACAAGAAGCATGAATACAACCTCGTCTTGTTCTCACGAACAAACGGCTTTACGGCGTTCCACCAGCGTCCGATTGTTTCAGTTGGCGATAAGGTAAAGAAGGGAGACGTTCTCGCTGATACCTCAACCTCAGAAAATGGTCAGATTGCACTTGGTCACAACGCTCTCGTTGCATTCATGTCATGGTCTGGTAACAACTACGAAGACGCTATCATTCTTTCAGAGCGCGTCGTTAAGAACAGTAAGTGGAGTTCTATTCATATCGAGGAGTTTGTCGTTAACGTTCGCGACACCAAGCTTGGTCCGGAAGTTACCACCTGCGATATTCCAAACGTTGGTGAAGCAAAGCTCAAGAACCTCACTGAAGAAGGCATTGTCCGCATTGGTGCAGAAGTTCGCCCAGGCGATATTCTCGTCGGCAAGATTTCTCCAAAGGGTGAGACACAGCTTACGCCAGAAGAGCGCTTGCTCCGTTCGATCTTCGGCGAGAAGGCTCGCGATGTGAAGGATACCTCAAAGCGCATGGAAAACGGCAAGCGCGGCCGCGTCATTTCAGTTAAGATTTTCTCTCGTGAAAAGGGAGATAAGCTCGAATCGGGCATTATTAAGAAAATTTATATCGAAGTTGCACAGGTTCGTAACGTCTCAGTTGGCGACAAGATGGCAGGACGCCACGGTAACAAGGGTGTTATCTCACGCATCCTCCCAGAAGAGGATATGCCATATATGGAAGACGGTCGCCCAATCGACGTTATCCTTACACCTCTTGGCGTTCCGTCACGTATGAACCTTGGTCAGATTCTTGAACTCCACCTTGGATTGGCAGCAAACGAACTTGGCTACCAGGCTATCGTTCCTCCATTTGCTGGAGCAACAGAAACCGAGATCAAGGAAGAGCTCGTTAAGGCTGGATATGACGCATCAGGAAAAATGAAGCTCCGCGACGGCCGTACGGGCGACCACTTCTCACAGCCTATTGCCGTTGGATACATGTATATTCTCAAGTTGCACCACATGGTGGAAGACAAGATCCACATGCGTTCTATCGGACCGTACTCTCTTATTACCCAGCAACCGCTTGGTGGTAAGGCACAGGGCGGAGGTCAGCGCTTTGGAGAAATGGAAGTCTGGGCGCTCTTGGGTCACGGTGCTGCGCACACATTGCGTGAAATTCTTACCGTCAAATCAGACGATATTGTCGGCCGTTCACAGACCTTCGATGCCATCGTCAAGGGTGAGCGTCCAAAGGCGCCAAATCTTCCTGCATCATTCAATGTGCTCTTGAAGACTCTCCGCGGTTTGGCATTGAACGTTGAGCTTACCAATAGACCTCATGTTGAGGAGGAGTAA
>CAZUII010000012.1:8070-10655 GCA_964619985.1 uncultured Candidatus Saccharibacteria bacterium
TTCGACATCGTGAAGCTTTCGCTCGCTTCACCCGACAAGATTCTCGAATGGTCCTACGGCGAGATCACCAAGCCGGAAACCATCAACTACCGCACCCAGCGTTCTGAAAAGAGCGGTCTCTTCGACGAGCGCATCTTTGGTCCAGACCGTGACTACGAGTGTTATTGCGGCAAATACCGCGGCATTCGCTACAAGGGAATTGTTTGTGAAAAATGTGGCGTTGAAATAACTCGCTCCATTGTCCGCCGCGAGCGCATGGGTCATATCGAGCTGGCTTCTCCGGTTTCTCATATCTGGTTCCTCCGCTCTGTCCCGTCACGCATCGGACTCATCCTCGGCATGACTACGGCAGATCTCGAAAAGGTTGTCTATTTTGCCGGCTATATCGTCACCAAGGTCAATGAAAATGAGAAAAACTCTTTTTTGAAGGAGCTCGATGGCGAATACAAGAGTAAAGTCAAAAATGCACAAGATGACAAGACCAAAGAAGCCCTCAAAGAACTTGTGATCAATGCCCGCAAAGAGATCGAGAGCCTCCAGCTTGGCATGGTCATGGACGAAATGATGTATCACAAGTACGCCATGAAATATGGATCGCTGTTTGAAGCAGGCATCGGGGCGGAGGTGGTATATGAACTTTTGAAGAAAATTGATCTCGCCAAACTCAAGATCGAACTCGAAGGATACCTTGAAAACGCCGGTTCAGCAGACCGTGAGAAGCTTTCAAAGCGCCTCTCATTGGTCAAGCAGATGATCAAAGCCAAGCTTCGCCCAGAATGGATGTTCCTTATCCGTATCCCTGTTATTCCACCGGGTATTCGTCCGATGGTTGCTCTTGATGGTGGTCGCTATGCTACATCAGACGTAAACGATTTGTATCGTCGTGTTATCAACCGCAACAACCGTCTTTTGAAGCTCAAGGAAATCAATGCGCCCGAAGTCATTCTTCGCAACGAGAAGCGTATTCTTCAGGAAGCCGTCGATGCCCTTATCGATAACTCGATCCGTCACAGCTCTTCAGCTGGTGCTGCTGCAGCTGCCGCACAAAAGCGCGCGCTCAAGTCACTTTCAGATAGTCTCAAGTCAAAGCGTGGTCTTTTCCGCCAGAACCTCCTCGGTAAGCGCGTGGACTATTCAGGCCGTTCAGTTATTGTCGTCGGTCCGGAACTCAAGCTTGACCAGTGCGGTTTGCCAAAGCACATGGCCTTGGAACTATTCCGCCCATTCGTTATTTCGGGACTCCTCAAGAGGGAATTGGCCTACAACATCCGTGGCGCAAATCGTCTTATCGATGACGGCGCCAAGGAAGTCTGGGAAATCCTCGAAGAAGTCATCGAAGGCAAATACGTGCTCTTGAACCGCGCCCCGACACTGCACCGACTTGGTATCCAGGCATTCCGCCCAATCTTGATTGAAGGCAACGCCATTCAGGTTCACCCACTCGTTTGTGCCGCCTTCAATGCGGACTTCGATGGAGACCAGATGGCCGTTCACGTTCCATTGTCGGAAGAGGCGCAGCTCGAAGCTAAGATGATTATGGCTTCGGACAAGAACATCTTGAAGCCCGGCAACAATGATCCAACGGTTATCGCGAAGCTCCTGGATATTGTCCTGGGATGCTTCTGGGTGACCAAGATTGTCGATGGCGCAAAGGGCACGGGAAAAATATTTGAATCGCCGGATGCCGCCACGCTTGCCCATAGCTTTGATGATGTTGACCTTCGCGCCAAAGTCAAAGTCATGGCGCCGCAGGAACCAAAATACAAGGCCTTCAAGGGGGGCGTGTTCGAGACGACCGTCGGCCGTATCCTGATCAATAATATCCTGCCTGTTGATTACCCATTTATCAATGAAGATATGGGCCGCAAGCGAGTTGCTGCCATCATTGATGACATGATTACGCTCGTGGGCGCGGAACATGTCGCACCTATTCTTGATAGAATCAAATCTTTCGGATTTAAGTACGCGACCCATTCGGGTACGACCTGGGGTATTGATGATATCGTCGTACCTATGGCAAAGCATGAGATTATCAACAAGGGCAAGGAAAAGGCTGATGTTGTTACCGGTCAATTCAATGAAGGGCTTCTGACCGAGGAAGAGCGCGTCCGCAAGCACATCGAAATTTGGCAGCACGTGAAAGGCGAAGTTGAAAAGACAATCTCGTCCTCGCTGGATAAAAGCGGACCGGTATATGACATGGTTGCCTCCGGTGCACGCGGCTCGCTCTCACAAATTACCATTATGGCGGGCATGAAGGGTCTTATTGCCTCTGTTTCCGGCGAGACTATCGAATTTCCGATTCTCTCTTCAGCCAAGGAAGGTTTGACCCCAATCGAATACTTCATTACTACTCACGGTTCACGTAAGGGTCTTACGGATACAGCTCTTAACACCGCGAAGGCAGGTTACCTTACCCGTAAGCTCTTCGTGGTCGCACAGGACGTTGTTGTTTCTGAAAATGATTGTGGAACAAAGGAGTCAATCATCATTCGCCGCCAGACAGCTTCAGGCATGGCCATCCCATTATCCAAGAACATTCGTGGTCGTATTATCGCCGAAGACATAAAGGGCATGGACGGCAA
>CAZUII010000012.1:10755-18004 GCA_964619985.1 uncultured Candidatus Saccharibacteria bacterium
ATGCGTACCTTCCACGCTGGTGGTGCCGCATCACAGGGTGGAGATATTACCCAAGGTTTGCCTCGTGTCGAGGAAATCTTCGAGAAGCGTCGCCCAAAGAACCCAGCAGTTGTTGCGACCGTTGACGGCGTCGTTGTTGAGGTAAAGGATCTCGGCAAAGAAAAGGTCTTGGTACTCTTGCCAGAAATTGAAGACAAGGGCAAGAAGAAGGTTGCTCAAGTTGAATACACTTTCCCATATCGCCGTACCGTATTGGTTCGTGTTGGCGACAAGGTTAAGAAGGGAGATCTCCTTACTGATGGTTCAGCTGATATTGATGAGGTCTTCGAATTTGGCGGTGAAGAGCGTGCAAAGGATTACGTTATTACCGAAGTCGGTAAGATCTATGAACTTCAGGGTGAAACAGTGTCACGTAAGCACATCGAACTCATTGTGAAGCAGATGTTCTCACGCCGCCGCGTTAAGGAGGCGGGAGACACCAACCTCACCGAAGGTATGATTGTTGATGATATTCATTTGTCAGAAGAGAACGCCGCAGCCAAGGCCGCTGGAGGTTCAGCTGCAAAGGTTGAGAAGTTGGTTATGGGTATTACCGAAACCTCTCTCTCACGCAAGAGTTTCTTGTCAGCCGCTTCATTCCAACACACAACACGTGTTCTCATTGGTAATGCAGTTCGCGGTGCGGAAGATAACCTTACCGGTCTTATGGAAAATGTCATTATCGGACGCTTGGTTCCAGCAGGAACAGGGTTCTCTGGTTCGACCAAAAAGGATATGGTAGACGCTATTGCTCCAAAGGAGTTTAGTGTTGAAGAATAATTACAATACTATAGTGTGCGTGAACATTATTCACTCATAGGCAGTGGCCGCTCAATCAGTTGAGCGGTTTTGCCGTTGGGGTGCTCGGGTTTATACTAATGTAATTCAACCACATGAAATACACCTATCGAAACCTGTTCAAGTACTTGAAGATGTTTATTTGGCCATCAGCTGGACGTTTTATCTTCGGTTCATTCCTGCGCTTTGTGAGTGCCATACTTGGGTTGTATGCGGCCTACGCGATTGCTGAAATCATAACCTTTGTTACTAAGTATCATCACGGTGATTCGTTGGCACCTTTGTATTGGGTGTTTACTTATTGGACGCTATCTTTTCTGCTCAGATTTGTACTGATTTATTATGCCAAAATGATTTGCGTGACCGTAGGCAATCAGGCTGACCTCGATGTGCAGAAAGGCGCGCTCGAGCACCTCACTCGTCTCGATATTGCTTGGCATCAGAAAGAAAATGCAGGTAATAAGGTTAAACGCATAGATCGTGGCGGAGCTGGCATAGCAACCTTAGTACGCGTCTGGATCATCAATGTCATCGATATTATCGTGAACTTTGTCGGTGCGTTCTTTATCGTTGCGCACTTTGATCTACCGCTTGCTATTCTCATGGTTGGCTACATGCTGATCTATTATCTGATAGCACACGCATTGCGACATCAGACTGTTCTTGCTTCAAAAAAGAAAAATGTTAAGGAGGAGGAAGTTTCTGGTCTTATGTACGAAGTTATGAACAATATCAGGAGTGTTAAGGTGCTCGGCATGACCGCACCACTTCTTGATTATGTTCAGAAATTGAATGATCAACTGATGAAGTTGTTGGTCAAGAATATGTTCTGGTACCACCTCGGTATTTTGGCTCGTTCATCATGGCAGGGTATCGCGCGAGTCTGCCTGTATTTATTCGTTATTTACGGCATATTTGAAGGAAAATATGAATTAGGATTCCTCATCTTGTTCCATGGATACTTTGGCACACTGAGCTCATCGGTCGATGACCTTTCGACTGTTGCGCAAGATGTCGCGTTGGCAAAGACAGATATCGGCAGGCTGGCTGAATTCTTCGACGAAAAAGTAACTATTGATGCTGAAGAAGGAAAGACTTCATTTCCATCGCAGTGGGATGCAATTCACATTCGCAACTTGTCATTTGCGTATGGCAACAATCATGTACTTACAGATCTGAATTTCGATATTAAAAAAGGTGAAAAGGTTGGCATTGTTGGCTTATCGGGGGCCGGCAAATCCACGCTATTTAAGCTCCTGCTTAAGGAACACGAGGGGACGAATCCTGATATATTCATAGGCGAGGTTCCACTCAAAGATATAAAAAAGTCAGAATATGTTCAGCATGTTGCGGTAGTGTTACAAGATACAGAGGCATTTAACATGAGCCTTCGTGAAAATGTCACAATAACCAACGCCAGCGCTACCCAGAATGAAGCGGCCTTCACTAAGGCAATTACTATTTCTCACGTGGACGACTTTGTGCATAAGCTTCCGTTAGGTGTTGAAACTCTCATTGGTGAAAAAGGTGTGAAGCTCTCGGGTGGAGAAAAACAGCGTCTCGGTATTGCCCGCGCCGTATTCAAGAATCCAGAGATTCTTTTCCTTGATGAAGCAACTTCTCACCTCGATGTTGAGTCAGAGCAAAAGATTCAGGACTCACTCAAGCATTTCTTCAAGGATGTGACTGCGGTTGTTATTGCACACCGTCTCTCTACAATAAAGGAAATGGACCGCATTATGGTCATGCAGGACGGTAAGATTATTGAAACGGGGACATTCAATGAGCTCTATGAGCGCGACGGCCGATTCCGAGAATTCTGGAATAAACAACAGGCAAAATAATGCCAACTTCCACATTCATCTACAAACATATCGGCGAAACACCGCTCGAAGCGCTCGAGCGGTTTCGTCGTGAGCAGGGAATTGCCACTGATATACCAATGACCTATGCTGGTCGCCTTGATCCTATGGCAGAGGGTTTGCTCCTTATTCTCATTGGCGAGGAATGTAAAAATAAGGAGAAATATCTTGGACTCGATAAAGAATACGAGGTTGAAGTCTTGTTTGGTATAACCAGTGATACGTATGATACTCTCGGCATCGTACAGCAAAGTACGAATGCACCTCCAAGTCTTTCTAGGATTAATATGAAAAAATACGTCGGCCCATTCACGCAGCCATATCCCGCATATTCATCCAAGACGGTAAACGGCAAACAACTCCACGAATTGGCGCGAGATGATGAATTACCGGATGACATGCCAACAAAAGAGGTCCGGATACATTCTATCAATGTGCTCGGAACTTCTACTATTGAGGCCACCAATTTGAATGCTCGAGTCTTGTCTAATATGGCAAAAGTAACAGGGGATTTTAGGCAGGCTGAAATTAAGGAGTCTTGGGCGACAATCCAGGGTTCGTTCCCGGTAATGCTTATTCGAGTTAGTTGTTCGAGTGGTACCTATATGCGTTCATTGGCGCATAGAATAGGCCAGGACGCAGGTTGTGGAGCGCTTGCGCTGTCTATTAGGAGGACGAAGATAGTGATGTAGATATTCTGGCACCAAAACGTCATTTCTGTTCGTACTATAAGCGTAATATGGTACCATAAGAACACATGAGAAAAATCATCGTAAAAGAAGGCCCGCTTGTCTTCCTGCGCAATGTTTTGTCGATGGAAATAATTGCCGCCATATTCTTCTTTGGATTGTCATTCGCAGGCAACTACAGCATGGCCTATCAAAATTGGGGTTTGTCAAACTACGTCCGTTTCGATCTGTTTGAAATATATATTTTCTCGGCTTTCCAGCTCATTTACCTTTCGCTTCTTTTCTTGGATTGGTATTTTACGCACTATGAAATAAATGAAAAGGAAATTGTGCGCAAATCGGGCCTGATATTCCGCCGTCGAAAAGCGGTGACATTGGCGGATGTGACGTCAGTGGAAACATACCAATCTCCAATAAGCCGCATGATGTCTCATGCGACTATTATTCTGGAGCACAGCAATGGCCGCGTAACAAAAATAAAAAATGTCTCTAACGTCGATGAGTATTCGTTCATTATCAAGAGCATGATTCAGGAGGCCTCCGGACGCGTGATGTCGCGTGATCCGCGCGTGCTGTTAGAAAAAGGCGAAGGCCTGTTTGTTGAATTTAAGGAGACGCTTCGCTATGATGCGCGCAAGGGTGAGACCAGTAGGGAGCTTGAAAAAATGGTGCTGAAAACCATTGTTGCATTTCTTAATTCAGAAGGAGGCACGCTCCTTATTGGCGTGAGTGATGATGCCAAAGTTATTGGCCTTCAGAATGACTATAAAACATTGACCAAAAAGAATCGTGATGGTTTTGAAAACCATGTGACCATGCTCGTAAAGACCCTGATCGGTCTAGCCTTTACAAAATATGTCAAAATTAGCTTTGAGGAAATAGACGGTAAGGATATCTGTATCGTGTCAGTCAAAGAAAGTCACAAGCCGGCATATTTGAGTAATGGTGACAAGAAGGAAGACTTTTTTGTCCGTGTAGGTAACTCAACTCAACCATTCTCCATGAGTGAGGCGGAGGAGTATATCAAGACGCATTGGAAATAGTGATTATTTCAAATCACTTCTTCGTGACTTTGCACGATCGAGCTCGGTCAAAAACTTCTTGCGCAAACGGACGTTCTTTGGAGTAATTTCGAGATATTCATCTTCGCGCATGAGTTCAAGGCCGCGCTCGATAGTAAGTTCAAATGGAGGAACGAGCATCAAAGCCTCATCTTTTCCTGAAGAACGCATGTTACTCATCGCTTTACCCTTGGTTGGATTAACATCCATATCATCGCCCTTTGCGGTATCTCCGACAACCATTCCTTCGTAAACTTCAACTGCAGGGCCGATAAAGAGGCGACCACGATCCTGGAGGTTCCAGAGCGAGAATCCAAGAGATTTACCAGAGGCCATTGAGGTCATTGAGCCAGTCTCACGTTTTTCAATTTCACCAGCATATGGCTTGAAGCCCAAAACGCGTGAAGACATGATACCTTCACCCTTGGTGTCGATAATAAAGATGTTCTTGTAGCCTAAGAGACCGCGAGTTGGAATCTCGAGGACGATACGGACCTGGTTGCCATGAGTGGTCATATTTGTCATGACACCCTTGCGTTTACCGAGGGTCTCAATAATGGCACCAGAATATTCCTGTGGACAGTCGATGATTGCTTCTTCAAAAGGCTCGAGCTTCTGGCCATCTTCTTCTTTGAAGATAACCTTTGGCTGTGAGACCTGGAGTTCGTAGCCTTCGCGACGCATATTTTCAATAAGAATAGCGATATGGAGCTCACCACGGCCGAAGACGGTGAAGTATTCATTTGAGTTGAAATCTACTTTGAGACCGACGTTGGTTTCAAGTTCACGTTCGAGGCGTTCACGAATCTGACGGCCAGTTACGAAGGTTCCTTCGCGGCCAGCAAAAGGAGAATTGTTAACCAAGAACTGGAGGGAAATAGTCGGCTCATCAACCTTAATAGCAGGAAGAGCAGAAGTAGTTTCATTGTCGGTAATAGTTTCTCCAATATAGATATCAGGAATACCAGCGACGGTTACAATATCTCCTGATTCGGCTTCTTTGACCTCGATGCGTTTCTTCCCATCAAATGTAAAGAGTTTGGTTATTTTTCCAGTAAATGTTTTGCCGCTCACGTCCTTAACCCAGACATTCTGTCCATCCTTGATGGTGCCGCTGTAAATACGGCAGACGGCGAGACGACCGAGGAAGTTGTCATAACCGAGGTTGAACACCTGCGCGGTGAGTGGATCGGCGGCATTCTTCTGTGCGTTAGCAGGCGGTACATGTTCAAGAATCATATCGAGGAGTGGTGTGAGATCTTTTGCTTCATCAGTAAGCTTTTTCTTGGCAACACCTTGGCGGCCAATAGCATACACAGTCGGGAAATCAAGCTGTGCATCATTTGCGCCGAGCTCCATGAAGAGTTCGAGCACTTCATCGTGAGCACGAGCAGGGTTTGCAGCAGGTTTGTCGATCTTGTTCAAGACGAGAATAGGCTTGATACCGAGTTCGAGAGACTTCTTCAAGACGAAACGAGTCTGCGGCATCGGACCTTCCTGTGCATCAACGACGAGGAGAACGGTGTCGATAGAACGAAGCACGCGCTCTACTTCTGAACCGAAATCAGCGTGGCCTGGGGTGTCGACGATGTTGATCTTGGTGCCCTTGTATGTGATAGAAGTGTTTTTGGCGTAAATAGTAATACCGCGCTCCTGTTCGAGTGCGTTCGAATCCATACTACCTTCGTCACCGTGACCGCACTGGGTCATGATGGCGTCGGTAAGAGTGGTTTTGCCGTGGTCCACGTGAGCGATGATGGCGATGTTGCGAATATCCATAGGGGAAAATTAATAAGGAATGAGTTCACAGTTTACACCATTTGAAGATATTTGTCAAAATCGGGGTAAAATAAAACCCCGGCCGATGAACCCGGCTGGGGGGTGATTCAAAATACGCTTCTTAAGCGAAAGCGGGAATCTGCTGGCGAGGGTCGTGCATGATTCGAGGGCTCTCGATTTTTCGGATTGCCTCGTGGATTGGATGGTTGTGCGTATTAAGCCGGTTGATACCTGTTTGCACCAATGCAAGCGGAACGGGGCCGCCGGTTTTTTCCATGTGCTCCAGGGTCTTGCGAAGGCGAGTGGTGAGCGGTTCAGAACGATCAAGGTGGAAGCCTTTGCCGTTAAGCCTGCTAATGGCGGGCATGGTGCACTGCTCATATTCAAGCCATCGTTGATCAGCAATCAGTTGTCCTCCAAGGTCATCAGGACGCTTAGTGTCGCCAGCAAGCGTAAGCCGCTCCAAGATTGCTGCGTCCGATTGTTCTCGAGTGGCATGAATATTGATCGCCATTACCTTCTGAAACATTTCCAAAAGGGCCAGTTGTTCAACACTCCGAGGCGCTCCGCTTAACAGAAGTACCTGAAGGTGGTCTTTCTCTGGAGCACTTACGACATCCGCGTACCAAGAGGTAAATGTTTTGATTACCAGCCAATCTGGCAACAATTTGCCTTCCCCAATCAAATGGAAATGGTCACGAAGCTCTACTCCAAGTTGACTGGTCTGATTCATGCCCCACCTCATGAGAATCTTGCTCATGTCGATGCAGGCGACAATTTGTGCGCCATGTCTTGGCCGAAGTAAATCTGCCATGAGTTGGAAGAACGTTGTCTTCCCGTTTCCGGAGGGACCAGTGCTGAGGACACCGGCTGCTAATTTTCTTGCCATTGTTCAGTCGTGTTTGTTGGTTTTAGTTGAAAGCTCCCGCTAAAAATCGAGTTGTAGAAGGAGCTAGGTCGGTCAATATCCTAACACACATTCTAATCTTCAGCAAATCTTTATCACTTCTTTATCTGGTCT
>CAZUII010000013.1:0-13580 GCA_964619985.1 uncultured Candidatus Saccharibacteria bacterium
TGAAATATTTTTCGTATATGCCCAT
This sequence comes from uncultured Candidatus Saccharibacteria bacterium, assembly GCA_964619985.1. GTDB lineage: Bacteria > Patescibacteriota > Minisyncoccia > Phycocordibacterales > PALSA-1337 > C7867-002. Next base: position 26 of record CAZUII010000013.1, read on the forward strand.
TCAGATCGGCCTCATCACCGGTTCCGGCTGTTACAAATTTCCTTCAAAAATAAACCCCAAGGGCTGGACCGACATTTCTCGCGCGCAATTGCTCAAGTGGGTTGAAGATGGTTCCATTTCAGTTCTCATCGGTACGCACGCCCTCATCCAAAAGTCAGTAAAATTCAAAAACCTCGCCTATGTCATTATCGATGAACAGCATCGTTTCGGTATTGCCCAGCGCCGCAAGTTGGTGCGAAAAGATACTATCGCGCCACATTTACTATCAATGACCGCCACGCCAATTCCCCGCACTTTGGCGCTCACCCTCTATGGCGACCTCGACCTTACTCTCATTGATCAATCCCCTGCGGGTCGTAAGCCAATCATCACCGAACTTGTCCGTCCCGACAAACGCGATGAAACGTACGCAAAAATTCGCCAAGAACTTGAGGCCGGCCGCCAACTCTACATTATTTGCCCGCGCATCAATGAGCCTGATCCTGACAAAGAAGCGGCTGTCATTGCAAAGTCAGTCAAAGAAGAAGCCAAGCGTTTGAAGCGCTCTGTCTTTCCAGAGTATGAAATTGAGATCTTGCACAGCAAAATGAAGCCTAATGAAAAAGACGCGGTCATGGCCGAATTTAAGGCCGGTAAAATTCAAATCCTCTGCGCCACTTCAGTAGTCGAGGTTGGCGTCAATGTGCCCAACGCGACGGTTATCATCATCGAGGGTGCTGAACGATTTGGTCTGGCACAATTACACCAACTCCGTGGTCGCGTCATGCGCAGTTCGCATCAGGCATACTGTTACGCCTTCACTGAAACTAATTCGACCAAATCAATCGAGCGCCTCAAAGCACTTCAACATGCAAAAAATGGCTTTGAGCTTGCCGAACTCGATCTTGCCCAGCGCGGTGCTGGTGAACTCTCCGGCATGCGTCAGTGGGGTATCTCTGATGTGGCTATGGAAGCGCTGAAGAATTTGAAGATGGTTGAGGCGGCACGAACCGAGGCAGTCAGACTTATTGCTGAAGATATATTGTTGAGCAAATATCCGCTGCTGAAGAAAGCAGTCGAAAAACATACGAGCGAGGCGCATTTTGAGTAGTCAGCATAGAAATAGACGCTAGGGATTTCTAAAACACCCTATCGGTGTCGTAGCATCATAACCGACAAGCCCAAATTCATATATAGGCGCAGTGTCTGACATGCCGCTACTCCCAACACAGAGGTAAGTCTTTTTCGAAGGAAGGTACGCAGCTATTGAGTAGCGGCTCTTTGTGCCGCCAGGGACACCGAGCGCCACACCCATTGCAAATGTTGGAGACCCGCCGATCATGTTGCCCCCGGCAATAGAAACTATTGCCTGACATATACGACTCGCTTCCGGATTGGGGACGCTGATTGCCGACGTAAAAAATCCCGCGCAGCTCGATCCGGCATCAAGGGCGCAGTAGTATGAAAAATTGGGATCAGAGCCCATTCCTCCACAGCCACCCACGGCGGTAGAAGTGAATTGAAAGTCAAAATAATTGCCCTTATCTGAATAGCTCCGTTCATATAAATGCCGCAACTGGAGCATCTCCTGCCTAATCGCCGCATCTTGTGCCTTGATACGAGCACTGTTGAGGCTCACCAACACTATACTCGACAATAATCCGATGATTGATATCACCACCAACAGCTCGATAAGGGTGAACCCGCGATGCATCAGCATGTTCATGGCCCTATTATACTCTTGTGCAGCTTCAAATTCATTCACTCCTTCTTTAATTATCATGGTCCGCCCTCCTGGACTCGAACCAGGAACCGATCGAGTATATATCCATATAGGCTCTGTACTCGTACCTTTAAAACTACGTCCGCCCTCTTGGATTCGAACCAAGGACCCCAGAGGTATAAGCTCTGTGCTCTAACCAACTGAGCTAAGGGCGGACCTAGTTTTCAAGGATACTCGTTTGAGCCCATAAGTCGATTGCTCCACCAATTGAGCTAAGGGCGGGAGTAGCTCCATCATATGACAAACTAACGATTCAAACAACTAAAAAGCGCCCAGCCTTGGACGCTTGCGAAATACTATCACTGACACACGTTTAGCCGATACGTGGCGCCCGAATACTGTTCGGATCAGGCTCATACAGCTTCTGCGGAACCATAAGGCTTTCCAATAACCTCATCCGAACCTCATGAACAGTAGGTGGTAGTCCCGTACGCCGCTGCACAGCCTGATTGAGTATAGTTCCAAAATCAGTTGATAGTGCAAGAATCCGTGTTGAGACAACAACATCAACATCTGCTTCACCAAAAACGGGGTAGCCTTTGACTCTGTTTGCAACCGCAACTACCGGATGCAAACATGGCACCGATGGTTCGAGTAACCGATACGTCCAGTTATACACGAAAATATATCCCTCTCGATTTGTTCGCGCCTTCCATTCAAGACTTACCAATTCACGGCAACATTGGAAAAAGTATCGTGCAGTCATGAAAAAATCCTTTCGTTTTCATAAAGAATACTCCTTATTTTTATGAAGTCAATGTTGCACTACACCTCCCCCTGCTTCTTCTTGAGCACTATCCCCTGCGCGACAATCAGCGCCTCATATTCATCGCGTTCGATCGTCTCCTTTTCAACGAGACGCTGCGCCACAATTTCAAATATCTTTTCGTGAGTCTTGAGAGTCTTTTCGGCAAGCGTGCGTGCTTCCGTCATGATGCGAGTAACTTCAGCATCGATTTCGGCAGCAACCTTTTCTGAATATTCGCGATCGCCAACGCCTTGGCCAAACAGGACCTTGCCGGCCGGGCTCTCGAGAGCTACCGGACCGATCTTTTCTGACATGCCGTACTGCGTGACCATGGCGCGCGCCAGGGCCGTTGAGACTTGAAGGTCATTTGACGCACCTGTAGTGAAATCATCGTACATCATGCGCTCCGCAACATATCCGCCAAGTGAAACGGCGATATCATCGAGGAATTCCTTGCGCGACTGTAGCTTGCGGTCTTCCAAAGGCAATTTCAATGTGTACCCTGCGGCGCGTCCGCGAGAGATGATAGAAATCTTGTGCACGGGATCTGCATGAGGGAGAACTGATGCGACGATGGCATGACCGGCTTCATGATAAGCCGTAATCTCCTTTTCCTGTGCCGAAAGAATGTGGCTGCGGCGCTCCGGACCGAGCATGACCTTTTCGATGGAACGAATCAGGTCGAACTGGCCGATCTTGGTGCGGTCTTCGCGTGCTGCAAGGATGGCTGCTTCATTCATGAGAGATGCGAGGTCAGCGCCAGAAAAACCTGGCGTGCGCTCGGCGACAATGGCAATATTTACGTCTTCGGCAAGCTGCTTCTTGGCGGAATGAATCTTGAGAATTTCTTCGCGATCACCACGATCTGGAAGATCAATGACCACACGGCGATCAAAACGGCCTGGACGGAGAAGCGCTGGATCCAATACATCAGGGCGATTGGTGGCGGCCATAACAATAACTTTTTCATTCGGCTCAAAACCGTCCATCTCGACGAGAATCTGGTTCAGGGTCTGTTCACGTTCGTCATTGCCTCCGCCCATGCCCGAACCGCGCGCACGGCCAACCGCGTCAATTTCATCAACAAAGACGATTGCCGGAGCGGCTTCCTTGGCCATCTTGAAGAGATCGCGGACGCGAGATGCGCCAACACCAACGAACATTTCCACGAATTCTGAACCCGAAATAGCGAAGAACGCGACATTGGCCTCCCCCGCTACGGCGCGTGCCAGTAAAGTTTTGCCGGTACCCGGTGCGCCCATCAAGAGGACACCTTTTGGAATTTCCGCGCCAATCTCGATAAATTTCTTTGGGTTTTTGAGGAAGTCGACGATCTCCAACAGTTCCTGCTTGGCTTCTTTTGCGCCGGCAATATCCTTGAACGTCACCTTCTGTTTCTTGTCATCAGGCATGGTGATGCGGGCTTTTGATTGGCCGAATGAAAGCGCCTGAACGCCCGCGCCCTTCACCTGGCGAGAAAGAAGCCAGATAAAGAAGACGAGGAATAAGATCGGTGCCAAAAATGGGGCGAGCTGACCGAGCCAATAACCAAAACCGCTTGGTTCATTGACCATGATCGTAGTCGAGGCTAATTGTTTTTGGGAAACGCCAAAGCGAAGCAGGGTTTCGCTCAACGAAGAATCAGCCTCTTTTTGGCTCGTCTTCGTTGATTTGTCCGCATACTGCACGGTGATTTGGTCGCCGCTGATTTTGAGCGAAGACACTAGGCCTTTTTCTATATCGCCCACCACCGTTGAAATCGAAATGGAAGCCGGAGATGCGCTGATCCCGCTAAATTGGGAATATACGCCGACAATCAACAAAAACGCCAACACCACTATAAGTATGATATTGATGAAATTCATCTTGGGTGGCAGGCTGGTACGACCCTTCTGCGGAGGCGTGTTTTGGGGATTGTTCGGGTTTGTAGACATAGGCCTGATTATAGCTACAAGTAAGGATTTGTAAATGATTGCATGTACAAAATCCAAATACGGACGATATCGTTTCCTATTACCTTTCAACCGGAATTTTCATGTAGAATGTCGAGCCTTTGCCGAGTCCGGCGGACTCCGCCCAGAGATCGCCGCCATGGCGGCGCATAATATCGCGCGAAACAAATAATCCTATGCCAAGCCCTTCAGTATGGGTTTCGGCGGCATTTGAGGCACGGAAAAAACGGGAAAAAAGATGCGGCATATCCGCAGGTGAAATACCTATGCCGGTATCGCGCACCGAAAGATACAGGAAGGTGTTACGCTGCTCCAGACCTACCTCGACCCGGCTACCCTGCCGGGAATAGATAACGGCGTTTTCAATGATCATCTGCATGACGAATTGGACGCGCCGACGGTCGATATACACATGCGGCAGATGCTCCGCGACATGCAGCGTCATGCGTATCTTTTTCGCTATGATTTGATTTGCAACGGCGGCGAGAGTCTCATTGAGCATGTCGATTATATTCTCCGAAGCGTAGGCGTACTGATATTGGCTTTCGTCCGATCGGGACAGTCCTATCAGGCTATTCGTCATTTCAAAGAGCCTGACATTGGCGTCTTCGATGGCCGCCACCGCTCGGGCGCGCTCTTGAGGGTCTCGCTCGGAGCGCAGTATTTCGGCCGACCATTTGATATGCGTGAGCGGCGTGCGAAATTTGTGCGTAACCACGTCGACAAACTGGAATTTCAGATACTCCACCTCCTGAATCTTTTTCCAGGCGACTGAACCGATGGTAACCCCCAGGATGCCGGAGGCAAGCGGCAGCAACCACTGTGGAAAACCAGGATACGCGGCGGAGATGACGTCATTGGCATAGCCGATACAAAGAATGAAGAGCGCAATGCCGGCCGTGCCGAGCGCATACACGAGAATTTTTTTGACAATGGTGCGTATATCTGTGTGCATCATATATAGTATATCGCAAGCGCGCCGATTATTCCCTTGGCACAAATCTCTTGAGCGAACATACGAATGTACTGCCTTTTCCAAGTCCGGCTGACTCTACCCGTATTTTTCCTCCGTGGCGAGCAATAATCTCCCGCGAAATGAACAGCGCAATCCCCATGCCTTCCGTGTCGGCCTCTTGTGCCGATGTTGTCCGATAAAACTTGCCGAATACCCTGGCAAGTTCATCGCGCTCCATGCCGATACCGGTATCAGTTACCGACAAATGCACTTCGTCGCCCGCAGCCTCGAGGGACACGGACACGCGGCCTTTGTCGGGCGTATATATGAGCGCGTTATCTATAAGAGTCTGGACGACAAAGCGAATTTTCGCGACATCGCACAGCACATGCGCGCCGGGACGTATCTTGCTTGCCACATCAATGTGTTTTTCGCGCGCGCGTGCGCCACTCGAGGCGATCGCCTCCAAAACCATCTGGGAAAAATTGACATCGGCAAGCACATACTCATGTCCGATATTCTCTGATTCCGAGGCCACGGCAAGGACGTCGATAAGTTCAACCAGTTTGGCATTGGCAGTTTGTATATACTTGATCTGGGCGCGATCTTCAGGTGAAAATCTCGCCGATGAGAGCGCCTCGGTGGCCCATTTGATCTGCGTGAGTGGCGTGCGGAATTTGTGAGTAACCGTCGTGATAAACTCATATTTGAGGACATCGCTTTCGCGCAATTGTTTCCATACGACAAAACTTACCGCCACCGCGATCGCCGCCGAACCGAGAGCGATCGTCCATGCGGGAAAATGCGGATACACCTCCCGTATCCAGACACTGGCATAGGTGAGTAGCGTCAGTCCCCCACCAACGAACGCCACGCTTATTGAATAGATGAACGCCTGACGCGCAATCACCTTTATGTTGAACAGCTGGTACTTTATGGCTCCATACGCGAATGGAATCATGCAAATAACCGCAAAGAACATGCCGATAAGTGGGTCGATTTCTATGTCGCCCACCAAGAAATTCGGTATATATACGATGCAGAACCCGCACACGAGCGCCACGATAAAATACGCGTACCGATTGCGCAACGCCACACTCGACGCGGTTTTATAGGCTTGAACCAATAGATAGAGAATGTATGGAAATATGACAACGTCGAGAAACACCAGACGAGTCCAATTGAGTGCGCCCGGCACATAATAATTCGGAAAATACATCTTCGGCACCGAGTCGAGAAGAAATAAATCAGGAAATACAAGAAAGAATGCGGTCAGGGCAATGCCGGTAATGTATGTAAAAATAATGAGCCCCTTCTTTTCCTTCTCCTGACCCAACAGGGCCAAAATGGAATGAAGAAGAAAACTTCCCACAATAAACATGCAAAGGTTGAACATCAGTACATGTTTGGAAATCACCGGGTCACCAATGTTCACACCGATCACGTGAGATGTAGAAAAAACGGCCGCCCCAAGGAGCATGAGGGCAAATGTCTTGTTGGCGACACTGTGCCTGTCATTCAGGTAGGTAAATATGGCCATGCCAAAAATGATCACAGCTGAAAATACCGAAACGACGTTATGTAAAATTAGATGAAGATCCATGTCGGACAGGCTGCCCAGTTATGGCTTCATTTTATCACGCGGTGCCCCAAATAAAAATGCCCCTCGCGCGACACAATCGTCGCACGAGGAAGCTCAAGTGTTGTGAGAAGGGCTCTAAGGTCAATCTCACGAAGGTCTGCACATAAAGGCCTTACTCAGCCTGAATCTTCTCGACAGCGCTCCTTAATTCGGGCCACGCCACAAGAAGTGCAACAAATAACATCCTTTCTTCCACAGTCGAATGATCCTTGAACCCAGTCCTTGCCGCCCAGAGCCAAAATTCTTCTGCCAGCCTCTCTTCAAACTGAGGACTGTAGCCCGGGAGACAATAGCATTTTTGTCGGATATCAGCGAGCGATCGTTTTCCCAACCCATCAATCCTAAGAAGATCCGAGTCTCGCATGACGCACAATTTCCAAGTTTCGCGGAATTTTACACGCATGATGCAGTTAGCTGTCCTTGTCGTGAATTCCATCTGATTGATGGATGCCTCAAGAACTTCTGCAAGCCGTTCTGGAGTGGCGATGCCATCGATGTATTTAGGTTCCGGTGAACGCCAGTCAGGTAAGTGGTCTAAGTTCATAATTATTCAATTTTCTTCGTGTCTTCAACTGAAAAAACACTATCTTGAAATAGTGTTTTTGTCAATGTTTGTGGAGATGGGCGGAATCGAACCGCCGTGCAACTTACTTGCGTCGAACGACTCTACGGCGGTAGAAAGCTTTGAAGTTTAACAGTTGAGCTCTAAAGCGAACAAAACACTCAACTGCGATCTCTTTGATTCAGGCAACGGGTCGAGAACTCCCGTCTTCCCTACATTCAGGTTATAACACCAGGTCCTCAAGTCAGAATCCCCTGAGGTTGGCGCGCCCTTTAAGCAAGAGCGAATGCGAATTGATCTGCCGTAAAATACGGTGATTTAATTTTAGCATTTAGAGTTTCCATCAGATTTACGAGTTAATGGTGCTCGCGCCGCACGAACGAACATGGTCTGTTGTCGAGACCTTGCATCCCCGAATTTTCCTTAACTTAGGAAAATTCGCGTCGAAAGATTTTTTATCGCGTAAGCGCTAAAAAATTTTCGTGCAAATTTTCAACGATCACTAAACTCCCTCCTCACCGCCCGATCAGTCTCACGTTTCTTAGTCGTTTCGCGCTTATCGTATTTCTTCTTACCGCGAACGACTGCGACGGAAACTTTGATGAGGTTGGATTTATTATATATTGAAATAGGCACTATTGTCAACCCTTTGCCTGCCTCCTTGTCAGCGAGCGTCCGGATATCTTTTTTAGTCAGCAATAGTCGGCGATTACGACGAGGTTCATAGCCTTTTGGCGTATTATGTTCCTGATATGGAGGAATAAAGAGGTTCATGACATAGGCTTCCCCGCCTCGAATGATCACATAGGCGCCATCAAGCGATCCTCTTTTTGATTTGAGAGATTTGACCTCAAACCCGAGTAGCTCAATACCCGCCTCGTATTTCTCGAGGACTTCGTAGTTGAAATGGATTTTGCTGTTATCGACTAGGTCTGCCATGGGAATATCGTAGCATATGATGTACACTATTCTCTATGCCCTCCCCAACCTCCTGGAACCTCTACGCCTCAAACGAAGATGCCTGGAAAGCCATGTTTGAAGACTGTACCAAGGCTACCCACAGTATTTCATTAGAGCAATTTATCTTCACCAATGATGAACTCGGCAAAAAACTTATCGATATCTGCGCTGAACGGGCGGCAACCGGCGTGAAGGTGCGCTTTCTGTGGGATGCCGCCGGCAGTTTCACTATATTCGGCTCCAACCTCGCGGACGTCCTCAAAACAAAAGGCATCGAACTGGTTTTTTGGAAGACGCTTATTCCCGGATATTTCAAAGTACCAAATATCCGTTCATGGTATTTGCGCAATCATCGCCGCACCCTTGTCATTGATAATGAAATCGCCTACACCGGAAGCATCTCCGTGCGCGACAGCATGAAAGACTGGCGGGACACCAACGCCCGATTTGAAGGCGCCATAGTCAAAGAAATGTCCAATGCGTTCGATCGTATGTGGGGACGGGCAAAGAATGAAAAGCCGCTGCCAAAACGCACCAAAGCTCGCGATCGTGAGTTTCGTTATATCACCAATTACCCCGCCCCCGGCCGACGCCACATATACGCGCAGCTCGTGGATGCCCTTCGCAGCGCGCGCAACTACGTCTATATCACCACGCCTTATTTCGTACCTACTCATCGACTCCTTCGAGTGATCCGTCTCGCCGCGCACCGGGGCGTCGATGTTCAAATTATCCTTCCTGAGCGCACTGACCATTATCCTACCCTTGATTATGCCGCCCGATCATATTTCACGAGTCTTCTTGAAGCTGGGGTTCGCATTTTTCTTTACGGCGGTAATATTATCCACAGCAAATCAGTCAACATTGACGGTGAATGGGCCACGGTTGGTTCCATGAATCTCGATAGCGCCTCTTTGCTGTACAACTTTGAGGCAAATATCGTCACTACAAACTCAAAGTTTGCCGAAGAGCTTGCGGCGCATTTCGTCCGTGACATTCAGCATTCACGGGAAATCAAGCTGAAGGAATGGAAAAAGAGATTTTTTACGGAAAAACTGCTTGAGCGTGTGATACGCCTCGTAAAAAAGTTTCTCTAATCCTCAATACAAACTTTTAATTGATGAGTCCAATCAGAACCATCTTGACGTCGTCACAACTAAATGACGCGCGCGCATCCTGAATTTTAAATTGTCCGCTTGAAAGAGGAATGATCGTTGTAAAACCAACATCACGAACATCTGAACCTCCACCAGTGTGTCCGCCGAGGCGCGCTACTTTTGTATCATTTGTCTTGTAAATTTCTATGTTAAGGTCATTGCAGGTTGAGGTATAGAAGTTGACTATGGCCGCGCGAGCACTACCGGCATTTGATACTGTAATCGTGCTCTTTGAAGCGCCATAAGCTATAGTCTGACTCTGTCCAGCCAATGCAAAATCAAAAACCGATGCGCCAACGGTAGGTGTTACCCACGTAGCATTTCCCAGACTATCGATAGCCGTCAGAACTTTGCCGGCCGCTGGCGTACCGGTAGCTAGAGTAAAGTCTGTCGCAATAAGGCCGCGGACACCAAGCCAGCCCAGCTTGGTTTGTGTGGCCGATCCGACATTGACTGGTGCATCAGGATTTCCGGTAGGAGGAGCAGAAGGCGGCGGAGTCCAGGTAGCAGCTACTGCAGAGACGGCAAAAGCTCCGAGGATAAGGCCGCTTAAGGTTGCAATGCGAGCAAGGGTTGATTTCATAGTTAGGGTGGTTAAGGTGTTTGTAATTGATTAATAATATCTGTCTTTTGAGCATCGGTAAGCCCTGATGATGGTCTCGACATACGCTGTATAATCTTTTTCTTATCTCCATTAGATACGAGCACCGGAGCTGATGCATTGAGTTGTGAGACGACTTCTGATTGGGCTGTCGCGCGATCTTCAGATACAGATGATACATTTTTCTGGACTTCCGTATCAGTACTATACAAATAAGCTACAATTAAAAGACCGAAGACAACGACTGACAAAATGAGAACAGCAACCGATCGACGGTGATGAGGATGAGAGAAATCATTCGAAAGGAAATCGTATTTCGGCATATATACATAATAGTACCAGCCATTACCGAGAGGGACAATGTGGACAACCCGTGAGCGAAGCGAGCGGAGCCGTAGTCGCATGACTGCAGCACAAAAAAGCTTGCAGATTGAGCCGCTGTATGTTATAAATAACCCCTGTAATCCCAATCAATTGGCTATCCGCGTCAAAATCAACCATCACATCAAAGCGCCTGAGTTGCGCGTCATAACCGCCGAAGGAGAAAATCTCGGTGTTATAACGCTCACAGCGGCTTTGGCAGAAGCTCAAAAGCGAGCGTTGGACTTGATCGAGATATCCCCTACGGCCACTCCTCCCGTTGCGAAGATCATGGATTATGGCAAGTATCTGTACGATGAAAAGAAAAAGGAGAAAGCGGCCAAATCCAAGGTTCAGACCAGTGAACTCAAGATAGTTCAGGTCAAGATCGGTACCGGCGAACACGACCTCGAGCTCAAAGCCAAGAGAGTTTCAGAATGGCTTGGTGAAGGAAATCGCGTCAAAATCGACCTTTTCCTCATCGGACGATCCAAATACATGGATCTCAACTTCCTCAAGGAGCGCCTCGACCGTATTCTCAAGCTCGTAACTGTCGAATACAAAATCGCTCAAGATGTTACGAAAGGTCCAAAAGGATTAAGTATCGTTATTGAAAAGAAATAATTTATTACTATCATGTCAATGAAAACAACAAAGTCATACGCAAAGCGCCTTAAAGTCACCAAAAATGGCAAGATTTTGTCGCGCAAGGCTGGACAGAACCACTTCAACGCCCGCGAGCGAACCCGCACCAGCACAAACAAGCGCCGTATGAATACCATTTTCATGGACAACAAGGCAAAGAGCCGTTTCTTGGTCAACCTTTAATTATTTAATTACTTCACTCAACTACCATGACCCGCATTAAGAAAGCAGTAAACGCCCTCAAACACCGCCGTTCCATCCTCAAGGCCGCTAAAGGTATGCGCTTTGGCCGTTCAAAAAAGGAGCGTATGGCTATTGATGCCCTCCAGCACGCCGGAGCCTACTCATTTGCTCACCGCCGCGATAAAAAGGGTGATATGCGCCGTCTCTTCAACGTCAAGATTAACGCCGGCCTTCGTCCACTTGGTTTCTCATATAGCAAATTTATCGGTGCCGCAAAGAAGAAAGGCATCGAAGTCGATCGCAAGATCCTCGCTCACCTCGCTGAGTTTAAGCCTGAAGCATTCGCCCGCATTGTGGCGAAGGTAAAATAAGTTTACAATCTATTAAGATGTCGTAGTACCGGCAAGGGAACCGATCCAATGACTTAGAGGCAGTCTTGGGGGCTTCAGGATCACCTGAGGCCTTTCTTTTTTTCCTCGGAAAAATCAACCGACGAAGGACCTGGTACACACTCCCTAAATATGACTAAAAATAAATCTTACGATTGTAAGATTATGGGGATAACTTTTGTATTCCAAGGCTTAAATGAGGAGCCAAACTGTAACAAATCTTACAAACGTAAGATTTAAAAAGTCACCAAAAAGACCTCACGTCCCCCCACGGCCCAACGCTTGTCTTTTTAGACTTCCCTGACCCCGCTCTCAAGCTCATACCCTTTCTCCCTTTCCGGTACCACAGCCTTCACCACCAATTCATCATTCAATCGCTGTGCCAAATACATCGAAGCTTTTGGTTCACCCATCACCACAAAGACTTGTTTCAAGCGATCGCTAGCCGTAGCCACAAACTCAACAAGATGATCGCTATCCTTGTGGGCTGAATAGCCATACAACGTCTCAATGTGCGCTTTTACTTTAATCTCGCGACCGTGAATAGTTACTTTCTTTGCCCCATCTGCCAATTGTCTCCCTAGTGAGCCCGTAGTCTGATACCCAACAAGAAGAATCGTGTTCTTTGGATCTGGCAGAAAATCCTCTTCATGACTCAATACACGGCCGCCCACTGACATGCCAGAGCCCGCCAAAATAATCTTGGCACCTTGCAAACGCTCGATATCACGAGACTCATTTTGTGAAACGGTAAACTGCAGGTGTGGAAAACTAAATATATTATCGCCATTCTTGATTTGCTGTTGGACCGCGTCATTAAACAGTTGAGTACTCTCCGAATAAACCTCGGTTGCTTTTATAGCCATCGGCGAATCAACAAACACTGGCACAGATGGAATCTTCTTTTGCTCAACGAGATTGTTGAGTTCAAATAACAAGACCTGCGTACGATCAATAGAAAAAGCCGGAATCACCAACGTGCCTCCGCGCGCCAGCGTATCATTTACCACTTTTTCAAACTGCTGGGTGCGAAGTTCTTTTGATTCATGATTGCGATCACCATAAACACTTTCAGTAATAAGATAATCAACATCGCCCACGTCTTCAGTATCGCGCAAAAGTGGTGCCGGTGAATTGCCCACGTCTCCCGTAAAGAGAACTTTCAGATCGGCAACCCCATCTCCCCCTTCCTTACCGCCCGCTTCCTGCTTCAGGTGTAATTCATACATCGCGGATCCCAAAATATGTCCCGCATCTTTTGGAAATACGGAAATATCTTCGGTTATTTTTGAGACTTGGTGATACGGGATAGTTTTCCAATGCGGAAAAACCTCTTCAACATCTTCAATACCATAGAGTGGCAGTCCCCCATTTTGCTTTGCTTCAATCGCCAGAATACCGACCGCGTCAGTGAGCACCAATTCTGCCAGCTGGCGTGTTTCAGGTGTTGAATAAATCGGTCCTTGATATCCTTCCTTCACTAACTTTGGGATACGGCCGACGTGATCGAGGTGGGCATGAGTAATGAGGAGCGCATCAATAGAGCTTGGCTCATAGAAAAAAGGCTTAGCATTTTCTTCAAGAGCAAATTTTTCTCCTTGGACCATGCCGCAATCAATCAAGATGCGCGACTTCCCTG
>CAZUII010000014.1:0-13297 GCA_964619985.1 uncultured Candidatus Saccharibacteria bacterium
CGCTGCGATATTCATACAGAGGCGACTCTTTGAGGACAAGAATTTCATCGCGGATGGCACGCATCAGGTCGGTTTTTGACATAGAGGCATTGTAGCAGAAATAATGGGACACTGTCTCTTTCGGTGAAATGTGCAAACGCGACAATGTTGCGTTTGTGAAAATAACAAAAAAGACCGGCAACACCTGCTGCCGGCCCATATAGTTGAGAAAATTTGAACCACCGTTGAATCACCGAATGACACCCGCACGCTCACACGCCTCATCATACCAGCTAAGGGGAAAAGGCCTACGCTCGATTCCCCACTTGGCACACTCTCGGAATTCCCAACGCGCACCACGGGAACTGTTCCATCCCGGCAGGAAATAGAATACCTTCACCTTCCCGCTCGCAAGAAGAGCACCGTAAAAGATGTGGAGAATTGGCCAGCAATAGATTTCCCTTGGATTACGTTCTCGCCATTGGCGGCACAAGGTGACCATCTTGTCTTCGAATGGCATCTGGCTGAAAACCGAACAATTTAGGATCATGTCTTCCGCAACCTCAACCGACGAGCAAAAGACGCGCATATTTTTTGACAAACTTCCAAAGCCACCGGTGGACATGGGTCCAGATACCATGCACAAACTGGACGGTGCATTATCCAGAACACTAAGAGCTAGTTGGGTAAGTTTCGCAAAATTATCAGTTGTTGCTAGCCGACGGCGCAATGTCGGCGTCCAGAATTGAGAATGTACACGATGAGTTAGTTTAGTGATTGGTTTCATAATGTCTGAAACAAACCCTACCATATTTCAGGCTATTGTAAACAATCTCTGAAAAATAACTTCATGCAAAAATCTTCATCTGGTATAAGTTTTAACGCAAGCGCTTCTTTCGGTGTTACCCAACGATACTCAGTGTGTTCGGATGGATTGACTGACACGGAGGGTTGCTTATTGAAGGTGTGGTGGAATGTATGGAATATAAAATCGAATTCTGGATACCTCACATAGAATTTTTTGAAATAAATAACTTCAGAGGGATTGAGTGCTATGCAAGTTTCTTCTTTAATCTCCCGGACAATAGCGTCTAGTGGAGTTTCTGACTGATGAATCTTGCCGCCAGCAGTATCCCATGTGTCTCCCTGTGGTTTAGCTGGGTTACGGTGAAGCATCAGCACCCTATCTCTATGGAGAAGGTAGCATCCTACCACTTCAAATTTAGGCTTGAATCCGACGAGTTTGGCAAGCGAGATCATATGACATTCTTACCTCCCCACTCCCGTAATAATCTTGGCCTCATGGAGAATCCTCTCCGTCTCTTCCTCGGACCGGATGCCGATCTCCTTGAGAATCTCGGGGCGCTTGATCATGTCGGCGCAGGTGATGATATTGCGGCCGACCAAATCCCTCTTTTGCTGAAACGAGAGCGCGGTCACGCAGGTAATTGGATGCAATTTGTATTGTTCGATAAGCGTATGAAGATTGCCGCTCGAAGGATAATTCCAGCCAATAAGTTTTACTTTCGTGCACATGCCGTATTTGATGGCTTGCTCGGTGAACTTGGTATTGGTAAAAAGCCAGCGTTCCGTCAACGATCGTTTGACGCCGCCGAAGTCAAAGGTGTTTCCCGCAATATCATCAAACCGAGCTTTGACATACAAGGCAACCTTCACATCGGATTTGAGGCCGAACTCGTGATGAAACTTCGCTTCAACCATGGCCAGAGCCCCTTTTTTCCAAGCCACCACGTCAATCTCGTGCTCAATACAGGAACCCATGACATGCTGATCAGTGAGCGTCTCATATCCCCAGGCATGGAAGATGCGGGCGACAAATTTTTCAAAAGGAAATCCATCCGGACCAAGCTCGGCCAAGGCGCGCCGGACTGAATATATCGTTGCGGTATGAATCGAGTGTTTGCGCAAAAGATCAAACGCATGCCCGTAAATTTGGCTGGTGGTCATACCCTCCTTCATGCCGCTTTCAACCTGGCTGATGATCTCCTCAATACTCGCCTCAGATGCGCCTGCATGCTTCAATGAATTGACCAGCTTTTCTTCTTCAAAGAGCTGCTTTGTTCCATCTGATTTTGTGATGTAAATAAGATGATTCATGTGTTGTGTAGTATACCAAACTCCGAAGTCGGCACCTATTCCACACCCGCCAATCCTTGAGACAGCGACGCCAGCGCGTATCCTCGGGCTTCAATCTGCGTAAAGACATCATCAAGTATCGACCCGGTGATCGTGTCGCCAAGATGCATCAATATGATTGCGCCCGGCTCAATATTGCCAAAAATCCGCCCGCGAACTTCATCGGCCGTAAAACCTTCGGATTCCATCCAGTCACCCGCATCGACTGTCCACATAACCGAGCGATATCCGGCTCGTGCGGCTGTAGCAAGTACGCGCGCGTCACGATCTCCATACGGCGGTCTAAAATAGGGTTTGGTTGACGTACCCACAAGTCGCAACAGAGTCTCGTCCATGGTCTCCAACTGAAGCATGATGCGCTGATCACTGAGCAGAGGCAAATGCGGATGACTCAATGAGTGGTTATACACCTCATGACCTTCGCGACGCATGCGTTGCACTAGATCAGGGTTGCGCATGACCCACTTCCCCGTCAAAAAAAATGTTCCCCGCGAATTGTGCTTATGGAGAGTATCGAGCACTGCCGAGGCAGATTGCGCGCCTTCTCCGCCGTCAAAGGTAAAGATGATCTGCTTTTTATCCCTGTTGCCATGCGTTATTTCAGAGGGCACCATCCCCCCGAATGGCGCTGATGCAATGGTCATATCCGTCGGTTCAACTGAATACGTCAGCCAGCGCGCATATATAATCGTCAGGATGATGAGCAGCACGAGTGCCGTTACCCCTAGACGATGATGATTCATGAAATCATTATACAATAATGCCTCCGCCAAGACACTGGGTACCGTCATATGCTACAAGGGATTGTCCCGGTGAGAGAGTTGATTGGGGCTGCTCAAAACGCAAGGTTGTCTGATCGACAAATGTCGCCGCCTGAAGCTCTTGGCGATATCGAGACCGAACCTGTACCGCAGTGCCGACGGGAACAGATACTTGGTTCCAATTGATTTCTCTTAGCATCGCTTCTATTTTTGAGTTCGGCAATCTTCCGCCAGACCCTTTTACGGAAACAGTAATAGTATTGTGCGCGACATCTTTTGAAATAATATATACTGGTTTCTGATCCGGCGTTTTTTTGGTAATGGTAAATCCGTGACGCTCGCCAATGGTCAGAAGCGTGGCGCCTTCATGCGTGCCGATCACGGTTCCGTTCTCGTCAAGGACGTTGCCTGGTTTCACCTCGATATATTTTTTGAGGAAATCCTTGATGTCGATTTTTCCAATGAAGCACAGGCCCTGACTATCCTTCTTGTCGGCGGTGGGCAGGCCATATTGTTGTGCCAGCGCCCTCACCGCAGGTTTATGCAGATGCCCGACGGGAAACAATATATGATCCAGTTGTTCCTCCTTTAATGTCCACAAGAAATACGACTGGTCTTTGTTGGCATCGACGGCCATGTGCAGCTCATTGCTACCATTCATCCCTTTGATGATCCGCGCGTAATGTCCGGTTGCGACATAGTCTGCACCCTGCTTCATGGCCCACTCATAAAATCCACCAAATTTGACGTAGCGATTGCACATCACGTCAGGATTTGGCGTGCGACCGGCCGCATATTCGGCAATCATGTAGTCAACCACCTCTTTTTTATATTCTTTTTCCAAATCAAGCGTCACCAATGGAATCCCCAGGTGCGCCGCTACTCGCATTGCATCGCGCCGTTCTTCGCGCCAGGTGCATGTCAGCCAGTCCGGTTGCCACACTTTGATGAACACGCCGGTAACGGCATAGCCGGCTTTCTTGAGCAGTGCCGCTGATACCGACGAGTCGACGCCCCCGGACATGCCGACAAAAACGCTATCTTGACTTTTCATATTTATCATGCTAGCATATTTTTTGAAATTTAGCTACTTCGGCTAGCAATAAGAATAAAGTCCTGTCACTCCGATGGGCAAACAAGGAGAATAAACACAGTGAAATCATTGAAAATAATGGTCGTGGATGATGAGTCCGCACTGTTGAGGCTCACCACAAAGTATTGCCAGCAACTCGGACACAACGTCGTCCTTGCCACCGATTCCGGAAACCAGGCGTTCGCTTGGTTTTCACAACACCTTGAATCAGTTGATCTCATCCTCACCGATCGTCAGATGAATGATGGTGACGGAATTGAGCTGACCAAAAAAGTAAAACTGGTCTCACCGTCAACGCCCGTCATTATGATAAGCGGAGGCATGACGGAGGACCATGCCGAAATGGTACGTTCGGTAGGCGTATCAGATGTGTTGCACAAGCCAATTTCACTTGGTCTTCTCGCCGCAATGATCGAAACCGTGTGCGGTGAAAAACCCTAAACTGCGACCCACCCCGCTCAAAGGCCGTCCGCGTCTCGCTGACGGCTTTTTCATTGGCAGCATTAATACAGATATGTACTCTTGTTGATCACATGACCATCATGCGTCACCGCGTAATGAGTCACACCTTTCTTGTCCGCCAGATAGAAATAATAGGGCGAATTGACCGGATACAGCGCCGCCTTAATTGCGCCCAAACTCGGATTGGAAATCGGTGTCGGCGGCAGGCCTTTGTTCAAATAGGTGTTGTATGGCGACTCTATGGCCAGATCTTTCAACGTGATCCCTTCTGAAGAACTTTTATCCATAAAATAGTAAAATGGCACATCAACCTGAAGCGGCATGCCTTTGTCCAGGCGTTTCCAGAGAATGCCGGCAATAATTCTTCGATCAGTATCAGTGCCGGCCTCTTCTTCAACAATAGAAGCCATAGTGACTATGTCCTTGAGAGAGCGTGTAGACGTTGCGATAGCATCGGAGAGTGGTCTTATGGCCGTGTCGAATTGATCACGCATCATGTCCACCACTTCACCCGGTCGCACATCAGGATCGAGGAAATAAGTCTCCGGAAAAAGATAGCCTTCGTATTTTTTGGCTCTCTCAAGAAAATCCTCCACATCAAAATCCGGAATGTTTTTTTTAATTAAGGCGGCCAGCTCCTTAGAGTTCTTGCCTTCGATAAAGGTCAGTTTAATTTTCTGAATATCCTTGAAACCATAAGCCGTCCGATAAGCCACACGCAGAGCCGATTGAGGGTCGCCAAATAGATAACTGCCCGCCTGGATGCCTTTGCCGTCATGCAGGAGAATCACATAGATTTTGTAAGCCAAAACCGAACGGATAATCCCTTTTTCCTTGAGCAGTTCACCCGCTGCCGAAATCGTCATATCTTTGCTGATACGGACCACCGTGTCGCGGGGAAATGTAGATGGCGGCACTGAAGTCGTGATAACCACAATGAAACCGACGATAATCAATACTAAAATAGCCGAGATGGCTATTGTATATTTTTTGATAATTTTGCGGATTTTTTCGTACATGTGATTTATAAAAAACGGCGACTGCCAAAAGACAGCCGCTAAACCGGCAAGTTGGACGGCGCCTCGGTCTTCTTTGACGGCAAACGTTCCAAGGTCGGCGTAGCGGCCACTGATCCTGGGAAATGATACACCGTCGCCAACTCCTCGGTATTCATAACCAGCGGCTTGCCCTCATATGGCGCGTAGAAGTACGAGCGACGTTTGTACATGGCAAGGGCTTCTCCCGAATAACGGTTGCGTCGAATATCTTTGTAATCCTGCCATGGATCAGAAATTCTGCTATGCCAGACATCGCCATTCGGCTTGAACCCGTTGAGGCTTTCTGAATTGAAGTGCTTCATGTTGCCGACGATGCCGCCCACACCAAAGACTTTGTTAAAAACATCGCTTTTACCAATATACAATGCTCGAATGCCCACATCAAAAGGCTGTTTGGTGACACTGCGTTCGATGGCTTCAATAATGACCTGTTCCCCTTTTGAAATAATAGGCAATTTTGTATACCCCGTCTCGGGGTCAGGCTCACCCGCCGAAGCTTTTGTCTTGGCGTCACGAACAAGTATCTCATTGACGAGAGCTTTGGCGCCATCCTGCCATGAATCATGGCGTTTGAACCAATGCCCTGGTTTGGACTGATCATCTTTGTGCGCACGAATGAGAAACTGCAGCCATATTTGCTGGTTTGGCCCTACGCTGCCCAAAAATTCGAGCATAGGAGTCAATGGATCGACTTTGAATTCTTCCTTGGGGTCCTTGTCCAAACCGTAGTCAACATAGGTCTTGATCGGATATGGATCCTTTTTTGTAAATTTGAATTCCATGCCCGCAATCTTCATAGTTTTCGGATCAAAATGTACTGATTGCGCATAATCTCCATTTTCGTGGACTTCGACGCCTGGAAATTGCGAATACAACGCTGACATAAGGCCCCCTTTGCGACGATCTTCCGTCCAAATAAAGAACTTGACCTTGCCTTCAATCGAGACTATTTCAAGCGAATACCATGGCCGAGTTTCCCCTTTCCAATATTGGGCAAAAGTACTACCGTCAGCCGTATTGTGCAACGACTGCAAAAAAACTTCCATGGCCAGGGGTGATTTAAACGTATCTTTTGGCAACTTGATTTCGAGCACCGTATATTTGAGGGACAGGAAGAATTTTGCCCGAACGTACCTCACCCACAACGGCCACAGGAACATACCGAGAATAATCGTCAACGCAACCGGAGACACGAAGATGGCGTACTGTATCGCTTGCGGCAATATGGTGGACTTCAAATCCACGAGCAAACTAGGAAATAGTTGTTCAACGGGCATAGGATTATTATATCAAGGAAAGAAGGAAAACGGAAAGAAGGAAAGATGTTGCCTCTTTCCTTCTTTCCGTTTTCTTTGTCTGTTATGCGGCTATCGAATACTTGCCATCCTTGTCCCTTTTGAAATATTTTGGATTTTGAAGATTGACCGCAATGGTGTTTTCTTTGACGTAGCGCTCCTTCATAACCTTGGCTACAATCTCTTCTTTGGTCAATGGACCGTTCTTTTCGATGACGAGGCGGATGACGTCGCGGACAATGCCGGGAGCATATCCCCATTCCGCCAACGCGTACAGACCGCGGCCGACGAGGACAAAACGCGGATCCTTGATGAGCTCGTTGTGAGTGGTGGCAACGTGGGCCTTTTTCTTGAACATGACCATGATCTGCTTTGCCACATCGCGGAAATGGATCGGGGAACCATGCTTGCGGATGACCAGAAAGGCGTAATCGCGCATGCCCTTTGTTTTGATATTTGAAGAGTGCGAGGCACCCCAATCGCCGAGAGCGTTCACGCCGATGGCTTTCGAGAGTTTGAGCCAGCGCTTCATGATCTCCTGATTTTTGTAGCGTTCCGAGACGCCTTCAAGGTGCTGGAGGAATTTGTTGATCATTTCAGATTCGGGCAAGAGATCCTGGGTATTGAGGTTGGTATAGAGTTTGCGAAGAGCAGTCTCGACTTGTTCGGCAAGCTCCTCATTGACATGCCAGCGGTGATTGAAGTCGTCGTCTTCTTTGCGTTTCTTGAACGGCTCACCGATGACCAACAGGAAATGAATATGGTTTTGAAGGCTCTTGTCCTTTGAGACATGCCCGAGAAAATCTTCCTCAACAACAATGCCGCCCAAGGCATGAAGCGTGCTTTCGAGCTCGGCAAAAACCGCCTTTTCGAGCTTGTACTCATCGGACTTCCTGACCATGCCAAGGGCATAGTTCTCGATCTGGCGGACGCGTTCGCGTGTGATGCCGTATTTCTTGCCGATGGCATCCAGCGTCATGCGGCGCGTATCGGAACCGAGTCCGTATCGATAGATGATGACATCGCGGGCGCGATCCGGAAGAGAGGCGAGGAGACGTTTGACGATCTGCTTGGGTTTGAACGAAATAGTTGAGGTGGCCATGTAAGTTGTTAATAAAATAAGTCTATTAGTTGTATCACTACCTTGAACTAAAGTCAATTTCGTGGGAATGTAGCATTCCCATAACCCAGGTTTGTTCCTTACACCTTACCTTATCAACATACTATTGTCAACCAACCACAATATTCACCAGTTTATTCGGTACGACTATCACTTTCTTCACCTCCTTCCCTTCCAGCCATTTGGCGGCCTCCGGGGCATTCTTGGCGCGATATTCCAAATCTTCCTGTAAGGCATCAACCGGAGCCCTGAATGTGCCACGCATCTTGCCATTAATTTGGATAATAATAGTTGCTTCGGAATCTACGGCCAATGCAGGGTCGTATACTGGCCATGGCGCAAAGGAAATGGACTTTTTATTGCCAAGCGACGCCCACAGCTCCTCGGTCACGTGCGGCGCAAAAGGAGCCAATAATTGAAGGAAAACTTCATAGTGTCCTGCGCTGATAGCTTCAAATGTCTCAAGTTTATTGAGGGTGATCATCAGTGCGCTGATTGCCGTATTAAATCGCATCAATTCGATATCATCGCTTACCTTTTTAATTGCCTTGTGTATAGTATTATTCACTGATACGACATCGTCGGTTTTTTCATCGGTCTGGGCAACTACTTTTTCTCGCAATTTCCAGACACGTTCAATAAAGCGTCGAACACCCGCGATGTTGTTGGTGTCCCACGCAATCGGCTGATCAAATGGACCCATAAACATCTCGTAGAGGCGCAACGAATCAGCCCCAACAGTCGCAACGATGCCATCAGGATTGATCACATTCCCTTTTGACTTCGACATTTTGACACCGCCCTCGGCCAAAATAAGTCCGTGCGACGTACGCTTGGTATATGGTTCATCAGTTGGCACCAATCCTAGATCAAACAGGAACTTATGCCAAAAACGCGAATATAGGAGGTGCAGTGTCGTATGTTCCATGCCGCCGTTGTACCAATCAACCGGCGTCCAGTAGTTCAATTT
The DNA here is from genome assembly GCA_964619985.1 of uncultured Candidatus Saccharibacteria bacterium. Taxonomy (GTDB): domain Bacteria; phylum Patescibacteriota; class Minisyncoccia; order Phycocordibacterales; family PALSA-1337; genus C7867-002. Next base: position 8,896 of record CAZUII010000014.1, read on the forward strand.
TTCCCTATCAGCAAATGCCTTTTTATTTTTCGGATCGGCGTAGCGCAAATAGTACCAGCTTGAACCTGCCCAGTTTGGCATAGTGTCGGTTTCACGAGTTGCTGGACCTTTACATTGAAGACACTTTGTATTGACCCATTTTGTAATCGCGGCTAGTGGTGACTCGCCCGTTTCGGTCGGTTTGTAGTTCTTGACTGGAGGTAATTTCACCGGCAAATCCTTTTCAGGAACCGGGACCAATCCGCATGCCTTGCAGTTAACAACTGGGATTGGCTCACCCCAATAGCGCTGACGTGAGAATATCCAATCACGAAGTTTGAATGTCGTAATCCATTTCCCTCCGACTGATTCGGCAATTTCTTTTTTAATCAATGATGACTCCTTACCATTGAATGATCCTGAATTTTCTAGTACCCCATCACCAACAAATGGTGCATCAGGTGAGACAAAGCGCTGCCAAAATGCCCAATCAGTTATTTTGGGATGCAACGCAGTCGGAATATCTTTTCGTGCAACCCAGGAAATCTGCTGATGATTTGACTCATGTTCCGCGACCGGCTGTCGTGCTCCGCTCTTGAGCTCAAAGTAATACCCGTCCAACATGGCAGAACGATTTTCATTTTTATGTGGTGCAAAATGTTTTGCATACACATGTCCACCAAGTTTCTTCACCAAGGTAAAATCAGTAAATCCTGTTTCTTCTATAATCTCACGCTTTGCCGCTTCAACAGGATCTTCACCTGGATCAATGCCGCCAATAACAAATGTTGTCCAGCCATGTTTTGGGGCTTTGAGACAGAGAAACTCGTCCTTTTCCCAGTGCTTCACTATTGCGAGAATGCATTCACGTGCAACAGTCTTTACGCCGGGTCTTGAGGCAAAATCACCTTGAGTCACATTGATGAGTGGAGCAACTACTTCCCTGATCGGTAACCCATATTTTTTGGCAAACACACCATCACGTTCATCGTGCGCGGGAACTGCCATGACCGCACCTGTGCCGTAATCAGCCAGTACGTAGTCAGCAATCCATACAGGAACTTCCTCATTGTTTGCAGGATTGATGGCCTTAACACCCTTCAACTCAACGCCTGTTTTTTCTTTTGTTGCATCAGTACGCTCCATGTCGGACTCTTTTTTAACCTGTGCAATATATGACTCGACTTCAGATTTGTTTCCAACAACCGAAAGAAACTCTTTGATCAACACATGCTCAGGTGCGAGCACGACATAGGTTACACCAAAGATCGTGTCAGGACGTGTGGTGAAGACGTTGATCTCTTTTCCTTGAAAATCGCGAGCTTTGAGTTTGAATACGAGTTCCGCCCCCTCACTTTTCCCTATCCAGTTTCGTTGCTGTTCCTTTATCGCTTCTCGCCAATTCAACACTGGCGCGCCGAATGATTCGGAAGTGATGGTTGGATCCAAGAACTTCGCCCATACGTATCGTTGGGAATCAGGCGAAACAAATGCAGTCATCTCCTCTTTCGAAAGCCAGACAACATCATGATTACCCTGTTCTTCGGCGGTAATCTCATTGCGGTCACCATCTTTGAGCTCAAAATATAAGGCATCAAAATGTGCATAGCGATTTACATTCTTGGGAACATGGAAAAACTTGGCATCCACTTTTCCAAGATGACGAACAAATGTTGGGTTCTTGTAACCTGTTTCTTCAATGATTTCCATGGCGGCCCCCTCTACTGGTGTCTGATCGCCTTCTAGCCCACCAGTAATCAATGTTTGCCAATCAACCTTCTTCCATTTGAGGCCAATATATTTGTCTTCCGACCAGTGTTTTACAATTGCCACGATTGCCTTGCGCTCGACAAACGGAAGCTCCGGACGAACTGCACCGGGTTCGGTCGTCTGGGTGAAACACGGTTGATCGATAGAACCTTCGAGCAAATCTCCTTTAGGGGTAACTCGCGCATCCAAACCACTCAACAACCGATCTGCATACTTGGTAATCGCGAGCATCCACTGCTCTTTTTCGCGTTTTTCAACCGCAGTTCCACAGCGCTCACAGGCCCCATTGATAACTTCCTCATTGGCAAGACCAATCAAATCCTTTGGACACCAGTTGATGGTCATCTTCTTTTTGTAGGCCAATCCCTTTTTGAAAAATTGCAGGAAGATCCACTGCGTCCACTTGTAATATGCAGGATCTGTTGTATTGACTTCACGCGACCAATCAAATGAAAAACCAAGTGCCTTCAACTGGCGTCTGAATGTATCAATGTTTTTCTTAACCACCACAGCAGGCTGAGTGCCTGTTTTAATGGCGTAATTTTCTGCCGGTAATCCAAATGCATCCCAACCAATCGGATACAGCACATTGTACCCTTCTGCCCGGCGCTTGCGAGAAATGATGTCCATAGCCGTATTGCTGCGAATATGTCCGACATGCAACCCATCGCCAGATGGATATGGAAATTCAATCAAGCCAAAGAATTTCTTCATTTTCGGATCCTCTGTGGCCTGGTACAGTTTTTTACTGTGCCAGTATTTTTGCCACTTGGGCTCAATCTTTGTGTGATCGTAGGCACCCAATGTAGCTGCCGGCTTCATGGCTTTTGATGCCTTTTTTTTCATAACTCAAATAATAGCTCAAAAACGCCTTATTTACAAAATAAAAATGCCACATGCCCTTGCGGACAGGTGGCGCGGATAAAACTGTTCTAGCAAACAACGTGGAAGCTAAGCTCCGGATAAACGCTGAAAAGCGCGACGAACAGATGAGAGGAAGGTTTCTGCACTCCTCGGCGTACTGCCTGGCGACATATCGCCACGAGACATGTGCGCCTGAGAAGACAAGAACCGTGTGAGAGGCATCGGCGAAGAGGAAAATCCTGAGCGACTTTCCGCCATTCTCGCCCGCGTAATAGGACTGACTCGTTTCATAGAATCCTAGTGTGTGTAGTAGGCGTACCAGTAGTAGCCGACTGCAACGGCCACGACGGCACAAGTGAGTACCACGCCCAGAACCCAGCGTCCTTGGCGTGCAAACGTGTTGTTTTCATTGAGCGCTGAGGGCGCCCGATCCCAGAATGGGTGGAGAGGAATCTTGTCCATACACAATCGTGATTGACTGGCATCCGAGGGTTTGACCGACAAAACAACGGAATACACGCTTCTACGACAACGTACATTCCGCCGAGATTTATAGCATATTTAAGGGCCAGTGGAAAGCTATATTTTAAACTCCATCACATCGCCATCTTTGACGATATATTCTTTGCCTTCTGTTCTCAAGAGTCCTTTTTCTCGAGCGGCAGCGAATGATCCAGCGTCAAGTAATTTATCCCACTCGATAACCTCTGCACGAATAAATTTATCCTTGAAATCCCCATGGATGGCGGTTCCCGCCTCTGGTGCCGTCCAGCCGCGAATAATAGTCCAGGCACGAGTCTCCTTTTCACCAGTTGTAAAATACGTAATCAGGCTCAGAAGCTCGTAGCCTTTTTTGATCAAATCATCAATACCATCATCTTTTGCACCCAAACCTTCGCGAAGCTCCTGTTTTTCCTTGTCATCAATATCCTTAAGCTCATGTTCGATGCCTGCATCGACAATAACCCACTTGGCATTATTCTCTTTGAAAAAGGCCACAAGTTTCTGGTAGCGCTCATCATTGAGTTCATCTAAATTTTTACCGCCCGATTTCTTATTTAACACATACATAAATGGCTTTGACGTAAGGAGATGGAGTGACTTCACAAAAGGAGCCTCAAATTCATCAGGTATCACTGTCGAAGCAAGCTTGCCTGCCTTGAGAGCTACGAGAATTTTTTCAACTAACGCATTTTCAATAATAGCCTCCTTTTTGCCGGCTTTTACTTCCTTCGCCAAGCTTCCATGGCGTTTGGTAACCGTCTGCAGATCAGCAAGAATGAGTTCGAGATTGATTACTTCAATATCCTTGAGAGGATTGATCTTTCCATCCACGTGAATAATGTTGTCGTCCTCAAAGATGCGTACAACCTCGGCAATGGCGTCTGTTTCGCGAATGTTAGTGAGAAATTGGTTACCCAACCCTTCACCGTCAGATGCACCCTTTACGAGCCCTGCGATGTCGACGAACTCGACAACCGCCGGCACTGTTTTTTGTGTTTTTGAAAATTCAGAAAGTTTCCAGAGACGCTCGTCTGGCACCGCAACGACTCCTACTGATGGATCAATAGTTGCAAACGGATAGTTGGCAACAAGCACACTCTTTCGTGTGAGAGCGTTAAAAAGCGTTGATTTGCCGACGTTTGGCAGGCCGACGATGCCTATTGATAACGACATGGGTGCTATTGTATAGTAACTATCGAATTAGACAAGTTTTCAACAAAGGAAATGTATGATCCACGCCTTATTGTGCGGTATTGCAATCGGCATCGTCGCCAGCTTCTTGCTT
>CAZUII010000014.1:13307-13577 GCA_964619985.1 uncultured Candidatus Saccharibacteria bacterium
CATCACTGCCTGGGCCAGCGGTCTGCTTCTCGGAAATCTTGGGATGTATCTGATACGAAATGAGATGCGTAATGATTCCCAAGTACCACTCATGTACCTGGTATCATTCACTCTGACAGCGTACCTGGTCACACGAACACTCATTAAAGGATGCAGACCGCCTAGCTGAAGCTCTTAATGGATGACGGAATGAACAGGCTACCACTACCGCGAGGGTGATCTGTACCCCACAAAGTGGACACTAAATAAAGTGCCCACTTTTTTCTTTTG
>CAZUII010000015.1:0-13445 GCA_964619985.1 uncultured Candidatus Saccharibacteria bacterium
GCCCTGGCGGGATCGGAGGATCCCCAAAATCGATATAAAACTTTGAATTACGAAACTCCACAACCACCATTGTCCCCAACCAACGCGAATAACCTCAGTTTGCTTAGGTTTTTAGACAAAAGTTAGATTTTCAATCAAACAATTTCTTTAGCGCAACACAAACGCCAGAAGCGAGTACGCGTAGTTTCCCAGATATCCGTCAATCGAGCGAGGCAGCGACGTCACCAATCCGTAGAACATTTTGAGACTTCTGAAGTTAAGTTCGATGAGCATGCGGGTGTCGTACAGCCATGTCTGGAACTTCGTGGCGATCCTTTTCATGTTGGCTCTGGGCTTGGCGAACAGAATTCGTTTGTGCTCAATGTGGAAATCTTTTTCCAAATCTTTGGAGATATAACCGGCGTCGGCGACGAATAGCCCCATCATGTCCTTGTTCATTGCCTTGAAGGCTTCTCTGTCATTGGAGTTACCAGCCCCGAATCTCACGGCCAGAAGATTTCGCTTGAGATCGGTGGTTATGCTCATTTTAAGGCCGTAATACCAGCCTTTTGGGCCATGTGCCCATGTGGCGTACGCGCTCATGGTGCGATGCCGCGTGCCATTTTTGGCGAGACAGACTGGAATATCAGTCGAGTCGGTATGCTTCACCTCGTGGGCGTTTTTCCGGTTCCAGTTGAGGATTGATTTCAGGATGAGTATCGCGTAGAAGGCCAGATGATTCATGTTTACCACCAAAGTCTTGTAGCTACATTTCGGTTCGAATATCTTCCAGATCGACTTCTTGGTTTCAATTCCTTGAGCTTGTTTGAAGAGCGAGAGGGCGATCGTGTCTTCGGGATTGACTGCTAATTTTCGACCAGTGTTTTTTGTTATTTTCAAGTTCAATTGTTTGAAGAAAAACCTTACTTTTGCTACCATATCATCATACAGTTGAATGGCTGTAGTCATATTAGTAACGGCGCCTCACCGGCGCCTTTGCTATTGTATATGAAAATGAGGAAGAAAGGGAGTTTCGTAATTCAAAGTATTATAAATATAACCGGTAGTCTCACAGTTGCGGATGGGGTGAGATTCGAACTCACGGTCCCCTTGCGAGGACTTCGGTTTTCAAGACCGACGCCTTAGGCCTCTCAGCCACCCATCCCTACAATATATTCTTGACTTTGTCAAGTTAACTAATTATTAAACAAATTCAGCACTGCTTAATCAGTAGTATAAAAGATACTCCCACATTTTGCCCTTATTTTCAACTTGAAGTACACTGTCCTCATGAGAATCCTCGGCATAGACTATGGCACCAAGCGCATCGGCGTGGCGGTTTCGGATGAATCGCGGAAGTTCGCCTTGCCGGTAAGCGTGGTGCGGAACAGCGAAGTGGCGTTGAAGGAAATCATCGAAATCGCACGTCAGCACGAGGCGGCCGAAATAGTTATTGGCGAGTCTCGCGACTACAAACAGCAGCCCAATGCCATGTTCGAAGAAGCTGATGCTTTCAAACAAGCACTGGAGAAGGCTGGATTCAAGGTGTATTTGGAACTCGAATTCATGACCAGCGTCAACGCCGAACGTTTTCAAGGAAAAACTGACATGACGGATGCCAGTGCGGCGGCATTGATATTGCAAAGCTATTTGGATAGGATTCGCGCGTAATTCTTTTGTATTTGGCCGCACTCTGCTACCATACTCCCATGATCACGTACGATGATTTCAAAAAAGTAGACATTTCGGCGGGCACAATTTTGTCTGCGGAAAAAATCCCTGACACCGACAAACTTCTCAAGTTATCGGTTGACTTTGCGGAGACTCGCGAAACAGTCAATGCCGATGGCACAAAAACCATTTCACCCGCGCCGCGCCAGATCGTCTCGGGCATATCGGCCTATTTTCCTGACCCATCGGTCTTGGTGGGGAAGACCTGTATGTTTGTGACCAATCTCGAGCCGCGCACCATCAAAGGACACGAGAGCAATGGCATGCTCTTTGCGGTTTCAACGGAAGCAGGCGCATTTTCTCTACTTGAACCGAACAGCTCAATACCACCAGGAACAAAAGCAAAATAGGTAACTAATAACTAATGACTTTCAATTAATAACTTTTCATGTTGGAATTCCTCCACACACTTCTTGAACCACAGACGCTTATCATGACCCTGGGGACCATCGGGGTTATCGGCATTATTTTTGTTGAGACAGGACTTTTTTTCGGATTCTTTTTTCCAGGAGATTCACTACTGTTCACTGCCGGCTTTCTGGCTTCACAGGGATATATTTCGTTTGCGGGGCTTCTCATCGGGACATTCATTGCCGCGGTCATAGGGGACAGCGTTGGATATGCCTTTGGCAAAAAAGTCGGGCCGGCGCTTTTTTCGCGCGAGGATTCGATCATTTTTAACAAGAAACATGTCGCCCGGGCGCAGCATTTTTACGAACGGCACGGGAAAAAGACCATTATGTTGGCGCGGTTCATGCCCATCATCCGCACATTCGCTCCCATAGTGGCTGGTATCGGCGGCATGAGCTATCGGACATTTATCACCTTCAATATACTGGGCGCATTCATCTGGACATGGGGCATGCTCTGGCTCGGGTACGGCCTCGGCGAGCTCATACCAAATCCTGATAAGTACGTTCTTCCGATAGTTCTTGTTATTGTTGCAGTATCAGCCGCTCCGGCTCTGTTTCAGATGCTCAAAAATAGCCGGGCGCATACGCAATAGCTTCATTAGCTCCCTCGAGTGCGGTATACTATACGCATGTCGAGCTCGTTATTCCTCAAGTTATTTCCGCCACCGGCTTTTTTGGTCATGCCACACGCCGGCTTGGATATTTCAGATGACGCCATACGGTGCATCCAGTATCATCGTACCGCCCATGGCCTTGTTATTTCCCAGTTTGCGACTCAAGAATTGCCGCCCGGGCTTATTGACGGGGGAGATATCAAAGACGAAAAACAATTTGTCTCCATTCTCAAATCATTTGCCGCGGCCAACGCGCTTGGATATGTCAAGGTGTCATTGCCGGAGGAAAAGGCGTACTTGTTTCAGACCGAAGTGCCGACGGCCAACTTCAGTTCAATAGCTCAAAATATCGAATTCAAACTCGATCAGAATGTCCCTCTGTCAGCGGCAGACGCCTTGTTTCAATTTGATCTTATGCCAAGAGCGGTATCGGGCGATATACTGCGCGCCAGCGTATCCGTGGTGCCCCGCACGTATGTTGAACATTACATTTCTTTATTGCGTGAAGCGTCCGTGATGCCCGTGGCATTTGAAGTCGCTCCAAAATCAATCGTGGCGGCCAGCACGCCGACCTATGAGCCTGGCACGCGCCTGATTGTTCATGTCATGAAAAAGAAAACCGGCCTCTATATAGTATCAGAAGGGGTCGTGTGCTTTACGTCAACGATCGGATGGGGAAGCGATCAGCTCCAGTCTGCCGCCGCGTCCGCCGAGTCGAGCATGCTGACCAACGAGATCAATCGCGTGTATTCGTACTGGATTACCCGTCCGGACGTTCATGCCGGCATATCGGAGATCGTGGTCGTGGGGTCGCGCGCAGAAGCCTGCGAGCTTATGTTGCGCAATCATGGCGGAGAAGCGGTGTCGCGCAGCGTCCTGCCGGACGTATGGCATAATGTCTTTGACGTGAATGCGTATGTGCCGCCAATCACCCGCACCGAATCTCTGGAGTATGCCATCGCGGCAGGCCTTGCCCTCTAAATCATATGAGACACAGCTTTCTTCCAATTCCAGAACAAACAATACTCAAGCGGGTATATCGCGTTCATGTCGTGATCGTGGCCCTGTTCCTGCTGTCAGTAGTCGGACTTATCGGTCTGGGCTCGCTATTTCCAGCATTCATCTCCGCGTATACCGAGGAACATATGCAGCTCGATACGGTGGCTTCTCTCAAGGAAAGCAAAGATACGAGCGAGTCGTCGAAGATTCAGAAGGAATTGCAGGCAGACGGTGCAAAAATCACCGTGCTTGGACAAGTCGCTACGACGGTCCGTCCTTCAGCGGTGATTGCCCGGGTCGTCGAGGTTCGCGGCACGGTCCGCATCTCATCTATCATATTGAGTGACGTTTCAAGCACGACGGCAGTGATTGTCATGCAAGGAGTTGCGCCGACGCGCGAGTCATTGGTCGCGTTCAAAACCCGCCTTGAGGCTCTGAGTCCAGGCAACAAGGCCGATCTGCCTATTTCGGGATTTGCCCGCAGCAAGGACCTGCCATTTTCAATCAAAGTCACGCATAAACTGCCATGAAGCACCATCACAGCCACATTGCGCTCCTTATGATAGCGCTCGCCATAACACTATTCGTCTGTGCGCTCTACGGATATATGAACTACGCCATCGGCGCATCGCTTGATCGCGCGCTGGCGGCACGCGAGGCAGTTAAGCATGAACAAATATACAGCAACCAAAAACAAAACCTGACCAAGCTCTATAGTGATACGGCGGACGACCGCGCGGCGCTCTCTTCGTTTTTTGTGGCCGATGATCAGAAGGTCGCATTTATCGAAAAGATTGAATCCTTTGGCGGCAGTACGCAGGCGAAGGTATCCTTGTCAAACATTGTCGCGGACGATCTGGCGACAAGTCCTGCCGGCACGCTTGGCCGTATCAGTATCCGGGTAGATGCCGTGGGAAGCTGGTCTTCCATCATGCGCGTCCTCAAGATGGCCGAGACCTTGCCATACAAGTCATCCGTAAGCGGCGTCAGAGTTGATGTTTCAGGTCCCGCCCCGGATGCCAAGGACCCAAAAAGGGAATGGCATCTAACATTCGTATTGGATACGGCCTCGATTCGCCGTCCATTGTGATTATTTCATTTTAACGTATATGACATTATTCAATACACATACTCGTCCATCATCACGTCGCCCGCAAGATTCGCTGTTGCACCGGATCTCGAATGACCCGTATTTGGACTGGCGCATCATGGTTGTTGTCGCCGTCGTCTGTTCCGGCATTGTCATAGGCCTTGGACTTATCTCATATGAAGATGCCAAAGCTAGACTTTCCGCGCCGGCAGCCTCGGATACGTCTGCGCGGCCGCTCCTTTTTGATGTCGGGTCCATGTCAAAGATACTTGATACATTTGCCGCGCGCGCCGGAGAGCAGTCGGTGTTGATCAAAGGATATAGCGGAGTGGCGGATCCGTCATTATAATGCTAATTTGTGACCATATCCCCTTGTAGTTCAATGGATAGAACAGCGGACTTCTAAGCCGTTGATCGTGGTTCGATTCCACGCGAGGGGACAAGAACGGCGCATTCTGGTATGATGTTTTCATGTCCATATTTACCTATATACGCAGCCACACAGTGCTTGCGAGCTCCATTGCCGTCGTCGTTGTTGCCGGCGTGATTATTGCCGGACAGGTAGCGCGTCGCGCCACGCCGGGCGAATCAAACCAATCAAACATAAAAAAAGTCGCTGTGGTGGATGCTCGAACCTTCAGGGGAGGATCGTCGAGCGTTTCGGCCGACGGCATAGTCGAGTCAGTGTCGCAGGTTGATCTCAAGAGCCAGGTTTCGGCGCCGCTTGCCGCTGTCAATGTGGCCGTGGGCGAGGCCGTCTACGCTGGGCAGGTCATTGCAACGCTTCAAAATGCCGATATTCGCGCCCAGCTCGATCAGGCGCGAGCAACCTTGCAGCTTGCGCAGAGCCAGTATTCGAGCGGCGGAGTCTCATTGGATATTGCACGAAAGAATGCCATCGACAAGATTCGCGATTCGTATACCAAAAGTTACGATACTATCCATACGAAGCTCGACTCGTTTTTGTTGAATAATGTCGGCAGCTCGCCCCAGCTCTATTCTTTTATTGCAGAATGGAAACTTGCCGATAGTATACGAGAGACTCAGCAGGATCTGGATATGGTGCTGCGGGAGTGGAAAAAAACCAGTGATTCGTTGTCTGCAGAGTCGCCGGACGCGACTATCATGGCGGCGATCGCCCTTTCGGAAAAAAATCTTGGGCGCTTGAGCGCGCACCTCGACCTTGTCTCCAGAGGTCTGGTTGATGCCGCCCGCATAACCACAGGCACCGAACTCGCGCTGGTAAATGGCTGGCAGGGACTGGTGGCCGGCGCGCAGGTTGCCGTCACGACAGCCATCGCCAACATGACCGCGGCCGAGAACGCTTTTTCCAGCGCGCGCATTTCTCTGGGCTCATCAGCCAACGCCCAAGTCTCATCGGCCCAAGCCGGCGTCAAAAATCTTGAGGCGCAGCTCGCAAAAACAGTCATTACGTCACCGATATCAGGAAAAGTCGCCGCTTTGCCGTTGCGTACGGGCGAACTCGCTTCGCCGGGACAACTTATTGCCACGGTTGTCGGCGGTGGCGGATTGCAGATCAAAGCCTATGCGAGCGGGGAAGATATAGCCAAGATCAAGGCCGGAGCGCGCGCTGCCGTACGGGGGACAATTTCCGGACAGGTGATGAATGTGGCCCCAAGCGTCAATCAGCTTAATAAAAAAGTCGAAGTGCAAATTTCTGTTACCGACTCCGCCTCATCAGGATTGGTTATTGGACAAAATGTTCCTGTATCTATTGATGCCGCGGCATCGGGCGCTACGGATGCCAAGGAATCATACTTGTTGCCCATTCAGAACGTGAAGATTGTTCCCGGTGACGCGTATGTGTATACCGTGAGTGCCGATTCAAGGATAGTGGAGCATCCCGTTATTCTCGGAACTGTCCAGGGCGGGTTCGTCGAGGTCAAAAGCGGTCTTACGGATGATATGCGGATTGTCACCCCGGTGTATGAACTAGTGGAGGGTCAAGAAGTGTCGGTTCAGTAGCATTTACGCGCATGGAAACAAAAAATACTGAACATTCATCGGATAGCAGATATTTGCAGCGACTGACGTTCCGGCCCGAACTCCGGAAGATGTGGCTTAACTTTTTTGTGACCAATTTCCGCGTGGTCATATTGCTCATTCTGATTATTTCCGGCTGGGGGTTGTACTCATTCTTTAGTTTGCCGCGCGAATCGAATCCTGAGGTCAAAATACCCATCGCCATTGTGACGACGGTATACCCTGGCGCGTCGCCCTCCGACGTCGAGGAGTTTGTGACCAAAAAGATCGAAGCAGAACTGTCCGGACTCAAGGGCCTGAAAAAGCTGACTTCGAATTCGTATAACTCCCTCTCGTCCATTCAGGTGGAGTTTGACGCCAAAGAAAATACCGAGGATGCCATTCGAAATCTGCGCGATAAAGTCGCGGCCGTGAAGCCGAAGATTTCCACGGACGCGGAGGAATCGCACGTAACCGAGATTTCCTTGGATGACGCGCCAATCTGGTCGATCTCGCTCACCGGTCCGTATGATGGGTTTACCTTGAGGACATATGCCGAAGAGATTAGGGATGAGCTTGAAAAAATTCCGGGTACTCGCGAAGTTCAGATCTCCGGCGGGGATGAGCGGGAGTATGAGATCGCGTACAAGAGCGACCGCCTGTTCTTCTATGGCATCAGCGCAGAAGATGCCAATCGCGCGGTGTTGGCCACCAACATCGCCATTCCGGCGGGAAATTTTGAAGCAGGGTCGCTAGTGTTTCCGGTCCGTACCGACGCACAGATGAAGGATATTGATCTTATCGCCCGAATTCCGGTGACACATTCAGAGGATGGGGGCACGGTATTGCTCAAAGATATCGCCGCAGTCAGTGAAAAGGCCCTCAAAAAAACAGCATATGCGCGGCTTTCGATTGACGGATCGGAACCAAAAAATTCCGTCAGTCTTTCGCTGATCAAGCGTCAAGGGGCATCGGTGTTGGATACGGTAGATGCCGCCTATGCCGCAGTTGATCGCTCGGTCGCTTCATTTTCACCGGGAATCACCTATTCCACCAACATGGATATGGCCAAAGAGGTCCGTAAAAGTTTTGATCAATTGAGTCATGATTTCTTGATTACCGTATTGCTGGTGGCGCTTATTTTGTTTTTGATTGTCGGACTCAAGGAGGCATTTGTGGCCGGTCTGGCGATCCCTCTGGTATTTTTTGTGAGTTTCGGCGTACTGTATGCCATGGGCATGACGCTGAACTTTTTGTCCCTGTTCTCGCTTATCTTGGCGCTGGGGTTGCTGGTGGATGACGCCATCGTGGTAGTTTCGGCCACAAAGCAGTATTTGAATACAGGGAAGTTCACTCCCGAACAGGCGGTACTGCTGGTGCAGAACGACTTCAAATGGGTGTTGACTACTACCACCTTGGCGACAGTTTGGGCGTTTTTGCCGCTTTTATTTGCGAGCGGCATCGTCGGGCAATATCTAAAATCAATTCCGGTCACGGTCTCGATTACGTTGATCGCTTCACTCCTCGTCGCCCTCATGATCAATCATCCGCTGGCGGCAGTCTTGGAGCGCATTCGCATGTCGCGCACATTCTTTTTCCTGATTGAGGCTCTGCTTATTATATTCGCGGCTATCATGCTGTACGGCGGCGGCGTGATATTGTCCGTTCTCGGCGTCATAGCTCTCGTTATCGAAGGATGGCTTATCTGGTGGTATGAAAAAGGGGGGAAGCAGGCCATGGCCGCGAATACCGCTCTCATGAAGAAGGAGTGGAACGATGATGGGCTGATAAAACAAAAATTGGCAATTCAGGGCAGCAGGGAACATGAGAATTTCACCAACAGGCTGATTCATGGCATCATCAATTTTCACCGGTTCCTGCCTGTGTACGAGCGTACGCTCCGGCACTACATTTTCAATACAAAGCGCCGCCGTTTCGTGCTTGGTTTCGTGGCGCTGGTGTTCATTGGATCCATTGGTTTGGTGGCTACCGGCATAGTCAGGAATGAATTTTTCCCCATCTCCGATCAGGACTATGTGTATATCGATCTGCGCGCGCCTATCGGTTCAAATCTTGACGCGACCGATAAGCTCACTGCCTTGGTCGAGAAGAAGATCATCGGGTATGCCGATGTCCAGAGCTATTCCACAATCATCGGCCGCGCCAGCGCGAACTCAGGCTCTTTTGGAGGGGCAGGGACCGGCTCATCAAACTTGGCTTCAATCTCGCTTACCCTAAAAGATAAGGATGTTCGTTCGGCAACGTCGTATGAGCTGGCTGATCGCATCCGCCGCGATCTCAATGAGGCTAATATCCCGGATCTTACGATAAACGTTTCTTCTCCGGCGGGAGGACCGCCGGCCGGTGCGGCGTTCGAAGCGCATATTTCGGGTGATGATCTCGATGTACTGACCAAGATTGTCAGCGACCTTCGTCCAATGCTGTCATCCATACCGGGTGCGGTCAATATCGACACTTCGCTCAAAGATTCGGTACCTGAATATACGTTCAAGCTTGATCCGGTGGCGCTTGAGCGCAATTATCTCACCGCCGTCTCGGTCGGCTCCGTGCTGCGTACGGCGATTTCAGGGGTTGAGCTGACCAAGATCATTAAAGGGGAAGACGAGATCAAACTTATTGCCATTTTTGACGCGGCCTCGCTGCCCGACCTGGCCTCAATACAAAATCTTCAGGTCATGAATAGTCGCAGGCAGCCGGTGTTTTTGAAAGACGTCTCGGCCATTGAACTCAAGCCGGCCGTGAACGCCATTACGCGCATAGATCAGCGTCGAACGGTGGTACTTTCAGCCGGCGCCGACTCAACTACCAACGGTCCCGCGCTCTTGGCTGCGTTTCAAAAGAATTTTGCCTCATATCAAATGCCGACGGGCTATTCGATCTCATACGGGGGAGAGAATGAGCAGAATGCCGAATCTTTTGCTTCCATTGTCCGGGCCATGATTATTGCCATTCTGCTCATCATCGCAACATTGGTGATCCAGTTCAACTCGTTCCGCAAGGCCGTGATTGTCCTCGTCCCGATTCCGCTGGCGCTTATTGGTGTCTTTGTAGGCATGGCCGTCTTTGATGTGTCGCTTGGTCTGCCGGGCCTTATTGGTATTTTGGCCCTCTTTGGCATTGTGGTGAAGAACTCCATTATCTTGGTCGATAAAATCAATCTCAATTTGAAGAGCGGTATTCCGTTCGAAGATGCGGTGGCTGATGCCGGCAAATCGAGGCTGGAGGCCATTTTCATCACATCACTGTGTACCATCTTTGGCATCCTGCCAGTCACTCTTTCTGATGAGTTTTGGAGAGCTCTGGGCGGGTCGGTCATATTCGGCCTGACGCTCTCCTCATTTCTGACGCTCTTTTTGGTTCCAGCCTTTTACCTGATGTTTATGAGGAAGACGGAGGGTGTCGAGGAATAGCGACAGGGTGGGGACAACGGCTTTATACCTCTTTCCGTCCGCCTTCCATCTATGGTATAATTGCCGAGGTAACTTAATAATTATTAATAGGTAATCTTAGAAAATATCATGGCAAAAACATCAGCTGCCATCTTCGGCGTCATCTTAGTTGTCGCCGGAATTTGGGGCTTATTCTCAGAGTCAGCTATCGGCTTCATTGCCGCTGACTATGTAAGCAGCGTTATTCACATTGTCCTCGGTCTCGTATTGTTGCTCACCGCTTCAAAGCCTTCAGCAGTCGCTTCGCTGAAGACGGTCGGCATCATCTACGTTATCCTTGGCATCCTTGGCCTCGTTGGCGGAGCTTTCATGGCAAACGATTCAACGACAGCTTGGTTCTACCTCATCGTAGGTGTCGTTGTAGCAGTTCTCGGCTTTTCTTCAAAGAAGGGAATGTCAGCTCCACAGATGTAATAGGTATTCCATCTAGGAAAACAAAAACCGCCCGTAAGGGTGGTTTTTGTTTTGGCATTGACGAACAATGCTTATTAAGTAGACCTGGTGCGCCCTGAGGGATTCGAACCCCCGACCTTCGCTGTGTAAAAGCGCTGCTCTACCAACTGAGCTAATCCCGCATATCGTATAACCAACTGATTCTACATAATTATACGATTTATTCAAGCTTCTTGTGTTATTTAAATTTTTTAGTCATTAGATATGAAACATTAAAAATCCAACTCCTATTTCGCCTTTGTTCCTTCTGGAATACTGTCGTTTGGCTCGAGGAGTGAGAAGTTTCCAGCGTCATCTGAAAGCGCGAACAACATACCATTTGATTCCATACCCATCATCATCCGTGGTTCGAGATTTGTCACAAACAAACATTTCTTACCTACCAATATTTGTTCTTCAGGAAAATATTTGCGGATACCAGAGAGAATTTGCCGAGGTGTTTCTTCTTTGAAATCGACCATGAGTTTAAGCAGCTTGTCTGAACCTTCAATGGTTTCCACTGACAAAATCTTACCATTTGTTATTTCAATTTTTGAAAATGTATCTATGTCTATTTTTTCTTTCATATATTTTTGTGTGATTGCTTGTCTAGGTAACGTTGAAGAATGAGAGCAGCAGCGGATGAATCATTTTTTTCTGGCTTTGTCCCCGACCGATGTGGCGTTGCTATTGGTTTCTGATAATTGTCATACTGCTTGGCAAATTCCGAAGTGAAAAATTCCCGCTCGAGGTGAATCGGTATAGACATGATTGTTTTCAAATCAGTAATAAATCTTTCGAGTGCAGTCGTTACATCATTTTTCTCACCCTCACCCGAAAGTGTGTCGCCGATGACGATCGCTTCTATTTTTTCACTTTCAACCATATCCCTGATGACCGCAACAGTGTCAGATGTATATGGGAAAGATGTCCCCGGAAACGCGATTGAACCACTCTCGTCCGAGACAGCGCAGCCGATCTTTTTTGTACCAAAATCAATGCCGAGATATTTCATTATTGTTGAGTATGTGCCGGAACTTCTAGTGGTTGAACCTGTATCTGTTGTTCATCCGTCATTTTTTTGTACAACTTATATCGAAATATAAATGAAAGTGGTGCAACGATGGCAACAAGTGCAATCCGGATTAATGTATCAAGAAACGAGAGATGCATCGACTGGAACGCATGACCAAGAATTGATGGCAAAACGGCAAAAAGGATAGTAAAGAACAACATGACAACAAACAGTAGTTTCATATGGCCTTTTGTTGCACGCTTACTTTCTTTTAGTGATGCGATCACCCCTGTTCCTTTTTCGAGAAAGACGAATGGTGTAAAGAGGAACCAGAGCCATGCCAAAATACCGGGAACAATGAGAAGGATGACGCCGACACCGATCAAAAGTCCCATTGAGATGAGGATAAGCGTCATCGGGACTGCAAGTGTCCGAAGATGCCAGAATGATGACCAGACTGATGCTGTTGTTTCTTGTTTGATGAAACGTTTATAGAGAACGATCTGGAGCAGTGACGCGAGGATGATCTCATAGAGAACAACAATCAAGATCCCTGCGATTTTCATGCCGACACCAGGTGTCACTACAAACGCACCGAGTGCCACCATACCCAAGAATGCGAGGACAATATAGACAAGCATGACCTTGATCGCATCCTGCCAATGCACCTTGTAATGGGTCCACGAATCTTTCAAAAGGGTGAGAAATGTTTGTGTGTAGTTCATGGGGATAGTATACCCGCACACCTATTTTATTGCAAAAAACAGAAAAATGAATTTTCATAAAAAGACTCCGGTAGTGCGGTTTTTTCTATGTACGATCGCAACAGGAATCACTTCTTCTTGGTACTGACTGGTGGCCACGAATAATTTTCTGCCGTCGCAGAAAATTTTCTCGACCCCGACCCACGGTTTCATTTACTAATGAAACATCGTTCCGCCCAGCACATAGCACAAAAAGTACCGCAGGGTACTTTTTGTGTCTAATGTGCTCCCGGCAGGAATCGAACCTGCATCATAACTTCCGCAAAGTTACGTCCTATCCATTGAACGACGGAAGCAGCAAGAAACTACGTTGTACTGTACTATATTTTACAGCTTTTGCAACCTTAAAAACCAATCGCTTCTAGAATTTTGTTGTCATGAGACATGAAGAGTTCATCATTTCTTTTTACATGTTTCGCGATTTCTATTTCGACATCATTGCGTGTCTGAGGGTCGAGATCGACATGAAGTAGCGGAAACACTTTTCTGTCAGTTAAAATAAGGAGAACGTCCGTATTTTTTTCACGAACAATATTAAATTCGAGTATTTTTTTGAAGGGATAGACATCACCGGCAATAGTGATCGATTCTTCTGAAAGTGCAATATCAACCATGTTTGGTTTTGTCTTTGCGAGGAGTGCGAGACAAACACCCGAGAGGAGGATAAGAATACCAAAAAGATAATTTTTGAACAATATTGCTGCGACGCATCCGGCTATCGAGATCAAGCCGATAGCCCAAAACCAATCAACACTACGGTCTTTGTGTGCGTATTCTGCTGTCTGCCATGTGATGGGTTCCATACTTTAGTATATATAGTATACAAGAAACTCTTGTTTGTAGGTGTGGTTTCTTGTGTATAAGTTTGCAGTATCGCTGTTTTATGATAAAGTCGATAACGGAAGTGTGGCTGAGTGGTTTAAGGCAACTGTCTTGAAAACAGTCGTCCGTGAAA
>CAZUII010000016.1:0-2649 GCA_964619985.1 uncultured Candidatus Saccharibacteria bacterium
GGTCGCCTTTTTCTTTTGCCGAAAACGGCTATACTATAGGCACGACCACATATCCCTATGAATAGAACCGCCGTTGAACAGATTAAGGAGCGCCTGCCCATAAATGAAGTCATTGGCCAGTATGTAAAACTGGAGAAATCCGGCGCTTCCTTCAAAGCACGATGCCCATTTCATAATGAGAAGTCGGCTTCTTTTTTCGTATCACCGGACCGCGGTGGCTACTATTGTTTTGGTTGTGGAGCCAAGGGCGATGTTTTCACCTTCGTTGAGCAGTTTGAAGGACTGGATTTTCGCGGAGCGCTCAAAGTCCTTGCAGAACGCGCCGGCGTCCAACTTACCATGGACAACAAGGCCGACGGTGAACGAGATCGGTACTATCAGATTATGGAAGTCGCAACTCAATTCTTCGAAGAACAATTCTCGCAGAGCAAAGAGGCGCAAGAATATATAAAAAAGCGCGGCGTGACAGATGCTACACGCGCCGAATTCCGCATCGGTTGGGCACCAGAAGGTTGGAGTAATCTGCGCACCTATCTCAAGAAAAAAGGTTGGAGTGATCTGCTTATTGAAAAGGCAGGACTTGCCAAGAAAGGAGATAAGGGTGATTTCTATGATCGTTTTCGTGGGCGCGTAATGTTTCCTATTTCGGACTCGAGCGGACGCGTCATCGCCTATTCCGGACGTATTCTCAAAGATGACGGCAAGTCCGCAAAATATCTCAATAGTCCTGACACGCCGCTTTTTGATAAGTCCCGCGTGCTCTACGGACTCGACAAGGCCAAGAGTGATATCCGCAGAATGGGGTATACGATTTTGGTTGAAGGCCAAATGGACTTGGTCATGTCGCATCAGGCTGGCATAAAGAATACAGTGGCCTCTTCGGGTACGGCCTTGACCGATGAGGCGACGGGGGAAGCTGGCGCTATTAGTAATCTTGGTCTCGTCCGACGTCTTTCTCCGAATGTTATTATCGCTTTTGATTCTGATACGGCCGGCAGAAAAGCGGCTATGCGTGCTTCAGGGATAGCACTTTCCATGGGCATGGATGTGAAGATTGCTGATCTGGTCGGCGGCAAAGATCCGGCTGATTTGGTTCTCCATAGTCCAGAAGATTGGAAAAATGCACTTCGTCAGGCCAAGCCAATCATTGAATTTGAACTGGGCAATGTCATGCGCGATGTCCCAGATCCGCGCAAACGTCCACGTGCCTTGCGTGAACGCGTCTTTCCATTTCTTGCACGTATTGAGAGTCGCATGGACCAGGCTCATTTTGTAAAAATGATTTCCGATAAAGCCAATATTCCTGAAGCCGCTGTGTGGGATGATTTGAAAAATGTGAAGATTGAAACAAGTGCAGCTACGCCCGCACCAACTATTTCCGCTAACATCCAAAAATCAGTTCAGTCAGGCGGGCCTGATTTGATTGCGCGTCGCATGTTTGGTCTCTGGTCGCATCTCAATACTATTGAACCAGAGAAAGCAAAGAAATATTTGCTAGATATTCAAAAAATAGTAGGGGATTCATACAATAAACTATGGGCTGAAGTTGAGCCATTGATGAGCGATCTGGCTTTTGAGGCAGAAGCTATTTTTGGCAACGATACCAAGAACTGGGATCGTCACATGAAGGAGCTGATCATTAACTTTGAAGAGGATGTCATAAGTCAGGAGCTTATTACGTCAATGAATGCACTGCGGCAGGCCGAAAAGGCGGGAGACATAGCCACCGTGACCGAATTGGCCAAGAAATGCCAGGTACTATCTATCAGAAAGGCTGAAGTAGCCAAGAAAAAGAGAGGTTCTGTGTAGCCCTTGCGTAGATTCAATACATCACGTACAATCATCAAGTTAATTACTATTTCTCTATCTCCATCATATGAGAAAAAACAAAAAAGGGGCCTCAAAAGCTCGTGCGAAGGGTCAACGTCTAGCGAAGCGTGCGGTTTTTCGTGCTAAGAGTTCTTCGGCTAAGAGTGGCAAATCGGCTGCCAAGAATAAGAGTTCAAGCAAGCAGATGAAGTCCGCAAAATCTAGTAAGCCGATGTCAAAGGCTGACAAGGCAAAGGATTTTGAAGTACGTGCAAATAAGCTCATCAACAAGGGTCGTGACCGAGGTTTCGTCACCTATGACGAGATCATGAAAGAGTTCCCGCAGATTGAGAACGATATTATTTTCCTTGATGAATTGTATAGTAAGTTTAGTTCGGCTAATGTCGATGTTCTTGAAGGTGGAGGCTTGCTCGAAGTTGAAGATCTCAACCCAAAGAAAGCGGCAACACATTATAGCCGTACTGGTTCTGATTCGGCCTACGATTCGATTCAAATGTATCTCAAAGAGATTGGTCAGTATCCGCTCATTACCGCATCAGATGAAAAGGATTTGGCAAAGCGTATTCAGGCAGGGGACACTGAAGCTAAAAATCTGCTTGCGAAGGCTAACCTTCGTCTCGTCGTCTCGATTGCCAAGAAATATGTCGGTCGCAGCCCAGATCTTACTTTGCTCGATTTGATCCAAGAAGGAAACCTTGGTCTTTTCCGTGCGGTTGATAAGTTCGATTGGACCAAGGGATATAAGTTTTCTACCTATGCCACGTGGTGGATTCGCCAAGCTATCACTCGCGCGCTCGCAGACCAGTCACGCACGATTCG
>CAZUII010000016.1:2749-13285 GCA_964619985.1 uncultured Candidatus Saccharibacteria bacterium
TCACGCCGTATTCTCCGTGATCAGGTCAACATGATTCTCGATGACCTTTCAGAAAAAGAGCGCAAGATTCTCGAGATGCGTCATGGCCTCCTCGATGGTATTACTCACACTCTTGAAGAAGTAGGAAAGGAGTTCGGCGTTACTCGCGAGCGTATTCGTCAGATTGAAGCAAAGGCACATGAGAAGATAAGGCAGCATGAGAAGATAAATAGGTTGAAGAACTACTAATGCTATAATCTCTGCATGTCAGAGGAAGCATTTAATCTCCAGTATAAACGTCTGAACAAGCCCCAACGCGAGGCAGTCGATGCAATCGAAGGTCCAGTTATGGTCATAGCAGGTCCTGGAACGGGCAAGACCACCATTCTTACGCTTCGCATTGCAAACATCCTCAAGCGCACCGACACCCCCGCCAACGGCATTCTTGCTATCACCTATACTGATGCTGGCGTCAAAGCCATGCGTCAGAAATTGCAGAGCATTATCGGCGATCGCGCGCACGATGTCCGTATCCATACCTTTCATGGGTTTGCTTCTTCTGTTATTGCTGAATATCCCGATCATTTCCTCCATTTAAGTGATCTGAAGCAAATGACTGATATTGAGCAGGAATCCCTCATTCGTGCCATTATTACTGATCCGACATTCTCCGACATTCGCCCCGCAGGAAAACCTGACGCCTATGTATCGGGAATTATTCGAAGTATTGACGACGCCAAGAGAGAAGCACTGACACCTGAAATGGTCAGACAGTTTGCCCGAGATGAAATTGAACGCATCAAGAACGATGAAGAATCTATTTCAACCCGTGGCGCCACCAAAGGTCAGCTCAAAGCAGATGCCAAAGAAATGATAGAAAAATTTGGTCGTACTATTCTGTTTGGAGACGTCTATGAATTGTACGAAGCACAGAAGCTTGAAGCCAAGAAGATGGACTTTAACGATCTTATTATCGAATTACTTCTTGCACTGCGCCGAGATGAATTGCTTCTCCGACTCCTTCAAGAACGTTATTTGTATCTCCATGTCGATGAACATCAGGATACCAACGATGCGCAGAATTTTATTGTCGGCATGATTGCAGAATTTTTTGATACTCCGAACATTTTTATTGTCGGCGATGAAAAGCAGGCTATTTATCGCTTCCAAGGCGCGTCAGTTGATAACTTCCTTCTTTTGCAAAAGAAATGGCCGGCCATGAAGCTTATTTCACTCGATACCAACTATCGCTCGCATCAGAGTATTTTGGATGCAAGCTTTGGCATGATCGAAAAGAATTATGAGGAAGGCGAACATGCGGACTTGAGAATTCGATTGAAATCAGGAAGTAACGACGAAAAACGCCCGATTGATGTAGTGGTCGGCGAAAATGTGTCGGCCATCGAATTACACCTGATCAATCAGTTGCACGCATTTACAGAAAAAGAGCCCAAGGCCACTGCGGCTATTATTGTCAGGCGCAATCGTGATTTGGACAGAGTAATTCGTTTGCTCGAATCCCGCCACATTCCCGTCTCATCAGAACGAAGTGTCGACATCTTCAGTCATCCCGTTGGTCGACTTTTCTTTAACCTCATTGAATACCTTGTTGATTCATCGAAAGTTGATGCCTTGGCTCGCACAGTCATCGCAGGCATGTGGGGCATTCCTTTTGAAAAAGGAACAGAAGTGGTCAAGCTACTCCGAAGTGGTCAACCAACTGAAATACCCAACCTCCTCAAAATCCAACGTTCCATGCTGAACGATGGTGCTATCGGCTTCATCATTCACGCTGCTGAAGAGTCTGGCTTCACGGCGCTCGTGGCTCGTAATCCCTCCTATATTCACGTCTGGCGTGGAATTGTCTCATTGGCAGAGTCTCTGACCCGTGAAGGCGATCTACGTGACCCTGCCGAACTTATTCGTAATATGTTGGCCTATAGAACTTCCGCCGAGACGCGTACGGTGAAGGTTTCTGTGGGTGCACCCGATGTTCCTATTCAAGCCCTGACCGCGCATGGCAGTAAGGGTTTGGAATTTGACTACGTCTTTATTCCGTATGCTACCGAGGAGTCATGGATTGGTAGACCAAAAGGCGCATCGTTCATTCTTCCAAAAAAGAGAACGGCCGATAGTGATATTCGCGATGTGCGCCGTCTCTTCTATGTTGCGCTGACACGTGGACGAAAACACGTCACCGTTCTCACTGCTCGCGAGGAGTCAGATGGGAAAATGTTGGAGCCACTTCGATTCATTGAAGAGCTTGATGAGAAGCATGTGGCGCATGTTGAGTTGCCACGGGTAGGAGTAAATGAGGTCCATGTCACGAAAAATGAAGGGGAACGCTCTGCAAACCCTGAACATGAAATTGGTACAAAACTTATAGATATTACCAAGCACACCTTGCTCACGAAGGGTTTGTCAGTGACGGCCTTAAATCATTTCCTCGAGTGTGCCAATACATTCCTTTATCAAAGTATTCTGAAACTTCCTCAAGCTCCGTCGGTTCCCGCAGAAAAGGGAACTGCCATGCACGCGGCATTTGATAGTGTCTGGAATTCAAAGAAAAAAGTTGCGGCTGAAATTGAAGCGCTGCTCATCGAAAAGATTACTGAATACTTTGATACCTCATTCCTTCCTATGACAGAAAAAGAATCTGCCAAAAAAGAATTGCTGGCTGATGTTTCTGCTGTGGCAAAAGGTCTTGAATTTCATTTTGCTCAGCCTGAAACCGCCGCGGTATTTACCGAGTCATGGGTAGAGACTGAATTCGTGGGCACCTACAACGCGCCGGGAAGTTCCGCGCAAACTATTCGCATTCCACTTCACGGCAAATTAGATGTAATCATCGATACAGGTACAACAGTTTATGTCTACGACTACAAAACTCGCCAGGCCATGTCAGTAAATGCCATCAAGGGCGAAACCAAGACTGACTCCAGCGGCAACTATTTCCGCCAGCTTATTTTCTATAAGATGTTATTGCAAAATGATCCTCGCTGGCGTTCGAGGTCTATTGTGCCAGCGCTCGTCTTCGTGTCTCCTGATGAAAAGGGGAGATGTCCGACAGTGACATTACCTATTGAACAAACTGATATTGATCGAGTTAACAAAGAGATTCAATCACTTATTGATGCGGTCTGGAGTGGAGAAATCGCACATTCGAAATGCGATGATATGAAATGTGAATGGTGTGGGGTGAGGGGGATATAAAAAAACCGGCATAATGATCCGTTATGCCGGTCTAAGACAACCATTCCGACCATCTAAGCAATCGAAAAAGCGCGAAAGGGCTTGTGTGGAAGCTGGGGTATGATGCAGACGATATTGCCGCCGAGGGAGGGTCCCGCTACTGCCAGAGCATCGGCAAAAATACCAGGCATAAGGACATAAGCGTCATCTACTTTTTGAAATTGGCAGACAGTTCCAGTTGGAAAAGGGGAAAGTTTCAGGAGCAACTCGTACATTTCCCGGTAGGGTTCGGCATAGAGCAGAAGGTAGGCCCATACCGCATGGTGTTTTGTGGCCAGATCGGCTAAAAGCGCGGAAATTTTCGTTTCCAGTGACTCGTCGCCCTCAATCGGGAGGAAACGAATGAAATCCTGTCTCGGCAGGTCCGCGATTTTTTTGCCGCATTTGACAACCTGTTGTTCGTATTCATCGAGACGTGCAAAGCCCGCAGGACCCGTCAGTTGGCCTCTCGCAACCAAATAGTCGTTGAGTGCACAGAGAAATCGTGCTTGTGGACTCGTCATGCGCGCGTAGCGCTCGCGAAGTTGAGAATCGTACTCATCAGGAGGTGTAATTGTCACTACTGTTGCTTTACTCATACATGTTTTATTTTGAATTTCCAGTTGTTCACTTGAAGCATATCACTATAGTAGAAGATGTACAACAAGAGATAATTTGGCCAAACACTCGCATACAAAACAAAACCTTTTAGGTTATTAGATAATGAAAGTACACGTACTAGCCGTTCCTACTCCAACCCCGCAACCAGTGGGTCCAAAATGGCCTTGAGTGCTTCCTCCGGCACCGCGCCACTCATCAATATCTTCATACGGTCACTCGACATCATGATAGGTACACGCATTTGCAGCTTGAGATCAGCAATCACCGCATCAAGCGTGGCTGGTGCGGGTTTTGAAAGCAGGAAGATGCTTGCCGGCGTACCTGAAACTCCCGCGTTTATGCCATCGAGGTACTGTCTCTCGACGGCATCCTTGAAGTGGCCGCTGGAAAGGCATTCATTGAAGGCAACCGCATCGAGTCCGGCGAACTTAGCGATGGCGGGCAATTCCTTCTGATCTAAACTCTGTCCCTGATCTGAAGGTGTAATCTCGTAGAGGCGATTGGCATATTTCCAAAATGCATCAGACCCACCAAGTGCTGCTGCACATTCAAAAGCCTGTGACTCGCGTCCAGCGTTCGGATGAAGAATGCGTCCTTGTTGATCAGGCTTGTCGAGAGGGAATGCGCGGTAGACCCAAGCAACATTTCCAGTCGGCCCGTAATCGGCCATGATCTTCTTCATGGTTGGATGAAAGATTTTACAGAATGGGCATGAAGGATCGGAAAATTCTACGATCTTTATCGGAGCATTCGGATTACCTAATATATGATCGCCGGCGGTTACGGATTTCAGGGCTATCTCTGATTGCGCTGTTTGCGGCGTTTGTTGCTGGCTAACTGGAGCGGGAGTTTTGAACGCATAGATGAATGCAACACCAAGTATCGCCGCCGCAATAATAATGGCGCCGGGTATCGTGAGCGGATGGGATTGTTTTTCCATGAAGATAAGTGGGCGGATAAAATAATAAAATAGACGCTTCAATTGTACCACACAGGTGCCGTCAGAACGGCAGAGTATAGGTCATGGCGTGTGACTGCAGAGTTTCCCACGTCGAGGTGTTGAGCTTTACTTCTTTGAGCGTGCCGAGCTCCTTGTATTTGAGGTGGCCTTTTGCCATAGCATAGTCATACAAATCACGAGTCAGCCGAACATCTTCAATACAATATGTAATTATTTTATCTATCTCACCATTTCTCCACCACTCGATAGCGTCGAGTCCATGACCAGACTTATTTCGATTTAAGGTAGCTTCTCCGACCGTGTCGAGTTTAAGCCGGCGTCCGAGTACCGTTTGAACCTCCCGCATCAGGTCAATGCTCTTAATTTTTGTGAGGTCGCCCGGATAGTATTTATTAAGAAGAGGAATGTCGAAGTGATCGCCGTTCCAGGTCACAAACGCGTCGGCTTGTTCAATGATGGGCCACAGTTTGCTGAAATCAGCTTCGAGATAACTGCTAAATTCGTTGGTAAGCGAGTCGTGAATACATAAAACGGAAATATCCAGGTCAGCAGGGTCGTTCGAGCCGACGTCCTGAAACATATTCTTTGTTTCGATATCAAAGGTGATGACGCGCATAGGGGACATTGTACAGGAAAAATAAAAAACCCGCACTCGCTGGGGCGAGTGGGGCTGGATAAGCGGACCGAATCATGCGCAAACGTGCTGGCTCTCCGGCCAAAACCATTCCATGCCGAGGCGAACCGTTTCCAGACTCATGGACAATTTGAGCTCGGCGTCGCTTGTGCGGATGAACACCACCATGACGCGAACGGCGACGGGTACATGCTCGGCTTTTTTCTCATGTGTTGCGTCCGGTGGGGCTTCAACCGGTTGAAAGCCGAATACTCCCATCTGCAGGCGGTTGCTTTGGTGCCACAGCACCAGCCCTTTTTGATAGGCGATGTTGGCCATATCGCGCGCGACCTCGAACAGCAAGTGGGCTGTGTCCTTGCTCCATTTGTCGAGACGCGTCACGGTGCCATCCTGGGCCTGAATCGCTTTCACGTGAATGCCGTCGGGCTGTTCGTCGAATTGTAGGGTGCCGATTCCACGTTTGACCGCTTCGTTGAGGATCTTCATCAGCCTCCGGTGAGCTTCACTTTTTTGGTGTGCAGCAAGCGCCTGGCGAATACCGCGGGGGTCAATCTTCATAAGTCTCCTTGATACTTGGTTCAGTAAGAACGATACTACAACCTATTGATTTGTCCAGTTCCTGTTTAGGGGTTGATTGTACGTGCAATCTCATCCTCGGTGCCCATGAGCTCTTCACCGCTCGACAATATTTTCATGCGTAATTTGCCATTTTTTACTTCTTCATCGCCTATGCAGATGATGCGGGGAATACCGCGCTTGTCCGCGTTCTTTATCTGATCGCCCAATTTCTTGTTTGAAAGGTCAACGACAACACGGATATTCTGTGCGCGCAATGATTGCGCCACCTCAAGTGCAAACGGAGTATTTTGATCGCCAACAATGCAGAGCGCCACATCAGCGGCCGCAGTATTTTGTGGAATAGTGTCATACGTCTCCATAAGATCTCGAGCGACAACGTCACCTGCGCCAAAACCAACTGCGGGAACTTTTTCATTGCCAAATAGTGAGAGGAGGTCATCATAGCGGCCGCCCCCAAAGACAGAACGGCGGTTTGCAGGGTTGAGGTCGTAGACTTCAAAGACAATACCCGTGTAATAGTCAAATCCGCGCATCAGCGTCTGATCAAAACGCGCGTTAGTGATGCCGAGGCGCTCGAGTCCTGCCAAACACTCGCGAATTTCTTTGATGCCAACATGTTCATCGGTGGTTTGTGGAAGTTTAGAAGTGAATTCTTCAAAGTTTTTGGAATTAAGCAAGGTCAAAAACTCTCGAGCTTTGCTGCCGAGGACTTCGGTAGCGGCTGCTTCGAACCATTCCGGCTTCACTTTGTCTTTCTTATCAATCAGTTTCGATATTTTCTGCGCCGCAGCTTCATCCAGGCCGAAGACGTCGCGAGTTACATAGTTCATCACCTTGCGATTGTTGATGCGAACTTCGAAATCAGTATCCTTGAGTCCGTATGCGCGTGTAATATCATAGGCAATCGAAATGACTTCTATTTCTGCAGCAATAGACTCGACGCCAAAGATGTCTACGTTGAGCTGCCAATGTTCGCGAACACGACCGCGTTGTGGCTGTTCGTAGCGAAAGAGGTTTGGAATCGAATACCAGCGCAGAGGGTACACGAGCTCGCGTTTGCGGGCTGCAACCATGCGTCCAACAGTCGGCGTCATCTCCGGCCGGAGCGTGACTTCACGATCTCCTCGGTCGGTAAAAGTGTATGTCTGCTCGTTCACGATCTCGTCGCCTGTTTTTGCACGGTATAGTTCTGCCGGTTCGAGTACCGATGCGCCGTATTCTTCATATCCGTACTTCTCGACAGTGTTTCGCCAGATATCAAAAATCTTCTTCTCAACGGCCATTTCGGGAGGGAAGAAGTCGCGTACGCCCTTGTAGGCATCTGTTGATAGTTTTTTGATGTCTTTTGACATGGGGGTATTGTAGCAGAAAACACCTATTTTGGTATACTTCTTCTATGAACACTAAATACATAAATATCTCACTAGTAGTGGCCATAATTATTGCAATTATAGTGGTAATTAGTTCACAAAGATCAGAAATGTCCGCATCGGTTCGTATGGCAGTTTTATTGCCGCTTACCGGTAGCGGTTCGGATCAAGGGGAATGGGTGAAGCAGGGATTCGAAGTGGCTCTGCGTGATGTGAACAAAAGTGCAAAATATAAGATTGAATTGACCTATCAAGATACGCAAGGTGCGCCGAAGAACACAATATCGGCATACAATCAGCTCAAGCCAACACGTACTATGCCAGTGGTATTTACTTGGGGTTCGGGGGCCGGAATCGCATTAACACCTATAGTTAACAAAGATAAAGTGATTCAAGTTGGCGTTGCGACTGCCGCTGACTCATACAGCACTCCTGATGATTACACATTTCGTAACTTTCCTTCCGCGAGTCAGGAAGCGCAGTTCTCCGCCGACGCAGTACTCAATACACTCAAGAAAAAATCAGTTTCGATTTTGAAAATTAATAATGATTATGGATTGAGTTCAGCCAAAGCTTTTGGCGCCTTATATGTGGAGAAGGGAGGACGCGTGATCAGTGAGGATGTTTTTGAACCGGGAACAACAGATTTTCGAACCCAACTTACCAAGATCAAATCAACATCACCCGATCTTGTTTTTCTAGCAACGTATCCGACCGAAGGGGCGCTTCTCTTGAGACAAGCAAAGGAGCTTGGATTGAATGTTCAATTCATGGCATCAGTCGCTATTCTTGGTGGGAAGGACTTCTTCAACGTAGCTGGCGATAGTGCCGACGGACTCATTGTCATTAGTTCAGTGCCACCACTAACCCCCGATGCGACCGGTGAATTGGGAAATTTTGTTCGGGAATATGAAGAGATGTTCAAGTCACCAATCAGTTCACAGCAGATCTATGCGGCACGGTCCTATGATGCGCTCAAGATAGTTTCGAAGAGTCTTGATGCGTGCGGTACAAACACTGATTGTATCCGTGATTTTCTTTTTAATGTGCGCGGTTACGCCGGCGCAAGCGGTACATTTTCGTTTGATCGAAATGGTGATGTATCGGCACATTTCTATTTGCAAAAGATTAAAGGCGGAACATTCGTTCCTTTCTAAAATGTGTCATAAAGGTGCGCAGGACATTCTGTAGTATGAGCACCATATGATGCCGGGTATCTGTCATGGCACTGAAATTTGACAAAGCAATTTTTTTTGCTAACATATATCCATAAGCCCGCGTGTCATTGGAAAGGTTCCAAGGTGATTGCTATCGGCATTGTTGCTGATGGCGGGCCTCTGAAAAATTCTCCTAATTTTAGGAGATTTTTTCATTATCCACATCCATGATACTGAAGAAATGCTTTCTGCCACTATTTAATTTTCGGATTACTATTCGAATGGAAATATTATTTACATAGCGTTGTATTGTCCAGAAATAAGCAGGGTGGCGATTAATTATGTTTTCTGTACACTCATGTTTTTTATTTACCCTTGACTTTTTCAGCATTTTAATATACAATACTTCCATTATCACATATAAGAGCCTTATCTCTATTTGTGTGGCTTAGTAAGGCCATATGAGTGGGGATACGAAACCATTATGAAAAACATTACCCGCACAATCTCATTTGTGACCCTTGGCGTTATGACGCTGGTGCTTGCCTTTGGCGTTGTTGCTATGAGTCCACGTCAGGCACGTGCCGATTATGGCTATTATGGCACGCCGTCATATACCTATGACTACAGCTACTATCGCCAGTACCCGCAAAATAATCAGGGACCTCTCCAGGCTTCGTGCTATCCGATGCCTATCTCCGCGCGCACCGGTGATTCAGTAACTTGGGTGGCTTCAGCATATGGAGGCAATGGTTCATACAACTACAGCTGGAGCGGTACTGACGGCCTCTATGGTTATGGCTCTTCCGTTTCAAAAATCTACTATTCATCCGGCTCAAAGAGTGCCAGCGTGACCGTCACTTCGGGCGGCCAATCAATCACCAAGATCTGCGACGGTACCGCCAATATTAGCGGTGATACCGCCTACAACTATTATCCTTCGACCTATTATTACCCGCAAACATACAACTACTATTCACCGTTGTACGTCAGTTGTTCTCCAAGCACTTCATATAGCTCCGGATACAACACCGGCGTCAACTGGACGGCATACGCATCCGGTGGCAATGGCGCATATAGCTACAGCTGGAGTGGCACTGACGGCCTTTATGGATCAAACCAGACGATGTATTATATTTACTCGACTCCAGGCGTCAAAACAGCCAGCGTGACTGTCTACTCAAACGGCCAGTCCATCACGCAGAGCTGCGGGACATACAATGTCGGTGGCGGCTACTACAGCCAGTACAGCCAAGTCGTCCCGGTATATACCGGTACGGTCAATACCAATAGCGGTCTTGATGTGGCATGCTACGTCGATCCTACGACTGCCCGCGTCAATCAGCCCGTCACTTGGAGAGCTGAAGTTACCGGCGGCATCGCGCCATATACCTATAGTTGGAGCGGATCGGACAGCTTGTCAGGTTCTGACAGCGCCAACATCAAATATTACAGTACGACCGGCGACAAGAGCGCTATAGTGACGATCAAGTCAGCCGATGGCCGTACCGCCACCCGCGCATGCAGTATGACGGCAACCATCCGTTCAGCATCAGCTGCCGCTCCGCAGGTTCAACAGCCTGCACCTCAAGTTCAACAGCCGGCATCGGCACAACAGAATAGCCAGGGCCTTTCAGCTGCCGCCCTCTTCTCCCTCAAGAACGTGCCGTGGGGCTGGGTCGCTATCCTTATTATCCTGGTTCTCTTCGCAACGGTTGTATATCTCATCTTCAACCGTCCGAAGATCTAATAGTGTGCGACGGGTGCGACTCCAAAAATAAATGTTATAGACAAAAATCCGCCGAAAGGCGGGTTTTTGTATGGGAGATTTGCTGAAGATAACGTACTGGGGCATAATGTGGGCATGAAAACCTCCCTCCAACGCATTATTACATCAGACGGAATTGAACTCGTTGGCCTTTTATATGAGCCAGATGCAGCAACAAGGAAGATTTTAGTGCATGTTCATGGTATGGGAGGTAATTTTTATGAGAATAAATTTCT
>CAZUII010000017.1:0-6497 GCA_964619985.1 uncultured Candidatus Saccharibacteria bacterium
ATCAAAGAAAAAAAGTTGGAGCAGTCAGTATTTCTGACCGGCTACATGGATCACGCGGCCGAATATCTGAAAGCGTTTAATATCTTTGTATTGTCATCGCTCAAAGAAGGACTCCCCTACGCCATCCTTGAAGCAGGTTGCGCGTCACTTCCCGTCGTTGCCACCACGGTTGGCGGCATCCCAGAGATTGTTGAAGATATGAAATCGGGCGTCCTGGTTCAGCCAAAAAATATTCGCGAGCTTGCTCATGCACTCTCGTTCATGATTGAGCACCCTGACGAGCGCCGCAAATACGGCATCACGCTCAAAGAACGCGTCGTGAAGAAGTTTTCTGCGGAGCGGATGAGTGCCGAGATGAGTGAGCTGTACGCGACTACTGCGGCCCGATAAATTCATTCTTGACCGCATCTTTGTGCGCCGGACGGGAATAGCGTCTCATGGCTACAACGATGCCGAGGGCGACAAATTCTGTCAGAACATGCGTGCCGCCATAACTCATAAACGGCAGCGGCGTACCGGTAACCGGCAGCAGATGAACATTCATGCCGACATTGATGACGATGTGCACGATAAAATACACCGCCACGCCCGCGCCGAATAAGATCTCAAAATTGGTCGCTCCATTCATGGAGTTCTTGATAATCCTCCATATGATGACTCCGTAGAGAGAAAAAAGAATGAGTACGCCGGCAAATCCCCATTCTTCGGCAAAAGCCGCGAAAATAAAGTCGGTTTGATATTCCGGGAGAAATTTGAGTCGTGACTGGGTGCCATACCCTAGGCCCTTGCCCCACATTTGCCCCGAACCGACGGCCACGGTCGACTGGTAGGCGTTATACCCCGCCCCATGGATGTCGGCCAGAGGATCGATAAAATTGCGGATGCGATCCTTTTGATATTCCTTGAAGCCGAATCCCCAGAGCAATCCAAACGCCAGAAGACCAATACCCATGAGCGCGAACAGATGTTTTTTTGAGATACCGGACACCATGACCATGCCCAGCCAAATGAAAAACATAATCATGGCCGATCCCAAATCGGGACTGCCGAGCACCAGAGCGAACAGGATAAAGGTATAGAAGCCGGAGACCATAATATGGCGGATATTGGCGATCTCGATGTGCCGTCGCGAAAAATATTTCGCCAAGATGACAATAATGGCCAGCTTGGCAAAGTCGGAGGGTTGAAATGAGAAGCTACCCAAGTCGAACCATGACCGTGAACCGTTGGTGACTGTGCCGAACGCGAACAAACCTCCCAGCAACAGCGCAGATATGACAAAAATAAAAACCGATACCCATCGCACGCGCAAAAACCGCACGTCAATGCAGCTGACGCCCCAAAAGAGCGCGATGGCCACGGTAATCCAGACGAATTGGTGGCTGGCAAACGCATTGTTGCCTGTAAAAGAAAACATAGTCATCAACCCGGCAATCAAAATCGGGATGGTGGCACCAAAAAGCCACCAATCCATACCACGACGGCGACCGGAACCCAGCTCGTATGAAGATGTCGTGCGAGTCTGCAAGGAGTTCATATACCGACAGTCTACCTTTTCTATTCCGCCACGGGAAGGACTTCTATTGAAATAACCGCGCCATGACGATTCGTCGGCCAAGTAAATGGAGCCGGAGCGCTCCCGTGTGCCGGAATCTCATCAATTGATGTTTTGGAAAATCCAAGTGCGTTGCCATCTTTGTCATACAGCACCACATACACGCCAATATTGAATAGCGGATATACGCTGGTATTCTTTATCGTTACCGTCAACGAAGAACCGAGATCGTCCTCGAGATAGTTTTTGTCGCCAATGGCAATCGCAGTCAAGCCATCTTTCTTTTTGTGCCACTCCGGTGGCGCGGTGAATTCAAACAAGGCTTTGGCGGGAATACGCTTGGCGACATTGATGGCACCCTTAAATGCAAGGGTATTGCGGTGAGAAGGCAACGTGACCTTCCCTGCCGTATCCGTGATCAACACCCCACGATCATCATAGAGCACCATGTGGTACGGCACGTTCAAGGCCTCGGCATCAATGTTCGGATTGACGATATATGCGGCCACGTTATACAGCCCCGGCGACACCTGTTCAAAGCGCGTCCAAGCCAATGAGGGTGCCAAAAATGACGTCTGACAAAGCTTTTGACAGGAACCTCCGCAATCAACCCCTTCCTCCCTGCCGTTCATAATGCCATCATCACAGGTCGGCGCCTGGTACAACAGATAAAACGAGGGTATGCCAACGGCACCGACTACGACAAGAAAGACGATGAGTGCGTAAACTGATTTTCGGCGTTGTGACCAGGAGGACATCTGGATAATGATGCGTTACGGATTATTTTTGTACTGGCGGTACAGCAGTCTGACCTTGCTGGATCATCTTGAGGTTTTCAGCGTCAATCTGGCGTTGAATCTCGGTCATTGCGGCATTTGATCTTTGTTGAGCCTCAAGCCCTTTCATACGTGCAGCATTGAGAGAGACGAGGACGACCGAAGACAAGATACCCACGATGGCAATCGGTACCAAGACCGCACCTATGCACAAGAATGCAATGAGCCATCCCCTGAAGGTCGAGGTAGGAGTTTGGTTAGTGCGGGTCGATTTGAGCGTAATGTACAGACGATAGAGATACGCATTGCCAAAGGTCCACATAAATGTAAACAGCGCTATGCCAATGACAATGTCGATTATAGAAGCAACAACACCCGGAAGGAGATGTGTTAAGAACATAAGGCCCAAAACTACAAGATATATCGCAAGACCGACCAGGGCCAAGATGATAAACCTCCCAAAAACTCCCCACCAGCGCCCGCGGACAAGACTGTAGCTTTCAGTAAGAGCCCCGAAGTTGCGCTTGCCATCGATAACGAATGTGTACATATATAACAGTGTTGAAACCATCACGAAAATGCCAGGGATCACCAGTAACAGCGTCGCGCCCTGATTGACGAAGTTCGCAATAATCAGAACAAGAACCATTGACCAAAATACCTTGAATCCATAGCCATACTGTGCTTTGACTGACACAACAGCTCCAGCATCAAGACTTACTGTATGCAATGCCTGTACAGTCGCTGGCATAGCTGCAACAAAGAATACGTAAGCGGCAATAATACATATAAAACCGATAATAGCCCCCGCTCCCCCGATTGCCGGGACACTTGAGGCACACAAAATGCCGATAGCATACAAAGCTGCAGGAACCAATATAATACCGAGGAACAACCTCCAATGCTTGGTAAAAGTACTCCAACCAAACTTGAGAAGCGCTACGGGGCCGTCAAAGGAGGCAGAGGCGGGAGCTTGCGGTACGGGGGCCTGCGGAACCGGTGTAATAGGGTCCATAAAATTGAACTAAAATAAATAATAGTGCGTACGACAGGTGTTATTATCCCATATTACCAAGGGCTCATCAATACTTGTCCGACTTTCTATTTTGACATGAGTTCATTGAGCTTTTTAAGTGTCTTGTCACCTACAAATCCGGTACCTTCTGTCAATCCGAAAGGAGCGAGTATTTCTGCCCTGTATTGCTCTTGGAATGCAGAAATAGCCCGGGCTGTGGCATCTCCATAGATCATGGTTTCATTTCCAGGAGATCCAGGGCCTGCTGTCGCGACAATAAAACCGTGAGCATTGAGGAACCTCTGCAGATTTTTGACATCTTGTCCCCGTATACCCGGTCCGAGTTGTCTCACCAAAGATGACTTCGATAACGCTGGCGCTGCTGCTACCGGCACTGACGCCGGAATGTTCAATGCATTTATGGTGACCGAATCAAGCATACCCGCAGTGGCATCGGCGCACCTCTTTAGCACCGCACACTGGAATCTCTGAAGGGCCGCTTTCGTCGCCGGTCCAAAATAATCGGTTTCAAACCCCGGCGCTCCCGCGCCCTTCGTGGATACAATGTAGCCGCGCTTATTAAGCGTCATCTGAAGCGTTTTTACATCAGGACTTCTCGAACCAGCAGTCAGGCCTGAAAGATTGATGAGACGCTGCAACAGCGGCGTTGAAGCAAGAATAGCCCCTGATAGAGATTGATAATAGGGCGAGGACAAAACAGATGAACTAATGCTGCCACTGCTGCCACTGCCACCGCTGCCACTACTGCCTCCACTGCCACCACTACTTCCACCCCCTCCCGACTGCGCCGCAGCGCTTACAGAAAATGATATCGAGTAATCGCTGGCATTTGCATTTCCCGATCCATCCGAACAACGAACGTAGTATGCATATGAGGTACTATTCGATAGTCCTGAAATAGATGCGGAGTGGCTCGTGCCGCCGGTCGTGCCGAATGTGTCGGATATCGATGCATAAGCGGTATTTGCGGTCGTGCCATATTTACATGTGGCGGCCTCATTGGTGGTGAGAGAGATGGTCGTAGCTGTCGTACCGGCATCGAGCGCGCTCGATGGTGAACCGGCAGACAACACGGGAGCAGTATTGTCTACCGTCACGGTCACTGTGGATGAGGTCGCGTAGTTTCCCGTGCTATCTCGAGCAACCGCGATAAGTGTGTGACTGCCGTCGGCCACGCCAGTACTATCCCAGGTGGCAGCATATGGCGATCCTGTGTCTTCACTGCCGACAAGGGTGTTCGTGTCGAGTTTGAACTGGACGCCGGCAACTGCATCGTTGTCGCTTGCCGTGGCCGTCAAAGAAACTGACGACCCGGTAACCGTCGCCGCATCACTCGGTGCGGTCAGGGACACCGTCGGTGCTGTAGAATCAGACGCCACAGAAAATGATATCGAATAATCAGTGGCGTTGGTATTTGCCGAGCCATCCTGACACTTCACATAATAGGTATATGACGACCCATTTGATAGGCTATTTATTGTTTGCGAATGGCTCGTGCCTCCCGTCGTACCAAACGAGCTCATGGATCCATATGCCGTTCCTGAACTCGCGGAGTACTTGCAGGTAGCTGCCTCGTCGGTCGTAAGTGTCAGGTTGACGGACGCAGTACCAAAACTCTGGGTACCCGTAGGACTTCCCGCCGATCTGACAGGCGCTGTCGTATCTATGACAAGCGCTTTGTTTGCAGCCAGATTGGTCGTGGGCACAAAATTGGTCATGGGGTTTGAAGACCCGTCGGCAATAGTGCCTGCTATACTCGATACCGTGAGATCGGACGATGTGTCACCTGCCTGAACGGTATAATTACAGGTGCCAGTCGTCGCCGAAGAGACAGTGAATGTACAAGTGCGATCCGTGTCGCCAGTCTCAAGCGTCACTGTGACACTGCCTGTCGATGTCACAGATTCCGAGAATGTCACGTCAATATCTATAACTTCTCCAACACCATAGGTGCCGTTTGTTTTGTCGGAAGAAACGTTGGTGATAGTCGGCGCAGTACTATCGTTATTCACCGTCACCGTAAAAGGCGATGAGGTCGCGTAGTTCCCTGTCGTATCCCGCGATACCGCGACCAGCGTATGACTGCCGTTCGAAGCTCCGGTAGAATCCCAACTGACAGTATATGGAGACGAAGTGTCTTCGGAACCGATGAGTGTGTTGGTATCAAGTTTGAACTGGACGCCGGCAAGCGCCACGTTGTCGGTCGAAGAAGCGGTAAGCGTGACTGAACTGCCGGTCACTGTTGCACCGTTCGTCGGCACTGTCATCTCCACTGATGGCGCATAGGCATCGGGAACCAGAGGGTATTTTGCATTGGTCCAGTCGACAAGAAGATCATCGTGGTGTATGTACGATGATGCGGTCAAGCTATGGTCTTCGAGAATACTAACCCCCGACACCGTACCATTTTGATTTGCATCGTTTGTGAGAATATCCGAGGAAGTTCCCACTAATGACCATGTATCCGGGTTATACAAAGATAAATAAACCCTTAGATCCGCTTTATTCCACTGCATTGAATACCAATAGCGCTGACCTTGCGTTACTGCAACAGGAACTCCAGCGCTCGAGCCGCTGGTACTCGCGACGTGAACATATACTTCATTTACCGAACCGCTAGTAGTAAGATGCTGCTGCAATACCGCCCCCTGACTACCGAGTCCTGCCGTACCGTTGAATTGCACATGATCCCATAGTTGGTTTTGTCCCCCGCTGGGAATAGGTGTGCCGAAAATAATGAACCCTGCAATGCTTAGCGTATTGTATGGCGCTCCGGACAATGTGAGCGTGGCGGTCTGGTTTGGGACTGTTTGATCATACGACCAGCCTTGCGTGCCGCTATCGGTATATACTGTTCCTCCACTGCCAACTTGCACCGGTATCGGTAAAACCTGTTCGGATGTCGTAGACATGATCATGGCAGTGAACGGCGTAGTCGTCGACCAGCTAAAATTGCTGCCATGAGTAGCTGTAGTCATAAGATCTTTCGTCGTCGATGCGCCAACAGTGCCAGTTTCCATATCAACATATAGATCAACCACTGGATATGTCCCGGCAAATGATGCGGTAGTAAACGTCTGATCCGAAGAGACACTCATATTTCCACTGGCATCCGTAGAACGCACCCGAT
>CAZUII010000017.1:6507-13141 GCA_964619985.1 uncultured Candidatus Saccharibacteria bacterium
CCTCAATCCCTAGATGGTGTGCGAATGCGACGTTACCGATGATGAATTGAGCGTTGTCGACGCGGTATATGTCGAGGTAAGTCCATAGTTTATCTGCGAATCCGATCCTTCATCGGTAGTCCACGTTATAGTAGCCGTAGTCGTCGCTGGAGTGCCGACAATAGAAGATATAACCGGTGCCGTGACGTCGGTAATCGTAAAGTTTATCCGATAATCACTGGTGCTTGCGTTTGTGTTCGGAGATAAATCCTGACAACGCACATAGTAGTTGTAGGTTCCTCCAACAAGACCCGTCAATACCTGTTCATGTGATCGCGTGCCTGTGGTGCTAAATGTATTGGCAATAGACGCATAAGCGGTATTTGCGGTGGTGCCATATTTGCAGGTGGCATTTTCGGTTGTACTAGCCATGAGAGTAACCGAGGTTGTATCAGAAGGAAATGTTCCCGTTGGAAGCCCGTTTGATGCATTTGGCGGTATGGTATCTGGCGAAGAAGATGCCGCATTGTATAAATCTGTAATTTCCGACCCGGACAACACACGATTATACATGCGAATATCATCGATATATCCAGCCCAGGCTTGCGTGGCCGAGCCGTTTGGACGATTGCCGATATAGAGCGTAGTACCGGTGGCCATGTAGCCGGCGTTCTGATTTGCAGTTCCATTAGCAGAGCCATTTATATACCAATTTATCTGTCCAGAAATATTGCGCGTAAGCGCAAAATGCGTCCATGTCAATGATGGAACAGCGTTCGTGGCCGTATTTGCAAGTGTCGTGCCGCCATCACTGCTGTACGCTATGCGGCCGGTGGATCCAATTTGTATCAGTGCTTTTGAATTGCTAAAGACCTTTCCGGCATTGCTCCCGCCAAAACCACTCTGATATATCCACCCAGATACGGTGAGAGTACTGGTAGCATTCGTACCAGTAATAGGATCAGCGCCTGTATTTATATATTCGTTTGTACTTGATGAAAAACTTACCGCATTGGTACCTATCTTGCCAGTAATCCAATTTACTACACCATTAAGACTAGCGGTGTATCCATTGCCCGACGAATCAGCGGTACTCGACGCCGTACCCTCATCAAACGCCCAGTACCCGAGCAAGCCAGACGTTGACGGGTCGGCGGCGTGGACAGGGGTGACAGAAAAAACCATGCATGAAATGACAAGGATGGATAGCGTATATATCAGTGCAGAGTAAGATCTATTCATGCAATATCAATAATACCATGTCGCGCCTTCGTGGATGAAGGCGTTGTATATATGACGTATAATATTGGCCGCTTGAATCAACGAGTACCGAAAATGCGCGATATGCCATTCGAAATGCGCTGGATGATGTACTTCAAGATATCCAAGAATGATCCGGGCCCGTATTCGTCGGATGATGTCACATACGCTTCGGATGATGAGGCTCCTTCATCGTCAGTAGTGATGCCGACAAAAGGCTTATTCGATATCGGCTTATTCCTGCCGGCACCGCTCGTCGGATTGGTCACGGCAGGTACCGTCGGCACCGTCTCTGGAATAGAGACGACAGAACCACCCCGTATAACATAGGAACCATTTATGACCGCATTTAACACATCCGTACCGGCAGCCGCGACATTTGAATCTGTCGTATTGCGCGCAGTATAACTAAACGTGAGATCTGCCGTACCGGATTGGACTGCCCTGAATGTTATGGTCGCCAAGGTGCCTGACCCGGCATATTTTGTCCCGCCCATGGCCACTTGGGAAAATGAGATGCGGCCAGACGAATTGTCCGCATTATTGAGCAATGTAGATGGCATGAGGTTTCCAGGAGTTATCTGAACACCCGCCAACGACGCATTGGAGTCTTGTACCTGCAAGAGAGCCGGATTGTACGACAGGTAGCGAATGTCTACACCGTCAATGGATGAACCTTGAGTGTCAAGCTGCACGCTGACCGTAAACGTGTCGCCGGCTCTCACTGCTTGAGATGAGGGAGATACCGACAAGGTCGCGGCGGATGCCATAGACGGGGCCATGAACAACATAACAGCAAACACGGCAACTGTGTAGGATAAATTTTTGATTGTTCTCATTGTATGTAACATATTAAATGTGTATATCTGTATCTGATGCTTATAACATAGTATATCACACATGCGTCTACTCTCCCGACAAGAGCCAGTTTTTCGATAGATAGGAGAAGTCGAGGGAATTGACCGTGCCATCTTTGTTTATATCAGCCAGGGAATCGGCTGTCCCCCATTTGTCATTCATGTATGAATAATCCACGGTATTTATCGACTGGTCGCCATTGAAATCGCCGGCCGGTAATGTCGCAAACGCGGCTTCGAGTACTGCCGTGTCTCGTATATCAACATTTCGCAACAAGCGTGACAAATATCCTACGATAACCGGACGCAGAGTAACTGTGGAGGCAAGACCCGACGGCACACTCATGAGATATGTTCCCGATGAATCAGTGGTGATGCTCGACTGGTATATTTTTGATAAAGTCGATGGATCGATAAATTCGATTGTCCCCGATATATCGCGGCGAGCTGTTGGAATGCCCTCGGGAAGCACGGTAATCTTTCTCTGCACCGGCAATGAAGATACCTGCGTCGTGGCACTGACCGAAGCGGACTTTACAGATATATTCCCCGCCGCATCAACGGCTGCAATCTGATAGGTATAGAGCGTATTCGCTGCCAAACCAACATCCAGATAGGCTGTAGCGGTTTCTGTCGTAATCAGAACTCCTGATCGGAATACTTGATACCCCGTCACGCCGGATACCAGCTGACCGGATCCGGCAGGATCACTGGATGCTGTCCACGAAATCTGAACTCTATTCTCCCCGGTAGCGGTAGCGGTCACCCCAGAAGGTGCTGCAGGAGCAGTGGTATCCGCCGAGCTTTGCGTGGTAATTATATTATCAACTGAAGAAGCCGTATTCCCTGCGGCGTCCTTTGACCTGACTTGATAATGATAGGCTGTTCCTGGTGAAAGTCCGGAAATGGAAACTGTGTGAGAAGTGCCGAGTGTTGCGTTCAATGTAGTCTGCGATCCATATCCGCTGGTCAGGCCATAGAACACCTGCGTATCGGCATTTTCATTTGTCGTCCAAGATATGGTGGCGCCAGTACCGGTAACAGCGGAAAGCGTAATGCCTGATATTGTTGGTGCGGTAGTATCAGGAGGCGTGAGAGTCGTGGCATTTACAACAGCAGAATACACAGACATGTTCCCGGCAGCATCAGTAGCTCTGACTCTATATCTGTAGATTGTCGACGCCGATAATCCATTGTCACTATACGACGCACCCACCGGAGCGCTTATTTGTGTATACGTGGAACAGGTTGCCGACCCAGAACAACGCTCTA
Organism: uncultured Candidatus Saccharibacteria bacterium; assembly: GCA_964619985.1. Lineage (GTDB taxonomy): Bacteria > Patescibacteriota > Minisyncoccia > Phycocordibacterales > PALSA-1337 > C7867-002. The sequence continues at coordinate 9,876 of CAZUII010000017.1, forward strand.
CTCTATATCCAGTCACCCCTACCGTGTCGGTCGAAGGTGACCATGAGAGATTTATTTGATTGGTGGATATGACGACGAGCACAGGGGTACCGGGAGCCGAAGGAGCTACGCTGTCAACGGATGTAATAGTGTATGACCCACTGCCCACCGATGACAACAAATCCCCTCCCGAACCGGCAACATTCGAATCGAGGCTGCTTCCCAACGTAAAATCCATAGTAATATTGGCCACCCCAGATGATACGGCCCTAAATGTTATAGTTGCAATGGTGCCGACACCGGTAAAGGTTGAACCTGGATTTGCAACTTGGGAAAACTGAATGGTGCCATTCGTATTATCGACGCTGTTGGCCACATTCAACGCCATCGAAGACCCCGGGGATATTTGTACGCCAGCAACGGCTGTATCCGAATCCACTACTTGCAAAAGGCTTGGATTGAAACGAAGACGATTGATGTCAACTCCATACACAGGCTGTCCGCCGGTGTTGAGTACGATGCTCACGCTAAATGTCGCGCCTGACACAACCGACTGTGATACCGGAGATAGGGAAAATGTGGCGACTGGCGCGACTTGCGCGACCTGATTGATGCCATCAGTAAATCTCAAGCTCGGTTGGTGATCAGCTATTTCCTTTTGGCTTAGATATATCGAGACAATAAGGGCACAAAATACAACAATAGCAATCGCCCGAAACAATGTGAGCGGACTATTAGAGTCTTTCATGCGCCAATTATACACCTTTTACAACAAAAACTTTATCCCCATAAGCCGGTTTATTAAGGCACTTATCTACTCCACTGTTGAGCCATAATAGAGTAATCGAGCGTGTTGATAACGCCGTCACTGTTGAGATCATGGGCTGTTGATGCCCGATTCCATACCGAAATCAACACGGAGAAATCAAGAGTGTTGACCAATCCATCGCGGTTAAAATCGGATGTGGCAACGACAGGTGGTACCGGCACTACAGGTGTTTGAGGCTGATTGTATGTCTGGCCGTTGTTGTATTCAAAGGCGCCGATGTCAGGAGCGGAACCATAGAGGACTTGGGTGCCGTCTGATTTTGAGTGAAGATAGACGGGAGCACCGGTACTCCAGGTGAGTGGTGAACGGAGGGTAATGGTGTTGGTGTTGTAGTTTATGGAAGAGATTTGCGCCGAGTTCCCCGTACTACCAACTGCAATTCTGTCTGGGGTGACTCCTACCCAGCCATCTTGGAACATACCGGCGTCAGCAACTTGCAGAGCCACACTGCTGTTTCCCGCATTGACCGCGCTCGTAAGCGGACCTCCTTTGTCTATTGCAGGAGAAGAAGCCTGGAGAGAAAATATACCGCCAGAAATACTTGAAAATTGCGGATCGGCGTTCACCGCGTGCGCTTCTCTTGGCGAACCGGAGTTGTACCAGAGATCATAGTCATTGTCGACCGAAGATCCTGATCCGATACTATACGGATTTCCTCCCGTACTGACGGAATGATACCAAATATTATTTCTAGCGATATTTCCCACCGAGTTGGTCAATAAAATCTGAAAACCACTTGTGTAATACGTGTAATTGTCATAGAACGTATTGTTATATAAATAATGATTATCCGCATCGCGCCAATCAAACCCGCCCTTTGATCCCAGAGTTCGGTTGTATCGTATAATCCAGCCTATCGATTCCGGCCGCTGATTGAGAAAGAAGTGATTGTCAGAACTATTATTGTTCAATGATAGATTGTTCTCCATCAGACTGCGCGTCGTGATGCCGTTTGGCTGTACACCATCGACATGCTCCACTAGTTCCGGTGCCGTAGGGCCAAGCGTATTATTTCTATAGACGTAACGCGTGCCATATGGATTGAGATAATCCGATACATACGATATCGTATTGTTTTCTATGAGCACGTCGGAGTTCGGCTGACCATATATCCCTTCAAGTCCGGCGCGACCGCTGCGAGGGTAGACTGGATAGCCCATATACTGTATCTGATTGCCACGAATCTGTAGGAAATTGGAGTTGCCCATATTGATACCCGCGCCATCTATATGATGTATATTATTGTTAATAATCGTTACACCGTTGGTACCGCTTACATACATCGCGGGATAGTTGTACGTGCCCGAATTGGTGATGTGGGTTATTTCAAAGCCGTCGACGGTTATATAACTTGCACTGATGGTAAAACCGCGAGTGATGACGCCTGAACCATGTGCCTTAAAAATAATGGGTTGTGATGCGGACCCTGAACGCGATATAGCGACTCGTTCATTGTATATTCCGGCATAGACCATGCAGGTATCCCCTGCAACGGACGCGTTTGCGCAGGCTTGTATCGACGCGTACTCCTGCGTTGGACCGGCGGTATCATCCACACAGCGTATACTGTTGGCGGCACAATCAGACGAAATGGAAACTGCAGGCGTCTGTGCGACTGGTGGAATAGCTGCTGTACAGCTTGCGGTAGTACCGCCATTTGTCCCCACACAACTCCACTGATAGACGGTACTCGTGTCAGCAGTATCGCTTAATAAGCCCGTGACACACATATTGACCGTGGCCGAACATTGACCATTGACCGGAGTAGGTGTGTTTGCGGGCGTTGCGGGCGTCTCATTTGCCGGTGGGGTGGGCGGCGGAGGCGAGCCTCCCCCATTACCGCTATATGCATACAGTTCGCCTATTTCTGCCGGTGACAAGACTCGCGAATATATGCGCACATCATCAAAAAGACCATCGAATGTGTGGGCGCCATTCGGTGAATTGCCAAGCTTGACAGGTCCAGTACCGGCAGACGGCGTACCACTGTTTTGATTGGCCGAACCAGACAGAGATCCATTTGCGTATATATGTGCCACGCCGGAAGCATCTCTGGTCACCACTATATGTGTCCATGCATTCGTCGGCAAAGCTCCGGTCCCCGAACTGGGACACGTGCCGCCATCGCTGCAGAAACTTACTCTGCTGTTGCTCGCATACAGCAACCTCGTCTGACCATTATCGACAATCGAAGCCGTTATCTGCCCCGGCCCGCGCGGATATATCCACAGAGAGATGCTTATGGGCGAAGTACCTATGATATCGCTTGGAGCCGTCACCGCGCCGCTTGTACCATTCAGATTTATAGCCGTGCCAATCCTACCAGAGGCAAACCCAGTGCCTCCGCTCAAGGTTCCTGTGTTGCCGCCTGACGCATCGCCGGCAGTCGTCCCACTTCCTTCATCAAAGGTATAGTGTGCAATGAGTGAGGAGTTGAAGTCGGCGACAGCTGCGGTTT